>CAZYGM010000059.1:0-16377 GCA_964647015.1 uncultured Planctomycetales bacterium | reverse complement strand
TGGGCGGCCACAAGCCAATCCCGCAGCCGCCGGCGACAGTATAGCAGCCTGCGCGACCACTACAGCCCCGCCGGCGCACGCGCTCCCCCATCGTCTCCCGGCCCGGCGCCAGCCCCAACCGCCGGTGTCCACCTCCGTCACTTCGTCGTACGATGGCTGTAAGAATACGACGACCGGCGCGTCTAATGGGTTGAAAACACGGTGGGCAGGCGAGTGACGAAGACGGCGGCACAGCCCTACAAACGTACAGATAACTCCTGCCCAGTACTTCCGTTACGGCCGTCGCCGGTCACGTTTGACGCCTTGGTGGCCGAGCAGGCCATCACCGAGCAGATCGCCAAAGTCGGGCAACGCGCTATCGAGGCGGTGGATACCAGCCCCGTGGTGGCCGAGATGGCCAAGGTCGTGGAACTGCGGGAGCAGCGCGTGGAGTATTTGGGCCGGATGCATGAAGCAGGTGTGGTAGACGGGATAGAAACGACGGCGGCACAGGAACAGGTTGCCCTGGCGCGCGTTGAACTGCTGGAGCGGCGGGAGGCCGCGGCTGCCCGCGCGGGGGCCGGCGTGCTGGAGAAGCTCAACCAGGACCTGGCGCAGAAGAGCATCGAGTTGGCCGGCGCCCTGGCGCGCCGGCAGACGCTGCAAGCCCGCCTGGAAGACATGCGGGCGCGCAATCTGCTGGAGCTCTCAGAGCGCTGGGCGTGTGAGGTGGAGCTGCCCCGCGACCAGGCCCAGCGTGCCCTGCAGCGGTTAACCTTGGAACAGCAGGAGCTCGGTGCCAGGTTGCGCAGCTTGCGCCTCCCGGAAGTGTCGGTGATCGGCTGGTAACCGGCGGCTCAGCCGTGCCCCTCCGGGGCCGCGGCCGCCGGCTGACAAGCAGCCTTGATGCGCTCGATCAGCTTGTCCCGGTCAATGGGCTTGGCGGCGTAGTCGTCGCAGCCGGCCTGCCGGCACTTCTCCCGATCGCTCGCCATGGCATGGGCGGTCAGGGCGATGATCGTGCCCGCATAGCCGGCCGCGCGCAGCACACGCGTCGCCTCGTACCCATCCATCTGCGGCATCTGCATGTCCATCAGAATGACGTCGAAGGGCCGGCCCGCATCGCGCGCCCGCGTCGCCGCCTCAACCGCCAGCTTGCCGTTGTCCACCACGGTCACGCTGGCCCCGGCCTTCCTAAGAATGTGGGCGATCAGCCGCTGATTGTCGGGCCCGTCCTCCGCCAGAAGAATGGTCTCGCCGGCCAACTCGTGCGCTAGTGAGCGCGACTTGGACTTGGACAGGCCGCCGCTGACCGTCGTGGCCATCAGCGGGTCCGCTACCATCGCCACGCCCGCCAGTGAACCCGTGGCCACCGTGACGCGGAAACGCGTCCCGCCGCCCTGCGACGTCTCGACCAGGGCAATGTCACCACCCAACTCCTGGGCCAGCCGCTTGCTGATCGCCAGACCCAGGCCGGTCCCGCCGAACTTGCGCGTCGTGGACGTGTCCGCCTGCGTGAACGGCTGGAACAGCCGGGCGACCTGCGCGGGGCTCATGCCCAGGCCGGTATCCACGACGTCGAACTGCAGTAGCGGCCGGTCCTCGTCGCCGGCCAGCTCAACCAGCAGCCGGACGCCGCCAACCTCGGTGAACTTGATGGCGTTGCCAATCACGTTGATGAGCACCTGGCGCAGCCGCGTCGGGTCGGTCGCGATGGTCTCCGGAATCGCCCCGCGATACTTGATCTCCAGCGCCAGACCCTTCGCGTCAGCGCGCACGCGCATCAGCGACGCCACCTCCGCTATGATCTGACACGGCGCGCAGCGGATCCGCTCGATCGTCATCTTGCCGGCCTCGATCTTGGACAGATCGAGAATGTCATTGATGATCTGCATTAGGTACTCGCCGTTGCGCTTGATCGTCTCAACGGCGGCGATGCGGTCCGGCGGGGCGTGCTCCAGGTCACCGCTCTCCAACAGCACATCGGCATACCCCAGAATCGCCGTCATCGGCGTGCGAATCTCGTGGCTCATGTTGGCCAGGAACTCGCTCTTGGACTGGTTGGCGCCATCCGCCTGCTGGGCCCACTCCTCCGCCCGTTCGCGCGCCTCGATCAGGTCCTCCATGATGCTCAGCAGGGCGCCCTGGCTTTCCCGCAGCTCGGCGTTGGCCTGCCGCAAGCCGGACTGGCTGACCTCCATCGAACCCAGCAAGACAGCGAATTGGCTCAGGAAGCTCAGAATCGACTCGAGCTTCTCGCGCGCCACCATCGGCACGTCCGCCAGGGCCGCGAGATACTCCTCCTGCGGGAAGCCGTACGTCGCGGCCTGCCGCCGGAAGAAGTCCTCGTCGGGCGGGTCCAGCAGGAACTGCCCGACGAAGAAGTTCGCGACGTGCTGGCCGTTGACAATGATCGGCGCGGCCGCGTCCGTCAGGCCGTTCCTGCACGTGTACACCGATGCGCGCTCGCCCGCGCGCACCTGGTTCGCAATGACCGTGTCACTCTCTATGCAGCGCCGACAGGTCTCCGGATGCTGCCGGTGGAAGTGGGTGCAGATCTGCTGCCAGCGCGCTCCCACCAGCACCCGGCCCTCGAGGTCGATGATGGCAGCGGCGATGCCGACCGAGGCGCAATAGCTGTCCAGCAGCGTCTGCCACTCCTTGATGCCGGTCAGCGTATCGGCCGCGCTGGCCGGCAGCCCGGCCGCACGCTCCGCTCCGGCAGAACTGCCGAAGGGCACGTCCGCCCCTGTTCGCTCGCTCTCCTCATAGACCGGCGGGCGCCCCAGCTCCGCCAGCAGACCGTTAACCTGGGCCTTGAGCTCCGCAATGCGCTTCTCGCGGCCCATCATGGCCTGGTTGTGCCGCGCCAACTCATCCAGCGAGGTCTTCAGACGTTCCTGAACCTGGCGGCGCTCGTTGATCTCTGCCTTCAGCTCCAGGTTCGCCCCGGCCAGCTCCGCGGTGCGCTCCTTGACGAGCTCCTCCAGGTTGTCGCGATGCCGCGCCAGCTCCTCTTCCGCCCGCCGGCGCACCAGCGCCTCGGCCTCCAGCAGCTTGAGCTTGTGGCGGATGGAGTCGCGCATGGCGGCGAAGTTCGCCGACAAGCTCCCGATCTCGTCCCTGCGCCGCGCGCTGATCTCGTGGTCCAGGTCGCCGCCGGCGATCGCCGCGAACACGCGCGTCAGACTCCTGATGGGCCTGGTGATGCTGCTCGCGATCAGGAAAGACGCTATCGAACCGACAGCCACGAACGCTGCCAGCAGCAAAAGCACCCGCCTCCCCGCTTTCCGCATCTGCGCGTCAACGCGTTCGAGGCTCAACCCCATCTGCACCCACCCGACGCGCTCGCCGTTCTCGTCAACCGTCGGGGCAACGAAATCCAGTACCGGCACGCTCCCATTAACCCCGGCCGCCGCCCGCCGGCTGACGACTGCCGCCGGTCGTTCCGCCACGGCCCCCGCCACGACTTCGTCCGCCGGAATGACGGCCGCGCCGGCGATGCGCAGTCCCGCGCGATCGTAGATGCCGGCGTACACCACGTCGTCCAACTCGAACAGCCGCGCCACGGTCTTGTGTAGGCCGAATGTGTCGCCCGCGCTGAGACCCTCCACGCAGTCAATGGCGAAGTACTTGACGATGATCGCGCCGCGCGCCGCGAAACCGTCCTGGAGCCGGCTGCCGAAGTCGTCCAGGAGGAAGCCGGTCAGTGCGACCATGGCCGACACGATCAGCACCGACACCAACAGGAAGACCCGGACTTTTAGCGTAATCTTCATCTCACCGTTCGTAAATTCCAGCCGGTGCTGCGGTTGCCACCCGGGCCGCAGACATGCAGGTGCCTTCAGACGTGGTCATCGCAGTCTCCCGTGCGCGCGCTGCCGATGTTCGCGAAGACAGAAGTTCGGCACAAACCGGACGGTCGGCCTGTCCACCCGAACACACAAGTGAACCGGCGCGCAGTCGCCGGGACCGCTGGCCATGTCGGCGCATCGACCCAGAAAACCCTCATCTTTAACTGTTGTGGCGGCGGCCCCAACCCGCGCGCGTGGGCCAATCTATCGGACGCAGCGCCACGCGCCTCTCCGTTGGCGGAAGCTCAAGCATCGGTGTCTGATCTACCCCTGTCTCGCCGTGAACCGTCACGGCTTGCCACGGCCGAGATACGCCCGATAACGACACTAACCGGACTGGCCTGCGCCCTGCCGGCCGCCAGACTGTTCCAACAGCCTTTCCAGCTCCGCCAGCCGCTGCTCCTGCCGCTTGACTTGCTTGAACAGCTCGGGCAGACGCAGCTCGTAGGCTACCCGACGCTTGGTATCGTGAATCGGCATGGCCGGCTGACCCAGTACGGTCTGCCCCGCCGGAACGTCGTTGATTACGCCGGCCTTCGCGCCGACCGTCGCGTTGTCGCCAATGCGAATGTGCCCCACCACGCCCGCCTGACCCGCCATCGTCACGTGCTTCCCAACCGTGGCCGAGCCCGCTATCCCCACCTGCGCCACAAACAGGCAGTCCTCACCAATCTGAGCACCGTGCCCAATGGCAATCAGGTTGCTGAACTTCGTACCCGACGCAATGCGCGTCCGACCCAGCGTCGCCCGATCGATCGAGCAATTCGAGCCGATCTCGACATCGTCACCGATCTCCACGATGCCGATCTGCGGGATCTTCACCCACTTGCCGCCCACCGGGGCATACCCCAGCCCATCATTACCAATGACCGTGCCGGCGTGAATCGTAACCCGGTCACCTATGATCGTGCCCTCATATATGACGACGTTGGGATACAGCAGCAAGTTCTTGCCAATACGACACTTGGGTCCAACATAGCACCCGGGGTATATCACGGCTTCAGCGCCGATCACGACCTCATCGGCGATCGTCACGCCCGGGTGAATCGTCGCGCGCTCACCTATGCGCGCGCTCGGCGCTATGTTGGGCGCCGCAGCGTCTTGTGGCAGTTGCGGGTGGCGCCGGTACCCATGCAGCTCGACCATCAACGCCGTGATCGCCGCGTAGGGATCCGCGACGCGAACGAGACTAAGCCGGTCCGGCGCATCCACCTCCGGGCGCAACACCACGGCCGAGGCCCGAGTTGTACCAAGCGCCTTCTCGTACTTCGGATTGGCCAGGAAGGATATGTCGCCCTCGCCCGCATCCTCCAGGGTGGCGACGCCGTGGATCACTCGATCCGGGTCGCCGGCCAGGGCCGGTTCAAGGCCGTGGCGCCTAAGTGCTTCGCAGACCTTGGCTAAGGTAACTGCCATGCCTCCACTTGCATCCTGTTGTCGCGGTTAGGGCGACTGTCCGCCAGCGGCCATTGTACGAAAGACTCTGGCGCGGTGTCAAAAAGCCGGCGCGCGGCGGCCGGCATGCCCCGTTGCGGTACACGTCAGTCGGTCTAATATCCTGGGGCTGGCAGGCAGTCGTTCGGGCGGCGTAGAAGGCTGTGGACAGCGCGGAGTCACCATGAAGTACGCGATCATTCTCCCGGATGGCGCGGCCGATGAGCCGCTGCCGCAACTCGCCGGACGGACCCCGCTGGACGTCGCCCGCCTGCCAAACATGGATTGGATCGCACAGCATGGCCGCCTGGGCCGGCTCGTCACCTGCCCCGCCCGCTACATCCCGGGTACCGACGTGGGGACGCTCACGGTCTTCGGCTACGACCCCGACATCTACTACACCGGCCGCGCGCCAATCGAGGCCGCCGCCAAAGGGCTCCAGGCTGGGCCGGATGAGCTGATCTTCCGCTGCAACTTCGTGACGATCGCCGATGGCGTGCTGCGCAACTATACCGGCGGCCACACGACCGACGCGGAGGCAGAGCGCCTCATCGCCGACCTGAACCGCTGGTTTGCAGGCGAACGCTGCAAGTTCCACGTCGGCGTGCAGTATCGTAACCTGATGATCGCCGCGGGCGCATCCGAGTTTGACCTGCGACCCTCATGCACACCGCCGCACAACATCCCCAACCAGCCGGTCGCGGGGCATCGCGCCCGCGGCCGCGGGTCAGAACGCGTGCTGGACCTGATGGACCGGGCCCGGCCGCTGCTGCGCGACCATGAGGTCAACCGCATGCGGCGCGAACAGGACCGCCCGCCCGTCACGGACATCTGGCTGTGGGGGGAGGGACCGCCGGCCCGCCTGGATCCGTTCGTCGAGCGCTTCGGCTTGCGTGGCGCAATGATCACGGCCGTGGACATCATCCGCGGACAGGCCCTACTCATGGGCATGAATCTGATCGCGGTCCCGGGCGCCACCGGCCTGCCGGACACGGACTACGCCGCCAAGGGCCGCTACGCCGTGGCGGCGCTGGACCAGTACGACCTGGTCGCCGTGCATATCGAGGCGCCGGACGAAGCGGCACATTCGGGCGATTGGCGCACCAAGATTGAGGCGCTGGAACGGATTGACGAGTTCGTCGTGGGGCCGGTGCTGGAGGCACTGCGCCGACACGAGCACTGGCGCATACTGGTTGTGCCCGACCATCCCACGCCTTGCACGACCATGGCGCACTCGTCCGAGCCGCCGCCGTTCTGCATGGCTGGCAGCGGGATCGCAGCCGTGGAGCGCCGCCCCTTCTCCGAGTGCGAGGCGCTGGCCGGCGGCTGGCTGCTGGAGCGCGGCCACGAGCTGATGGGTTTGTTCTGCCGAGCGTGAGGCGACAGCCGCGTGGCGACTGTGGGCCAACCGGAATAGAATCTCTAATTAACCGGTTACTGGAGGTGGGCGGCCGGGCGGTCCGGGCGCTGGCCGCCGGCGACACATCAAGCCGGACGCAGTAGACCTGCTTAAACGAAAGGCACAGGACATGGCGATTTCCGAAGCGATGAATGCCAAGCTGAATGAGCAGATTGCACACGAGTTCACCGCGTCACAGATCTATCTGTCGATGGCGTGCATGTTCTCACAGCAGAGCCTGGATCGGCTGTCCAAGCTGTTTCGCGCCCAGGTCGAGGAGGAGCGCGAGCACGCCATGAAGATTCTGGATTACGTGCTCGAAGTCGGCGGACAGGTCAAGCTGGCCGCCCTGCCCGCGCCGCCGCACGAGTGGCCGACCGTCCTGGCCGCGATCGAGGCGGCCCTGGCCCACGAGCGCAAGGTGACCGGGCAGATCAACGACCTGGTCGCGCTGGCCGACAAGGAGAAGGACTACGCGTCGCGCAGCTTCCTCTCCTGGTTCGTGGACGAGCAGGTCGAGGAGGAGGCTAGCATGGGACTACTGACCGACGTCGCGCGCATGGCCGGCGACCACCTGCTGCAACTCGAGGCCTACGTCGGCCATCTGCTGGCCGAACGCAAGTAACTGCCCGCGGCCGCCCGGCGCCCCGGACGGACAGGTCGCGTCTGGTACCGCGAAACGCCGCTGCTACAGGGAGCTGACCATGGAAAAGACCGCGCACACCACCGTCCCGCTGCACGACCTGCTGGCGCGCCGCTGGAGCCCCCGGGCCTTCGCCCAGCGCCCGGTCGAGCCGGCCAAGCTCACCGCCCTGTTCGAGGCCGCCCGCTGGGCGCCGTCCTGCTACAACAACCAACCCTGGCGCTTCATCCTGGCCACGCGCGACCACCCCGGCGAATTCGAGCGCATGCTGAGCTGCCTGGTCCAGGCCAACCAGGTCTGGGCCCAGCACGCCCCGGTGCTGATCCTGGCCGTGGCCCAGCGGCACTTCGTCCATGACGGCAAACCCAACGCCCACGCCTGGCACGACATCGGGCTGGCCACCGAAAACCTGATCATCCAGGCCATGACCCTCGATCTTCACGTGCACGTCATGGCCGGCTTCGACGCCGAGCGCGCCCGCGATCTCTACGAAATCCCCGGCGACTTCGACGCCGTCACCGCAATGGCCGTCGGCTACCTGGGTAATCTGGCCGCGCTGCCCGATGACCTGCGAGCACGCGAGGAAGCCCCCCGCGAAAGGCGCCCGCTGGGTGAGCTAATCTTCGCCGGCACCTGGGGACAAACGGCTGCCCTGTGCACACTCTGAGCCGCATCAGTCCAACGCACGCGCCGCTGGACGGCATATTCCTCGACATGTACGGCACGCTCACCACCGGCGATCGCGCCGCCGTCGAGCGCGTCTGCCAGGACGTCATCGCCGCAGTAGGCCTGGAACTGTCACCGCAGGCGCTGGGCGTCGCCTGGGGCGAGCGCTTCTTCCAGGCCCTGGACCACGCCATTGACGCCGAGTTCGCCACGCTCTACGAAGTCGAGGCACGCACGCTGCGGGCAACCGTGGCCGACCACGGTACGACCATTGATCCATACCCCTACGTGCGACAACTCACCGCCTACTGGCGCGCGGCACCCCTGCAGCCGGAAGCAGCCGAGTTCTTCGCCAGCTTCCCCCTGCCGATCTGCATCGTGTCCAACGCCGACTGCGCCGACCTGCTGGCCTGCCTGGCGCGCTACGGCCTCCGGCCGGCCGAGGTCGTGACATCGGAAGACGTGCGCTCGTACAAGCCGGCCCCGCTCATCTTCGCTGAAGCCTTGCAGCGCACCGGCTGGCGCCCCGAGCGTGTCATCCACGTCGGCGACTCGCTGCACAGCGACGTCGGCGGCGCCCGCGCCGCCGGCCTGCGCAGCGGCTGGCTCAACCGCACCCACCGCATCCACGACATCGGTCGTGACCAGCCCGATTACGAGTTCGCCGACCTGCACGCCCTGACGGCCCTCGTGCAGGGCCTCCCGTCAGCCTGAGCCCGCGGCCGCCCCGTCCCGGCCGATTATGCGGACGTCCGGACCGCCCGGTTCCCATAGCGTCTCGCCCGGCGGGCCCGGCAGCAGCCGGCCGACATCTTCGCACCACCTGCTACGCGCCCCGTTCGATGTACACAGAGACGTGAACCTGGCCCGGGGCAGACATGGCGTATTGGCGCTGAGACGCTCTAACCATGCCGATTCTTCTACCTACCAGCGAGCTTGAGCCGGGCATGCAACTGCGCGAACGGCTGGCCCACCAGGGCCGCACGCTGCTGGGCGCCGACCGGGCGCTGACACCGACCGATATCACCCTGCTCCGCGAACGGTTTCCGCGAATGATGCTGAGCATCAGCGACCCGACCCTCGATGAGCTCGTCGAGTTCGAGGACCTCTCCCGCCAGCGCGAGACCGCTGAGACGATGCAGGAACAGCTCAGCGAAGTGCTCGGCAAAATGGCCCGCCTCTTCGCCGAGCGCAAAACCCTGCGGCCCGTGGACCTGAGCCCGTTTCGTCGCGTGATCGAAGACGTCGTCGGATACCTCGCACGCGAGCCCGTCTCCACGGCCCTGCTGACCCCGGCCGCCGGAAGGGAAAGCTTCCTGTGCCAACACGGCGCCAACGTCGTATTCCTGAGCCTGCTGCTGGCCGAGTCCGCGCGTGACTACGTCGTCGAGGAGCGGGCGCGCCAGACGCAACTGCGCTATCGCGACAGCCGGACCATGCTGAACCCGGTCACCCTGGGTATCGGAACGCTCTTCATGGACGTCGGCCTCTTGCCCCTGGCCGGGTTGTACGCGTCCGAAGCGCCGCTGACGTCGGAGGAATGCTGGCAGGTGCGGCAACATCCGCTTGCGGCCATCGACCTGCTGCCGCGCGGCTTCCCGTCGCACGGCCGCTTGATCGTGCGCTGTCACCACGAAAATTGCAGCGGCCGCGGCTACCCCAAGCACATGCCACCCGACAGCCTGCACGTGTTCACCCGGATCGCCCGCATCGCCGACGCGTTCGACGCCGCCACATCGACCTACGTCTTCAAGGAGGCCCGCTCGCCCGTGCGGGCGTTGTGGGAGATGACCGCCGGTCCGCAACGACGCCTGTACGACAACGTGCTCATGCAGGAGTTCGGCCGGCTCGTGCAGCCGTTCCCCATCGGGACCAAGGTCCGGCTGGTCGACGGCCGCTACGCCGTCGTCGTCCGGCACAACCGCCCCTGCCCGTTCCAGCCCTACGTGTTGATCGCTTTCGATCAGGAAGACCGCCGCCTGCCGGCCAGCCAGTTGGAGGGACTGTCGGCCCTGAATACGCGCGCCGAAGTGCGCGCCGCCAGTTGGGGCGATGAGGACCTTACCTACCTGCAGCACAGCGACAATACGGCAGCGCCGCCCGTGTCGAACGGACAATTCACCACCATGTTCGAGGCGCACTACCCGTAGCCGCCGGCCCACCCGTGCCGGACCTCAACCCGTCGCCAACTCCTCATACAACGCCTTCAGCTCACGCGCGTGTCGCGCCATCGATAGCTCCACACGCAGTCGCGCCGCGTCCGCCCGGCAGGCCGCCCCCACCGCCGGATCCAAAGCTCGCCGCAAGCTCACCGCCAGCGCGGCCGTGTCGGCCGGCGTCGCGATAACCTCACCGTGCCGCCCCGGCTGCATTACCTCCGCCGCTCCGTTCAAACGCGTCGTGACAACCGGCAACCCCAGCGCCAACGCCTCCAGAACCACTCGGCTGCACGGGTCATACCACGTCGGGTGGGCCAGCACATCAGCCGCCGCGTACCACTCCCGTATCGGCGTCTGCGCGCCCACGAAGTGCACGCGCTCACCCAGCCCCAGCCGCGCCGCCAGCCGCCGATAGCGCTCCGGACGGTCACGCCCCGCTACAACCAAGTGACACGGCTCAGCGCCGGCGTGCGCCCCGTCAGCCACCGCGTACAGCAGCGCCTCAAGACCCTTCAGCTTGAAGTTGTGCGCTACGAACAGCACCAGCGGCACCGTGCTTTCAAGGCCCAGCGCGCGGCGCCGCTCCTCCCGCCGCCGCTCCCGTTCGCCCTCCGCCAGCGCTGCCACGTCAACACCGTTGAAAATGACGCGCGTCCGCTCCGCCGGAAAACCGTAACCCTCCGTTACCTGCCGGCCCACGTACTGCGACACGGCCGCGACCACCACCCGCGCCGGACGCCGCCTCAGCAACGTCCGTTCCAGCCGCAGCAGGAACCGCTGCCGCACGTTGAACAGCCGCCCCACCCGCTTCACCGCACGCGCCGCCGGCGACCGCACCGCGGCCAGACCACGCGCCACCGTCTCCGCAAACGTGCCGCCGCGCGGCTGGTAAACATCCGCGCACAGGCACGGCGTAATCGCGTGGACCACGTCGCACCGCAGCTCCCGACAAACGCCCGGCACCGCCCGCACGAAACGGTAGGTGCGCAGCGCGCGGCTGAATCCCGCCACGGCAATCGGCAGATAAGTAACGCGCTCATCGGTCAGCGCGGCCGCCCGTTCGCCCCGGTAAACGACTGTGACTTCAACCCCCAGCGCCGCCAGGTGCCCGGCCAGTTCACGTGTCGAAGTCTCAGCCCCGCCGCGCTGCGTATCAACAGTCTCCTGCACAATCGCGATTCTCATCAGCACCGCCCGTGGCGCGCCTCACGCCGCAGGATCGAGTCGCTCTTGCGCACGATCCGCCGCGCGTACCAGCGCACGCGCGCCTCGCCACGCTCCAGACCCAGGTAAGCACGCAGGGCGCGCAGCCGATCGCTCCGCGACGCGCCGACCAGCCGCGCCGAGCTGTCCAATTGTGCCAGGTCCTTGATGATCCAGCGCGCCCGGCGCCAACGCGGCCGAAATGTCCGCGCCAGATCGATGAGCGTGAAGCGCGGCGGCCGCTGACCGCTTTCATCCAGCTCGGCGAAGATGTGACACAAGTACAGATCGCGGTGGCACGTACCCGTCTGGTGAAAGGCCGACACGAAACGGCCCAACCGCACCGCCAGGTCGTGCCGGGCCAGACCCCGCGTGAGGGGCGCGCCGCGCGCGACGGCCGCCCTCCAGACGCGATCCAGCCCATCACCCGGCACCGCGGCCAGGATTACCACGCTGCGGCGCTCCAGCACGCCAGCCATATCCTCCGCAAAGGCCACGGCCGGCGGCGCCGGAATCGCCGCGCTGCGCAGCCGCCCGGACTGCTCGAACTCCCATCGGCCGCGGCTGCCACGCGCCGCCTGCCGGAGCACACGATCCCATAGCCCTTTCCAACCACCGCCGGCGTACCGCTTAACGTACAAAACCAGGGGCGCGCCGCCGTCGTCGGCCGGCAACTCCCAGCGCCAGCGCTGCCGCCCGCCCAGCCCGGCCTTGCTGAGAAGCTGCCAGGAGCCGGCCAGTCCCACGTCATTCGGGCTGCGGTCGAGTAGTACTTCCGCGCACGCCAGGCCGGCGGCTTCCAGCCGCGCGCACCAGTCCGGCACGATCGCTGCGCTATGGGTCAAGGCCGGGTTCCCGCACCGCTGCAACTCAGCGCGGCGGGCGCGTCCGGGGCAGGTGTTACGGGTGGCGCGTCCCGTTCGAGCTGGTCATTCCACTGATCAAAGAGCTGGTTCATCTTGATGCGCTGCGTCTCGTGCTGTTGCCAGTGGCGCGTCAGTGCGGCGACGCGCCGCGCGCTCTCACGCAGCTCGGGCGTCAACCGAGCAACCTGGGAATAGTGCAGCAGAAAGCGCAGCCGGTCGCTACGACGCGTAAACGGCAAGGCTGAAACAGTCAGGTGCGCCAACTCGTACAGCCACCACTTCGACGTCGCCCGCAGTTGCCGCCAGCGCCGCGGCTGGGCGTCCAGAAAGAAAAACTCCGGCTCACCTGCGAGCGATGTCCTCAGCAGCACATTCCGCCAGAAAAGCTGCCCATGCGAAAAACCCGCCGCGTGCATGCCGGCCACCTGCTCTGCCAGCCGGGCGATCATGGCCCGCCGGTCGGCCAATGACAGCGGCGTCTGGCCGGCCGCCACGCGCTGGGCAAAAGTCGTCAGGTTGCAGGCCGCCGGCACCTCCTCGGTGATCAGGAAGCACGCCGTGACGAAATGCCCGCAGCGGCGTGTGCCATAGCCCACCGGACGCACCGCCGAAATCCCCAGCGCACGCATGTTCCGCAAAGCCCGAAACTCCGCCAGCCCGCGGTGCACCCCAAAAAACGTCCCCCGAAACACCCCGCGCAAACGCTTCTTCCACGTCGGATAAAAGTACCGCTTCAGGTAAAAACCCGGCGCGCCGTCCAACCCCGGGATGTGCGTCGTTTCGGTCGTGCGGCTCCAGGCCACCACCTTGCCGTCCACGCGCCCCAGCACGTCCGACACCCGCGCCAAACCGACCGCTTCCAGCGCCGCCCGATAGGCCGGGTCAAGCCGAATGTGATCGGTCCAGAGCATCGGGCTAATCCTCATGCGCCGCGACCGGCACCGCCACCGGCGGCCGACGCCGCAGCAGGACACTCGCCGCCCGCGCCACATCATCCGTCGAAATCGCCGTCATGCAGCGCAGGTCCAGCGGGCACTTCGGCAACTGGCACGGACCGCATTCGACCGGCGCCTGCAGCTTGATCTCATCACCATAGCCCGTGTCAGTCCATTCCTGGTGCGTCGGCCCGAAGATCGTCACCGTTGGCACGTTGAACGCGATACCGTAGTGCCGCGGGCCGGTATCGTTGCAGACCAGCAAGGCGGCCTCGCGCACCAGCACCTTGAGCGAACCCAGTGTCGTCCCCGGATCATCGCAGCAAACGACCGGCCGACCGGCCCGGGCCGCGATATCACGCAGCAAGGGATACTCCCCCGGGGCACCTACCAGCACCGGCCGCAAGCCGTGCTCGTCCGCCAACCGGTCACACAGCGCCGCAAACCGCTCCGGCAGCCAACACTTCGACGCCCCAAACTTCGCCCCTGGATTGATCAGCGCGTACGGCCGACCATCGTCCAAACCGTAATGCTCACGCAGCCGCGCCCCCTGCCGCTCCTGCTCCGGCGTCGCCGCCAGCCGCGGCTGTCGGTCGGGCACGGCACAGCCGACATGCTCGGCCAACTCCGCGTAGTAATGCACCACCGACCGCGGCACGAACTCCCCATCCCGCTTGAGCGGGCGGAGCCGGTCGGTCAGCAGCCACCCCCGCCCCTCACGAGCATACCCCACCCGCCGCGGTATCCGCGCCAGCCGCACCGCCAGCGCCGACCGAAACGAATTCGTCAGCAGTAGCGCCGCGTCGCAGCGCTCGGCCTTCAGCCGCCCGGCCAGCCGGGGCATGCCCATCACCCCGGCCCAACCCCGCTGCTCCGGCCAGTAAACCACGTCGTCATGCCAGCCACAGCCCGCCACAATGTCATGCACATAACGGCGCAGCAGGTAGATGATCCGGGCGTGCCGGAAGTGGGCGCGCAGCGCCGCCAGCGTGGGACTCGCCAGCACAACATCGCCAACCCAGTTCGGGATGACAACCAACAGCCGGCGACACGATTTGGCTGCAATCCGGCCCGACATAACCCGGAATTGTACCAGATAACCCGCCACGCAGGACCAGCCCGCCCGGCGCCGCCCGTCCGCCGGACTGCCTTCAGCCCGCCGCCGCCGGCACCAGCAGCCACAGAAATTCAGTATTCCCACCATGGCCGCGCAGCGGGCTCTCAATCTCACCCTGAAGCTGCCACCCAAGCCCGCTCACATCCGTCCGGCACGTCGCCAACACCTCCGCCAGCCGCTCCGCCGGCACTACACCCCTTTCCAGCCAGGGCTTAGGCGCCTCATATTGCGGCTTGACCAGCGTAATCACCCGCCCGCCCGGCCCCAGGCAGCGACCGGCGGGCGGCAGAATCAGCCGCTGCGGCGTCCAGCCGACATCGATCGTGACCAGGTCGCAGCGCTCGGGACACGCGAAGTGCAGGGCGTTGGTGCGCTCGTGCACCACCACCCGCGCATCACGCCGCAACTTGTAGTCCAATATGCCATAACCCGGATCCACAGCGTGCACCCGCGCCGCCCCCCGCTGCAACAGACAGTCAACGAACCCGCCCGTGTGGCTGCCCAGGTCACAGCACACCGCCCCCGTCACGTCCACGCCGAAAGCATCCAGCGCCGCCGCCAGCTTCAGCCCCGCCCGCGAGACATAAGGGCCGTCCGCTGCCGACATTAAGGCTTCACCGGCCGGGCCGACTGCCACACGCCATTGACCGAGCACTCAAAAACCCGCGTCGTCGAGCCGGCCGTCCACTCAATGACCTGCCCGTCCAGCCGCAACGCAATGCTCTTGCGAATATTCAGCGGCACGCGCTCCCGATCGATCTCCAGCAGCCGAACGTTTCGCGTGCTTATGACCAGATCATTCTGCGGGCTGGTCTCCACCGTCACGCGCGCCGGCCGCTTCGGCTCCAGCGCCGCCAGAATGCGCACATAATCAGGCGGTGGCGGCGGGACCTCCGGCTCGGGCTCGTCCTCCGGAGGCACAGCCGGAGCCGGCGCGGGAGTCGCTGCCGGCGGGACATCCGCCACCGGCGAACGCGGCGCCGCAGTCGCCGGCGGCGCCTGTTCGGGTTTGCCGGCTGGTTCCACCTGCCCCGCCGCCGGCGCAACGCCCCGACCCTCTCGACCGCCACCGTCACAGCCGATCAGCAGCAGAATCACTGCGGCCCCAGCCCAGGCCAGCAGCAGTTCGCGACAACCGCGATTCCCGCGCATATCCATGCTCCTTCGCTATCCGGCTAGGGCTCCAATTCAGCCAAGTACCTGCCCACAGTTTATACACCCGGACCAACGCCATGTGGCGGGCCTGCCGTGGGTTTCCCAGCCCGCTACCCGCCCAAACCAGATACCCGCCCCCGTTTACGGGCCGCGTACGCGTCCGTACATTCCCCTTGCATGACCGCCGACCCCAAGGCCGAAACGCTGCTCCCCAGGTGGCTTGTCCACAACCGCAACTTCCTGTTGCTCTGGGCGGCCTACGGCTGCAGCGCCGTCGCCGACCACCTCAGCGAGATGGCCTTGCTGGTCGAGCGGGACGCTCTCGGCAGCGAACGCGCCACCCGCATCCAGGCCCTCATCACCTTCGGATTCTTCGTACCCTTCGTAATCCTCGGACCTCTGGCCGGCTGGTGGGCCGACCGCTTCAACCGCAAGTGGACGATGTTCGGCACCGACCTCCTCCGGGCCGCTTTTATGCTCAGCCTGATCTGGACCGTCAGCCGGCTCGTCAACTGGCTCGAACCACACGGCCTGGGCGACTACGCCGTCGTACTGCCACTTCTGCTCGTCGGCACCCTCGCCGCCTTCTTCTCCCCCAGCCGACAAGCCCTGCTGCCGACCCTGATCCGCACCGACCAGCTCGTACGCGCCAACGCACTCATCAGCGCCCTCGGCACGATCGGCACGATCCTCAGCGCCGTCCTCGGCGGCCTGATCGTCAAGCACTGGGGCCTGCGGTGGAACTACTCGCTGAGTGCGGCCACGTTCATGCTCAGCGCACTCCTGCTGCTCTTCCTGTCCCTCTCGCGCGCCCGCGTCCTGCCGCACGCCCCCCTGAACGGCGTCTGGGCCCCCGTCCGCGCAGGCTTCAGCTACGTTCGCCACCACCGGCGCGTGCTCGAGATGATCCTCCTGGGCACCGTCTTCTGGGCCGCCGCCGGCATTGTCATCTCGGCCGTTCCGGCCC
>CAZYGM010000058.1:0-16403 GCA_964647015.1 uncultured Planctomycetales bacterium | reverse complement strand
CGTGAATTCACCGCGCGCCGGCATGCCCACCCAGACTTCCCCGAAATTCAACTCCTTCGGCTCCAGCTCCAGTCGACCCGTGCCCACCTGCCCGGATTCGCCCGCCGCCGCCAAACTCAACGCAACCGGCTCAGACGCGGCGGCCGGCACCTCCTTGTCCGGCCCGCGCTCCTGCTGCGCCCACGCCGCCTTACCAGCGCTCAACCCCAACACCAGCCCAACCTGCCACACCAGGCGATATCGCGTCTGCATGGGATTCACACTCCAATCGCCAATTCAGGCGAAACCGGCCATACCAGCCCCAGCGGAAACACATGTCGGCGCGGCCATCTCCGGCTGACACCCGCTGTCCCGCTCCCCCCACCAGCCAAGCCCAGGCCCACGGCGCCCGCGCGCATGCAACCACCGCGGCGCCGCCCCGGGCAGTCCGCCCGCTTATGCCTCGGTGCCCACCGGCACGACCGACACGAACCGCCCGCGGTATTCCACCACGCCCTCGGTGAGCGCGAACAACGTGTCATCCCGACCGCGCCCCACGTTCACGCCGGCCTTGAACGGCGTCCCGCACTGCCGCACGATGATGCAACCGGTGCGCGCGAACTCGCCGCCGAAAAGCTTCACACCGCGGTGCTGCGCGTTGCTGTCACGCCCGTTGCGGCTCGAACCCTGTCCCTTCTTATGTGCCATCTCACATCACTTCCAAACGAGTTTCTCGGCCATGAGCGCCGCTGGCGCCCGCCAACCTGCCTGACAGTCTGCCGCCTCCCCCGAACGGCGGTTCCAAACACAATACATTGGGAATACCACGCCGGCCCAAGCCGGTTGCCGGTCGTTCCCGCCGGCCGCCAGGCCCCACGAGGGGGGGACCTAGCGCATCAGCCAGCGCGTGCCCACGCGCTCCGGATCAGCCATAGACCGGGCCGCAGGCGAACCCGGCAGATTGTAGCGGATCTCGAGCGTCTTGCGAAGGGCAAAGTGCTTCGGATTCACCGCCCGCTCGCGCCCGTCAGGCTCGATAACCGTCTCAGGCAGGTCCGGGTCAAAAGCCCGATTCGCCACAAAGCGCGTCTCGCCACTCAGCCCGGCGACATAAATACAGAAGGAACCAGTATTTAGCTCAACATCGCGCCAGATCGCCACGCTCTCCAACGCGTAGTCGTCCCCCCGCCGCAACTCCCCTATCGCCTGCGTCGGGTGCACCAGGTACTTGTGCGTCTTGCGGTGCCGCTGCTGAATCGCCGAGAAAACCAACGCACTGATCCCCATGTCCGTGTCAATCACCCGCAGATCACTCGTTACCAGTTGGAATGTCGGAAAGAACGACCGGCTGCGCTCACCGTGATTCGTTACCGTGTAGACCATGTACCAGTACACTTCCGGCGTGCTGCGCCCGGGCAACTGCACCTCGATCCGCTGCGGATCCAGGAAGCGGAATCCCAGCTCCCACGATATCGGCTGCGGCGACGGCTCCGGCCCCGTGCCAACCTCCAGCCCGGGAACCACGGCCAGAGTCAGCAGAACACACGCAGTCAGTGTATGGGGCATGCCGCCCTCCTAACCCCGGTACTGGTTGCGAATAATCTCGCTGCCCATATCGGCCGGAACATCCAGCGCGCCCAACGCCTGTGACGCCGCCGTGCGAATCACCAGGTTCGGCTCAGCCTCCGCCAAGGCGATGATCTGCCCGATCAGCTCCGCGCCCAGCAGATTACCGCAATGCTTGGCCGATTCAGCCAACGCCGCGAACATGGCCACGCGCATCTGCTGGTCCTCTTCGGCGTCCAGCGCGATCCGGGCCAAAGCCTCCTGTGCGGCCGGCTCGGCCACGAAGGCCAACACCCCCGCCACCGCCAGCCGCAATTCCGGATCAGTGCTGGCGAGCGTCTGAATCAGCGCCCGCTGCGCCTCGGCCACCGGGAACAGCTCGCTCCGGCCAAGCGCCAGCAGCCGCAGCACCTGGGCCGTTTCCAGGGCGACCTCACGCCCCATCTCCGGCGTTACCGCCGTCACGCCCACCGCACTGCCGACACGCTCGACCACCGCCAGAACCGCCTCGGCCGCCGTGCCGGGCTCCACCTGCCCCAGGCGGTGATCCGCCCGGACCAGGTCGCGTGCAATGTCCCGCCCGCCAGGCTTGCCAACCAGCACCACCGGCGTCGCCCCAAAACGGAACTCCGCCCGCAACTGCGCCAGAGCCGCCGTCAACGGCACATCACGCACGTCCGACGCCAGGAAGATCACGTCCAGCGCCGGCATCTGCTCGCGAACCTTCCGCAGGCCACCCAGCAGCGTGGCATCACTGAGCACTTCAAAGCCGCCCGCCCGCAGAATGGCCGCCATCTCGTTGGCCGTCTCGGCGTCCGGATCAACCACCAGCGCGTTGCGGCCACCCGCATGCAACAGTAGCGCTTCCGACAGCACCGGCATCAGATTCTGATAATTCGCGAAGGGCGTCTCCGGCCGCGCCGCCGCCAACGCCAGCGCCGCCCGGATCCGCACCATGCGATCCGGGAAAGACAGCGCCTCCGCCAACGGCAGCCGCCCGCCCTCGTCCGCCACGATGCTCGCCGGCCCGGCCGTGTTACGCAGGGCTGCTATCGCCCCTAGCGCCACCGCCGGCTCACCGCGATCCAGCGCCCGGGCCAACACCATCAGGCACACTTCCGGACCGGCCGTCTGTGCGAAGTATGCCGGGCTCGGGTCGTCCGCCGGCCGCGTCGGATCCTCATCCACCTCACCAAGCTGGGCCGCCCGGCGGAAATTCGCCGCCACCCACAACGCCTGCGCCCGCTTCAACTGCGGATCCAGCAGCAACGCCTCTTCGCAGCTCCGCATGCACATGATCTCGTCGAAGATCCTCGTTGGCACCGGAATGTTCTGCAGCATGTCGTCACGCCAGTACCACACATTCGCGTAATCCAGCCGCGGGTCCGCCGCCAGCGACGCCTGCCCCTCGTAGTAGCCCTGCGCCAGCTCGTAGAACGCTTCCGCCGCACCCTGGGCCACGTTCGCGCCGCGCTGCTCCAGACGCGCCAGCGCCATCTCAATGGCGCTCGCCACTTCCGGCATCCGCCCCTCAGCGGCACGCAACTGCAACAGGTACGGCACCGCCTGCGTATACCCGATCTGTCCCAGCGCCTCCACCAGGTATCGCCGCACCAGCGGGTGCTCAACCCGCAACGCGTACACCAGCGGATTCAGCCCCGGCCGGTCCATCTGCGGCAAACACCGCAGGATCGCCTGCCGCACGTGCCCCTGCTCCGGGTCACGCAGATACTGCAGGAGGAACGGCACCGCGTACTCGCCCGACTGCTTGAGCAACGCCACCGAGTTCTCGAAGGCGCGCGGCGCCCCGCCCAGCAACTCGATCCGGGTCTTGATCCGCGTCGGATCGGCCTTGATCCGCTCCTCACCCAGGTCCAGCAGCCGCAGCAGCGCCCGCACCGACTCCCCCACCACCTCGTTGTCCGTCAGCCGGATCAGCACCTCGCGGCGCTGCGGCACGGCGTCCGTGAACTCCAGCAGCGCGACGGGATCCGGATCACGCGCCAGCAACGCCCGGAAGTTCGCGTCCGCGACATCAAAACGCCCGACGGCACAGAAATACCAGCCGTCGTCCGCTTCGTTCATCTGCTCCCGACCAGTCTCCAGCAGCTCCACCACACGCCGCGCGTTCTCGCTCAGCGCGTCGCTCTCGTAGTCCTCGCGCAGCAACAGCAGCGCCCCGCCCGCCGGCGTGCGGCTCATCGTCCGCTCCGCCAGCAGCGCCAACCGGAACGGCGACGGATCCAGCGCCAGCAATTGACCAAAGAGCGCTTCGGCCTCATCGTCGCGGTCAGCCAGAATCGCCTCGGCCGCCGGCTGCCATAGCGCCCACGCCCTGGCGGCATCACCGGTCGCGAATCCATGGTCCAGCGGCGTCTGGGCAACGGCCCGCGTCGTCGCACTCAAACCGCCAATCAGCCCGACCAGCAGGCCGGCCAGACTCACGAGCCCGGGAGTTCTATACATAATGACCTCCACGCGGCGCACTCGCAGCCACGCGACTGCGCGCTTCCCGGATGGCACAAAATCAGCCGGGGATTATTAGCGCCACCCCCCAGACTGTCAATCACCGCACCCCCCACGTCCTCGTCTTAACCTTCTCACCGGCCCCCACCCCAAGTGTCCAACCATTGACCCGCCATAACGCCCTGTGCTAGCCTAGCGGCGGTACAGGACCGCCGCACCACAACGACCCGCCCCGCGACCGGAGCCACAGCGCCGGGCGCGCGAGTGCTCGGCGCCGTGGACCGCATGCGATTCCTGCTTGATTCAGTCCATGTGGACCTTTTCGTCGGATGGCTCCGCCCGTGAATGCCAGCGCTTCAACTGTCAGTACCGGCGCCGCGGTCTGGATCCGCCGGGCGCGCCTGCTAGTCGCCGTCGCGGTCGTCTGGGCCGGCCTGCATTATCTCGTAAGTCCATGGCTGATGCCCTCCGGCCTCAACCGCCCCATACTCCTGGCAGCCGCCCCACAACCCATCCTGGCCGCTGTAGGCCTCGCCCTCGTGGTTTGCGCGGCCGCCGTTGTGACTCCCCGCATCTCCGGTGCAAACCGACCGGACCAGGGCCTGCTGATCACCAGCCTGGCCCTGGCCGCCTGGCTCACCACCAGCGGAACGATGACCGATTGGCTCATCCTCGCCACTGACGGGACCGGTCCGCCGTCCAGCGGCCCCTATTGGCCGCTAATCATCGATTACGTCTTCCTCGCCGTCCTGGTGCCCGTAGCAGCCGCCCTGGCCGCCCTGACAACGCCTGCCGCGGACAACTCCATGACACCCGGCGCACGCTTCCGCCGCGCGTTCCCCTGGAACGCTCCCGCCCGCGAACGCCGCCATGGCATCCTGGCCCTGGTCGTCAGCACCGCCGTCATCCTCCTGCTCCTACTGATCCTGACAGGCTCACGCACCGGCCAGACCCTGCGCGGCCAAGTCTACTTCGCCGTCGCCGTTGCGAGCCTCATTGCCGTCTTCGTCGCCACGCGCGTGGCCCGCGTGCGCAGCCCGATCTGGTTCTGGCCGGCCCCGCTGCTGGCCGGCCTGATCGGCGCCGTTGTCGCCGCCGTCTGCCCGGACCTGCTCATCCCCAACGTGTACAATCAACTGAGCAGCATCCCGGCCTGGGGCCCGGTACGCCCCCTGCCGCTCGAAATGGTCAGCGTCGGCATAGCCGTGACCCTCTGGTCCCTGCGCGCCCACGCCCGCGCCGCCCGGAGGCACGCCGCATAGCCGGAGATCGGCATGGTCAGCGCACCGCACAAGCGGCGGACAGACGGGCGCGACGAGGCGCAAGCGCGGGCCATAGCCGAAACCTCGGCCTTCATCACCCAGTGCCTCCGACAACCCGAACTGGCCGTGCGCATCCCAATCATCCCCGTCGGGCAGGGCGAGTTCCCGCCGTCCCTCAGCTACGCCTTCTGGGAGCCTATACTCTATGAATAACGCCGGGCCCGCTTGCGCTCGGCGTGCCGCCGCTGCGCACAAACCACTTTGCAAGAACCATGTGCGCGCACACGGGGCACCATGCGCATCCTAATCATTCAGTTCGCGCCCTCTACCCGCAGCCGACCCGTGCCCCGCTTCGAGCCCCAACTCGGCACACTCCTGGCACTGCTCCGCAAACGAAGGCACGAGCTCGCCCTGATCGGATTGTCCGCCTGCGACCTCGAAGCCACGAAGACCGCCCTGGCACGCACGCTGCCCCAACTCATCTACGCGGACATCTCCAGCGTCTGCGTCGATGCCACCCGCCGCACACTCGAACACATCCAGCAACGCGAATTCCTGCCCATCGTCGTCGGCGGCACCTTCCCAACTGTCGACCCAGCCGCCAGCCTCAGCCTCCCCGGCGTCCAGGCCGCGGCCATCGGCGAGCCCGACGCCTCGCTCATTACCTACCTCGAACGTATCCAGGACCCCGTCGCCGGTCAGGTCGTGCCCGGCGTCTGGCTGCGCGACGAGCAGGGCCTCGCCCGCCCACCCCTGCCCGACCTGGTCGAAGACCTCAACTCCCTGCCCTTCCCCGATCGCGACCTCTTCGACTACGCCCGACACGTGCGGCAGACCGGCCAACTCGAAATCGCCATCGGCCGCGGCTGCCCCCAGCAGTGCGCCTACTGCATCAACGACTGGCTCGAAGACATCTACGAGGGGCGCGGCACCTGGCCGCGCCGCCGCTCACCCGCCAATGTCCTGGCCGAGATCGACCTCCTGCGCCAACGCTACCAGCCCGTCCGCACCGTCCGCATCCTCGACCATGCTTTCGCCCTCGACCCCGACTGGCTCGCCGACTTCACCGGCCGGTACGCGCACCGCTGCAACCTGCCGCTGCGCTGCCACGTGCGCCTGAACGCCCTGGACGAAACCACCGTGGCCTGCCTGCGCCAAGCCGGCTGTCAGCTCGTCGACGTCGAGTTGGCCAGCGGCAGCAACTTCATCCGCAACGACATCTTCGACATGGACCTCAGTGCCGCCCAGATCAACGACGGCTTCGCCCTGCTGCGCTCCGCCGGCCTGCAAACCCGCGCGATCGTCTATCTCGGCGCACCCTACGAAAGCGCCGCCTCGCTGGACGAAACGCGCAACCTCCTCCTCATCCTCGATCCCGACATCATCGACGTCCGCCCCTACTACCCCTGGCCCGGCACTCGGACCTGCGAAACCGCCCGCGACAACGGCTGGCTCCACCGCCGCGGCGAAGAGCAATACCACCTCGACCGCTGCGGCATCGACATGCCCGCCTGTCGCACCGCCGATATCGACGCCTTCATCCGCCGCCTGCGCAGCGAACTACCCGGCCGCGCCCGCCAACCCTGGTGGCGCCGCTGGCAACGCTCCGCCCGCGCCGCCGTAACCCGGTTCCGCCCCACCCACCGCTGAAGCCGCCCCCCGCGTGCTCACAATCCCACCGCACGCTATCATCCCGGCATGTCAGCCCGTGACCGCGGCGAGTCCGATCTGCCGTCCGAAAAACGCATGACGCTCGGCGAGCACCTCGACGAGCTGCGCGGCTGCGTCATCCGCAGCATCATCGCCCTGGTACTCGCCGCCCTCATCTGCATCTTCCCCGCCAAGTACCTCCTGGCCATCATCGTCCGACCCCTAGTCCTGGCCATGCGCGCCAACAACCAGCCCGACAGCCTCCTCGCCACCAGCCCGGTCGAAACCATCGTCGTCTACGTCAAGGTCGTCGTCCTGTTCGCCGTAGTGCTGGCCGGCCCATACGTCATCTATCAGATCTGGCACTTCGTCGCCGTCGGCCTTTACCCCAAGGAGAAAGCCTGGGTCTATCGCCTCTTCCCCACCAGTCTGGCCCTGTTCGTCACCGGCGTAGCCTTCATGTATGTCTTCGCACTCCTCCTCGCTCTCAACTTCCTCGTCGGCTTCGGCACCTGGCTGCCCCTGCCCCAGGCCCACCCCACCGTCTTCGAGCGCACCCTGCTGGGCACCCCCGCCGAACATGCCCCCGCCACCGTCCCGGACCTTACCGACTGGCCCGACGTCCCCCTCGTCGTTGATGACCCCCCCGAATCGCCGGTCGGCACCATGTGGTTCAATCTCGAGGAGAAACGCCTCAAAGTCCGCACCGGCGACGAGACCTACTCCTACCAGTTCCAGCGCGACGACAAACGCGCCATGGTCACACCTCACTTCAAGATCGGCGACTACCTCAGCTTTGTCCTGGTCCTCACCCTGGCCTTCGGCATAGCATTCCAGCTACCAATTGTCGTGGTCTTCCTGGCCCGCACCGGCATCGTCCCCGTCGCCACCTTCCGCAAGTACCGCAAGGGCGTCATCCTGCTGATCGTCTTCATCGCCGGCATGCTCGCCCCCCCCGACCTCCTCAGCCACCTGCTGCTCTCCGGCCCGATGGTCCTGCTCTTCGAGATCGGCCTGCGCATCGCCGACCGCCAGAACCGCCGCCAGCAAGCCGGGAACCCCAGGCCCAAACAGCCGGCGTAGTCGGCGCCCGGCGTGGCGTCACCCCCCGTGTGCTTGGCGTTCAACGGCAGGTACGCCCCGCAATCCCGCGCTCCCCGCGACGCCACCTTCGAACCTGAGCCTCCCAGCCACGACGGGTGGTCGACGTTGAACGCCGATAAACGTCCCGAGAACCCCACGCCCACCGCCCTTTGGCCCCTTGACGCCCGCCCCCTCGGCCAAGCCCGCCATGCTCGCCGCGCGGCAGCCACCCGCCGTCGCCCCCTTGATTGCCGCCCCCTTCGGCCTGCTCGGCGCTCGCGCCCGGCCCGGCTGACTTCGTCCTCTTGACGGCCGCCGCCCGATCAAATACCTTGATTAATTCGCCGACCCGGTCGGCAGCGCGGCTACCCGCCCGCCGGTCAGGTAGCTCAGTTGGTAGAGCAACGGATTGAAAATCCGTGTGTCGCCGGTTCAACTCCGGCCCTGACCATACGAAAACTGAATAGCGTCGATACCCTGGGGCCGTAGCTCAGTTGGGAGAGCGCTTGCATGGCATGCAAGAGGTCGTGAGTTCGAATCTCATCGGCTCCATTTCGCGACCCGTTGGCAACGCTTGCCAGCGGGTCGTTTCTTTTTGTCAGTGCAGCACTTACGGCAACGCCCCCTTGCACACCCGCCGTCGCGCGCGATTCACTCCGTTTGTCAGTGTTAGCCTTACAAAGCCCTAATTTGCCGCCGTTTAGTGCAACGCTCAGTGCCACCGAACCCGGCTCACAGCCCGCCACCGCGGTTTTGCGTTGATGTTCGGTATCCGGCGCATCGTCCAGCGGCAGCGCGGGCAGCGATTCGACCGCGCCGGACACGTCCAGTAGCCGCGGATCGGTGTAGACGTTGGCGGTCAAGCTCGGGTCGGAATGACGCATCGCGGCCTGTGCGGTCCGCAGCGGAACGCCCGCCTTGCTCAGCAGCGAACCGAACGTGTGCCGCAGCGCGTGAACGTCAAGCACGCGGTCGCGATCATCGCGTTTCGGGATGTTCGCCGCTTCAAGGTCGCGGTCCAGAATCCGCACAAGCCCCGCCGGCACGTGCAGCAGCTTGCCCGCGGGCGGAAGCCGCAGCGGGATAGCCTCGCCGTCGCGTTTCGCGGCCGCCTGTGCAATTTCCAGCCGGCCGGCAAGGTGTCGGGACAAGTCCGCCGCCAGATCGGCCCGCAGCGGAATCGTGTTGCCTTCCCGGTTCTTTTCGTCCGCCGCGTTCAGTGCGATATGCGGCGCCGCGCCGGCAAGCTCGCATTGTGCGATGGTGAGCGATGCAAGCTCGCCCTTCCGCAACCCCGTTAGCGCGAGCACCTTGTAGAGCAGCGCCCGTTCCCGGCCGCGGCGTTCAAGCTCGGCCAGAAGGTCGGCGTTCTTCTCGGCGAGCGATTCGCGGGCGCTTGCAGCCGCGGGCGCCAGCGTGTCCCACGTCAGCGGCGCTTTCATCCACGTCGCCCGGCTCTTGCGGTTCTCCCGCTTACCCGCGTCGGCGAGCTTCACTGTGGACCGGCCGTACTCGGCGACCGGGCGCAGTCGCGCCACCTTGAGCACGCGGGCAAGCTCGGCTTCGGTCATCGCCCGGCGTTTGCGGCGCGGGTCGGCTTTCTCATCGGCTTTCGGCAACCGTGCAAACGGATTCGCCGTCAGCCGGTGCGTGTCGATGCACCAGTTCGCGAAGCTCACCGCCGCCGCCCCGTAGGCGTTACGCGTCCGGGCCGACATGTCCGCGGCCGCCTGTTTGACCAGCCACTTCTCGAGCGCGGCGCGGTCCAGGTCGCGCAGCTTCGCGAAACAGCATCCTTCGACCAGCGACCGCAACCGGGCGTCTTGCGTCTTGCGGTGCGCGGCGGTGACGCCCCTCGCTTCCAGGTGCTCAACGTACGCTTTGATATGCTCGGTGAGCGGTGTTGTCTGATGATCGGCGGTGCGCGCTTCGGCTTCGGTCAGGATGTTCGCCCTCAAGTGCTCGGCACGCTTGACCAGCTCGCCGAGCTTGTAGCGGGCGCCGTCTTCGGTGCGGCACCCGGTAGGAATGTCTTCGCCGATGCCCGGCACCTTTAGGTACAAGGTGGCGGTCTTCGTGCGAATCTGCGGCTCGCCCTTCGCGTTGAGCTTCGGCTTACCGTCAATGTCCAGCAGCAGCGGCGCCAAACGCCGCTTGCCGTTGCGGTCTCGCCACACGGCCACGGGGCCGCGCTCGCGGTCCTCAATCTTCGCGCTCTTCGGCAGCGGCCGCGTCACAGTCTTTCGATAAAGTGATGCCATTCTACTTTCCCCTTGTCAGCGGCTTTCCGGTGCGACAGCTTCGACGCGGCCGTCGGCACTGACCCACAGCCGGTAAAGGCCAAGGTGCTTGCACACGTCCGGATGAATCTCGTTAGCCTTGCGGACGTACGAGTCGATTCGTGGTAGTCCGACACCCCATCGGATCGCACCGGGCCTCCAACGCCGCAGTAGCTGCCCAAGGCATGTATCGAAGTCGGTGCCGATTGCAGCGGTCTTACCCTTGCATTCGACAATCCACGTTTCGCCGCTTTCCGGGTGCCGCACGGCAACGTCGCAGAAATCTGCGGCGCCCCGGTGAGCGTCGGCGAAGCCTAATCGGTTGAAGTGCTCTTTGGTAGAGCGCTCTACAAACGGCTCGTACGGAAACTCATCGGGCATGCGGGTCATTTTGGTTTCCGCCTCACTTGGATTCCGAAATGCGCCGCGAGCCGGTCGGCCATATCGAGCCGAAGCGATTGACTGCCTCGGAGAAAACGAATCAGCGAAGCTTTCTGAACGCCCGTTGCCCTGGCAACCGAGTTCAGCGATTCGGCATTGGCCAGCGCCTCGCGCAACAGGTCGGTCATCGTCGGTTCGGGCTTCATGGTGAGTATTCTCACCGATTCCCCCGGCGATGTCAAGTCTCGTTTCGATGCCGCTGCCCACCGCCCCGGGGCCGTGTGCATGCGCTGTGCGCCAGCACAGCTGCGCATGCACACACGTACGTACGTAGTACGTACTGTGATAGACGACACGGACGGCCGCAGCGAGCGGACGCCCACGTCTGGCAGCAACCGGACACCGACGACGTGTCGTAACCGGACGCCCATGTCGTGTATCGCATTTGTTCATGGTTGCACCAGTCGATAGACGCTCGGCCCGCCGGCCAGCGTTCCACGTTTCAGCCGGGCCAGCATCCCGGCGGCCTGGAGCCGGGCCAGCGCCCGTTGCACTTGGCGGTCGCTCGCCCCGGCCCGGCGTGCCAGGTCTGAGACGCTCGCGGATACCATGCCGTCCGGCTTCGCGTGTCGGTATAGGAGCAGCCACACGGCCAGGGGCGAGCGTTCCAGGTGTGGCAGCCCAGTGTCGATGAACGTGTTCAGGAGTGCGAATCGCCGCCGAACGGCTGCCCCGGAGTGCCGTTGCGACTTGGTCCGTTTCCGTGTCGATTCACCACCTGTGTTTCTGCGCGGGACGCGTTCGTCCGGCGTCAGGAGCGGTTTGGGTTCGGCGCCCACCGGGATGATATGCGGTCCTTGGCTCATTCGTCGTCCTGGCCGTCACCTGCAGCCGGTGTCCGGTTCCACTGGTCCCGCACCGACGCCGTGAGCTTGCCGCCGTCCGCCCGCACGGCCGGGGCCGGGGCGGTGGGCGTGAAGCTCTGGCGGGCGCGGTCGAAGCGCAGCGTCAGCGTTCGGCACTCGCCGTGCCGGCTTTTCAGGTGCTTGAGCTTGACCAGCTCGCCTTCGGCGGCGGCGTCGTCAGGGTGCAGAATGAACGCGTCATCGGCCCCGAATTCCAGTTCCGAGCTTTCGCGGAAGCTCGCCAGGTTCAAACCGTCGCCCGCATACGAGCTTCGCCCTTTGCTGTCCTTCGAACGCGTCACCGCGGAAACCACGAGCACCGCCACGCCCGCGTCGGCAAACTGGCGCAGGTAGTCCATCAGCTTGTTCACGCGGTGCCGGGCTTCATCGGCCGCCCCGGGCGGGTCGATGCGCTGGATGTAGTCCAGCACGAGCAGCCCGGCCCCGAATTCGTCCGCCGCGGCGGCCACGTTGCCCAAGTCGAAGGGCGGTCGCACAAAGCACAGCCGGTCCGCGACGGCTTCCAGCGTGGCCACGCCGTCGTCGATACGGCCGGCGTGCTCGGCACCGAGCTTGCGATACCGAATCGTCGTCAGGTCCACGCCCGACAGCCGGGCAAGCTGGCGGTCTAGTAGCACGGCCGGCGGCATTTCGACGTTGCACACGAGCGCCCGCAGCTTCGGCGTGAGCCGCAGCGCATCGAGTGCGGCCTGCATCGTGAACGCCGTCTTCCCGGCCCCGGGCGCCGCCGATCAGCGTCACCAGCCCCGGCCCCGCTTCGATGCGGGCCAGCTCGCCCGCGCCAAGCGGATACAGCACCGGGGCCTTGCCGGTCAGCACGTCATCGCACCAACCGTCCAGCACGTCGGCAGCGACGGCGAAGGATGCCTTTGCACTCACGCCGCACCGCCTTCCCCGGCACACGCCGAAGCGGTCGGCGGTGCCGCCTGCACGTCGATTACTTCGCCGTCGAAGGCGTCGCACACGTCCCGGACGACCGGTTGCACCGACATCCAGCCGTTTGTGACCGCCCGCCGCACCTCCAACGGAGGCAAACCGCAATCGAGCGCGGATTCTTCGAGCAGCGCGAGGCAGAGCGGCAGCGGCGCGCGCAGCTCGGCCAGGTTCGCCGCCGCGCTGTAGCACAGCCGATGCCGCCCCGCGCCCCGTTGCCGGTTCTCATCGCCCGCGCCGATTGCACCGGGCGCGGCACCATTGCGGATGAAGTCCAGTGTCAGCTTGTTCAGCTTCGGCGCGCCGCTCCCGTCCGTCACCGCGGCGCGGCGCTGGGCCGCCGCTTCGGCCTGTTCCCGCACTTGCCCCGTGGCGGTATCCCAGTGCGCCACCAGGAAGTCGGCGCTGTCAGCCGGCACGTCGGGCAGTTCGAACGGCGCCGGTTTCTCGGCTCGGCTCAGAATCACCGCACTGCCGCAGTGCATCAGCTCATCGACGGTCAGCCGCACCTTGTGCCGGCCCGTTCGGGGATGCCGGGAATTCGGCGCCCGGAACGCCCGCACCTTGTCATACACGCTTACGTCGATGAGCACGCCCGTGGCTTCGGCGATTGTCTCGGCCAAGCGTCGCGCGACGCGGTTGAAGTCCAAGCTCGGGCCCGGCGCCCACAATGCTGTCGGGATGCCGCCATGGAAGCCCTTCGCGCCCGAGTAGAACCACAATTGCGCCGCATCATCGACGCCGTACTCGTCCGACAGCGCGACGGCGAGCTTGCGGGCATCTTGAAGCGCCGCGTCGATGCCGCCGGCGGTCGGCTCGCGGTCAATGTCGAACCACAGCCACGGCGCCCAGCACGCGCCCGCGAAGCCGCGCGTCGAACCAGTCGCGCGCAGGTGCTCGGCGAAGTCACCGCCGAACGTGAACGCCGACAGGTACGCTTCGGATTCGACGCGGGCGCGCGGGGCACACTCGGCGTAAGCTTGGAACGCGGTCGGCCAGTCCACCAGCCGGCGCTCGGCCGAGCACGGGCCGACGATGCGGTAGCCGTGTCGCATGGCGTCGCTCATGTCGCACCGCCTTCCGTCTGCGACGCGTCGGGCGCGAAGTCCGGGTCCGCGGTCGGGTCGGCGTCGATGCCGATTACGTCGAAGCCGCGGACGTGGTTGTATTCGGCGCCGTCATCGGCCCGCCGCAACGCGAGCTTCACCGTGCACCGAATGCCCGCCTGAAGCGGCTGTTCAAGCTGTTCTATGGAAGTCACGCCCAGCTTGCCCAGGTCGCGCTTGCTCATGGGCAACGCCGTCGGCGTCAACCAAAGGTCATGCCAGAATTGCCGGCCGGTGTGCTCACCTTCCAGCACGCGGAAGGCGAGCTTGTAGCCGGGCGTGCCGCGCTTGGCGTTGAAAAGCTCGCCGCTCAGCACGCGGGCCGTGTACGTCGCCGGTGGCAGCGGGGCGAAGTCGGCCGCCGCTTCAGTCCTGTTCCACGCGTCGCGCAGGTTTCCGCTCTGGTCGTTGGCGAGAATGTCCGAAAGCCGCCGACGCGGCGGGATTGAACCGTGATCGTTCATCGGAGAGTCTCCTTACTGTGTTGGCCGATCCGTCCAGTGCCCGGCGTTAAGCGCACCGGCTGGCAGCCTTCGGCGATCCATTCGAGCACTTCGGCCCGGCGCCAGCGAACAAGCTGGCCGAGCTTCAACGGCCGGGGCATCCGCCCGGCGTCGGCCAGTCGGTAGACGGTCCGCTTCGAACAGCCGAGCAGCGCCGCCACGGCACCAACGTCCAGCAATTCCGCAGCAACACCCGGCCGCGGTTCCGGCCCGACGGTCCGCCCGTCGGCAGCGTTCGCAATCGTCGCATTCATTACTGATGCTCCGTGTGCAAGTTCACGGTGGCGAGCACGTCGCCCGCCGTCGTGTGCAAGCATCAGCGACGGAATGGAAGGAAAAATTCGGCGGGTTTTTTCCGGCGCATTATTCCGGCGCAAGGCAGCCGGATTCCGCGTTTGCACGGCGTTGTCAGGGGTGAGAATCTGCGCCGGAATAATTCCGGTCGCTTGACAGGGCTTTGAGGCAGCGCGTTTTTCCGGCGCTACTTGCCTTCCTGCGACCGCTTGCGGTGGCGGTCACACGCCCGCTTCCCTTCGCCTCTCGGGAGGTCCCGCGCGTCCTCAAGGTCGGCGTAGGTCTTGTAGTGGCCGGATTGCCAAGCGTCGAAGATGCGCTTGTCTTTCTTCGGGTCCGTGTCGGGCTTGCGGCCACGGCGTGTTCGCCTTGGCGGGCTGTCTGGTGCGTCGTTATCTGCCCCAACCGGCGCTGCCCGTCCCTGTTGAGCATCGTACCGCAGGTCAGCGAGTATCAGATACAGCCGTTCAACGTCGTCCTGTGACATGCGCTGCGCCGCCTTCTTCAGCTCACGGCACACTGATTGCTCCCAAGGCTTCAAACACTTACTCGGCGGCAGAAGCTGTTTGCCGTCAAGCAATTCTGTGTCGTGAACGGTCGCCAGCACGACGTACTTCTCCGCAAGCGTCAAGCCGTCGTCCGGTAAGGGGAATGGTAACCGCACGTCCAAGTAGCCCTTGATCGATAAGTCAGGGGGTACCCAGCCCTCGATAATCTGCCGTTTCCGCATTTGGCCACGAGGCCCGCGCGGCCGTTTCAGTGTCTCCCACAGCCATCCTTCGTCCGGTGGCCCCTCTTGCCGACTTCTGAGGCGCTTGCGGCATGGGTAGGTGTCATCCTCAGTTGAGGGCCTGCGAGCGAAGAACCGCTCAGCGTACCGTGCCCGTTCCGACTCTAGCCGGCCGTCATGTTCACGGGATTCAAATAGATCGGTCAGCCACTGCGTGACGTTCGTCTGGAACTGCGAATGTGTTCCCGGCTCCCGATCGAACTTGTGAATCTCGCACGCTAGCTGCCTCAATGTACGCGACTCTGTGGAACTCATGTCCTGCACCATTGTTACAAGTAGAACTGCACCGGCTGCCCGACCGCGCGTTCACGCCGGTTGAACAGTGCTGTCGCGCAGCACAACATCTTGAAGGCGATAGTCTACTTTGTCCTGTCCCCCAGGCAAGCCCTGACATGTCCATTCACCGCCAGAGGAGTTCTGCCCGCGGCTGTCATACCCATGAACACAAGCGCTAGCGCACGCGCGCCATAACATCAGTACGTTCTCTACCCCTGCGGCCTATCTGGCAGGGCGCGCACACTTGTGTGTGTAATAATTCTATTACGCAGCCACAGGGTCGGAGACAGTCAGCACATACATGGTGGCACTGCGAATGTCATTATTTCGTGACAACAATCTGTAACCAGCGTCGTCTACGGCCGTTACGGGGCATCTGGCTTCAACGTGACTTGGCCTTGCGCTGCTCGGCGCCGTCAGGTTCTTGGACCATGGGCACGCCAGTATGGCTGCCACAGGGATCGTAGGGACGTGTTCGCGGATCGAACCGCGTGTATCGCCGGTGACGCGGACAGACCAGTATTTCTTGTCCTTGGCCCGAGCCCGGCCGCTGCTCACGGGCCAACAGCCGAGAATCATCGAACCGCCGTTGTCGCGAGCCAAAAGCACCCCGAGAGTCAGGCCCGGCCGGCCGCGAGGTGGCCCTGCTTCGCGGGGGCTGGCCGTCCGCTGCAGCGCTACGAGCGGCGTTGGAAGATTGAACGCACGATCGCCTGCCTGGGGTACTACCGGCGGCTTCTGATCCGCTGGGAACGAAACCTCAACATGTGCAGGGCATTCATGCAAGTGGCTTGTCTGATGATCGCAGTGCGGTGGTTATGAAACAGCCTCTAAGAGCCTATCCCATAACCCCGGCCGCCCGGAGGGTGATGTATGCGCAGGCCAGGTGTAGCATCGCGGTGTAGTTGG
>CAZYGM010000057.1:0-16411 GCA_964647015.1 uncultured Planctomycetales bacterium | reverse complement strand
CGATCTTCGCGGCCATCCACGACATCACCGGCGCCCCGCCGTACGCGGGCACGCTCGAACAGGCAACGGACGGTGCGGATCAGCCGGCACGTGACCCGGCCGTCCTGCGCGACGTGGCCTATCGTGTGATTGCCGACCACGCCCGCTGCCTGACATTCGCCCTTACCGACGGCGCCGTGCCGGACAAGGAGGGCCGCGGCTACGTCCTGCGCCGCATCCTCCGCCGCGCCGTCCGCTACGGCTGGCAATACCTGGACATGCACCAGCCCTTCCTGCACAAGCTCGTGCCCACCATCGTCCCCGTCATGGGCGCGGCGTTCCCCGAACTGACAAAGCGGCCTGAGCAGGTCGCGGGAATCATTCGCGAAGAGGAGGAGTCGTTCGGCCACACGCTTGAACGCGGCATCGCGCTGTTCGAGGAAGCCGCCGAAACTGCCAGCCGGCACCACCAACGCGAGATCCGCGGCCAAGATGCATTCAAGCTGCACGATACATATGGCTTCCCGATAGACCTGACGCAAATCATGGCCGACGAGCGCGGCCTGCGCGTAGACATCGCCGAGTACGAGCGTCTCATGGACGAGGCCCGCGAGCGGGCCCGGCAGGGCGGCAAGGGTGTGGCCGGCAGTTTCGGGCACGTGCCCGCCGACCTGCTGAGCCGCTTCGGCCCGACCGACAGCGCCGCCAAATACGAGGTCGCCCCGCTGTCCACCGACGTGCGGGCCATCGTGCGCTTCGACCAGTCCGGCACGCCAGTAGTGCTGAGTCAGCCGGGCGAGCACATCGGACCGGGCGATGAGGCCGGCATCATCTGCGCGCACACGTGCTTCTATGCCGAGGCCGGCGGGCAGATCGGCGACTGCGGCGTGATCGGCGGCGACGCGCTGCGCTTCGACGTGGAAGACACGCAGCAGATCGGCGACATAGTCGTGCATTGGGGCACGCTCGTGCAGGGCCAGATTGCCGTCGGCCAGGAGGTTACGCTCACGGTTGACCCGCACCGCACCGCGACGATGCAGAACCACACCGCCACGCACGTGCTGAACTGGGCCCTGCGGCGTGTGCTGGGCGACCACGTCCAGCAGCGCGGCTCGCTGGTCGATGCGGAGAAGACGCGCTTCGACTTCGCCCACCCGCGGGCCATGACCCCCGACGAAATCGAACGCGTCGAGACGCTCGTCAACGAACAGATCCGCCGCGACCTGCCCATCTACTACCAGGTGGTCCCGCAAGCCGAAGCCCTGAAGATCAACGGCCTGCGGGCGGTCTTCGGCGAGCGCTACCCCGACCTGGTGCGCGTCATGTCCATCGGCGTGCCGGTGAAAGACCTGCTGGCAAAGCCCGATAACCCGGAATGGCAGGACTATTCCATCGAATTCTGCGGCGGCACGCACCTGTCCCGAACGAAGGACATCCAGCATTTCGTACTGACCTCGGAGGAGGCGGTTGCCAAAGGCATCCGCCGTGTTGTGGGCATTACCGGTCAGACCGCGCAGCTCGCAGACGAGTTCGGCGCGGCCCTGGTAGCGCAGGGAGAGCAGCTCCTGAGCGGCCCGCCCGCGAACGTGCCCGAAGAGTTACCGCAGCTCCAGAACACGCTCCTGACCGCCGTCTTGCCGCAGCGTCACCGCCTGCGGCTCAACGCGCTGATGGCCGAGCTGCAGAAGATCGTCAAGGCGGAGGAGAAAGACCTGCTCGCCCGGGGAGCCACGCTGGTCAAGGACCGGCTCCTGGCACTGCTGCCGAACGCACCCAGAATCGGTGACACGACGGTCCTCGTCGCGGAAATGCCGGATGCGCCCGCCGAGCAGCTCAAGCACGGCGTTGACATCATCAAGCAGAAGTGCGGCTCGGCGGCCATCCTGCTGGGCATGCGCACGGACAACAAGGCCACGCTCCTGGCCGCCATGACGGACGACCTCGTCAAACGCGGACTGAAGGCCGGCGACCTCGTCAAGGCGGTTGCCAAGCTGGTCAGCGGCGGCGGCGGCGGCCCGCCCACCATGGCCCAGGCCGGCGGAAAAGACCCGGCCAAACTGCCCGAGGCCCTCGAAGCCGGGCGGGCCTGGATAAACGAGCGGCTGTAGTCGTCGTTCGGCGCCCCGGCCGGCCGAATGCGCAGACGGTGCGCGGTTCCCGCCGGCATGGTCGGAATACTCAGCCGAACGCGGCGGTTCTCAACTGTGTGAGAACCAATCGGACCATCACGCTGTACGTCTCCGCCCTGCTGGCAGCGCTGGCCGGCTGCCGACCGGCGGTCTCACAGGACAACCCCGCGGCCCGGCCTGCCGCCACAGACAGCGGCAGAACAGGTTCCACCAAGGCAGTGCAAAGCATGGCGCCCAAGTACTCCAAGTCCAGGTATGACGTGACGCCGCTGGCGCGTGAGCGCGTGGCGGAGTTGGCCGCCAGGCTCGCCCCCGAGGCGTTCCAGGTCACGCAGAGAGCCGGCACGGAGCCGCCCTTCTGCGGCACACTGCTGGACAACAAGAAAGACGGCACGTACTGCTGCGTGGTCTGCGGTTTGCCGCTGTTCTCCAGCGCGCACAAGTTTGATTCCGGCACCGGCTGGCCCAGCTTCTTCCGCGAGTTCGATCCGGAGCATGTCGCCCGGCGTCCGGACAGCAGTCACGGCATGATCCGCACCGAGATTACCTGCGCGCGCTGTAACGCCCACCTTGGGCACGTGTTCGACGATGGCCCGCCGCCGACCAACGAGCGTCACTGCCTGAATTCGGCCGCGCTGCGGTTCTTCGAGCAAGGCGCGCCGCTGCCGGCCGATAGTCAGCCGCTGCAGGCGGAGGTGGCGTACTTCGCCGGCGGGTGCTTCTGGGGCATCGAGCATTACTTCCAGCAGGGGCCGGGTGTGCTGGATGCCGTCAGCGGCTACATGCAGGGGCAGGCCGAGAACCCTAGTTACCGGCAGGTATGCGCCGGCACGACCGGTCACGCCGAGACGGTCAAGGTGGAGTTCGACCCGCAGCGCATCAGCTATCGCCGGCTGCTGGAAGCGTTTTTCACCATGCACGACCCGACGCAGCTTGACCGCCAGGGGCCTGATGTCGGCCCGCAATATCGCTCTGGCATCTGGTACACAAGCGCGCAGCAGAAGGAGGTTGCTGAAGCGCTCATAAGCGAGTTGACCGCCCGGCGGGACTTCGGCGAACGGGCAATCGCGACGCAACTCGAGCCGGCCCGCACGTTCTGGCCCGCCGAGGACTACCACCAGGATTACATCCTGAAGACGGGCCGCACGTGCCAGGTACGGAACCCGTGGTAACGCAGAAAGCGATGGGCCCCCGGCGCTGCCGGCACAACGCGGCCGGCAGCATCCGGAAGCCTCGCAGCGGTTCCACGGGCAATGACCGACCCAGCCGCCGCCCGCCCCACCAGCGCGCGGCGCGCCGCGGCCGTACGGCGCTGCGCCGCGGCTACTCCTCGGGCTCGTCCTTGCCAACGTTTTCTTTGAGCATCGGCGCCCGGAACTTGGTCAGGTGACCGTAGGTTGCACCCCACGTGCCGTCGCTCTTGCGATCCTGGTTGAGGTAGCCGAAGTCGCGGAAAACGCCATCCCTATCCTGGAAGGCCACTGAGAACCTGAGCTCACGCGTGGTGCGCGTGCGCAACGCCGAGCGTGTGCTGTCGGTCCACTCGGTAACCGTCTCCTCCTTCCAGTCTTCCGAGAAGATCGTCAGCCGCAGAACCTCGGCACCTTCAAACGTCCTGGGCACGATCTTCTTCGCCACTTCCTTCAGCTCGTCGGCGTCGCGGCCCTTGTACTTGTCGGCCCGCAGGAACGTGAGGGCCTTGGCAGTGTCGCGGCGTGCCGTGTTCTCCTGGCGCAACTGCTCGTGCTGGGCCCGCAACGCGGCCAACTCGGGATGATCCGCGACGCACTCCGCCAGGTCGTCAATCGCCCGGGCGGCTTCCACGAGCAGATCATCCGCGAAGCGCCTGGGCTGCTTGCTCTTGTCCGTCTTCCAGGCCGCATCGCCGGCGAACACCTCCGCGATCCACTTGACGCGCTTCTGGGCTTCCTCCAGCCGCAACGACACTGCGTACTCAAGCTGGCGATCCGCCTCCGCGCGCGACTCCTGGAAGAAGCGCTCGGCCCGCTCCAGCTCGGACGTCTTCCCGCCGGCGAACTCGATCCTGCCGTACTCCTCCCACACGCCTTCCGCCTCGGCCCGCAGCGCCTTTATGTGGGCGTACATGGCCGGACTGTTGATGCCCGGCGTCAGGTCCTTGGCCCCGTTGCGATTGTAGGTGTTGAGCCGCTCCACCCACTCGCTGACCAAACTGTCGCCCGCCAACGCCGCGCCGATGCGCTCGTCCACCTGCTTCATCGTCGCTTCGGTGCGGGCGATCAGCTCCTGGCCTTCCGGGCCCACGGCCTCCAGCGCCGCCCGATGCTCCGCCAGCGCTTCGCCCAGCAACTTGCGCTGTTCCTGGAGTTGCGGCCGTTCGCTCTCCTGGTTGCGTTCGAGATACATCTCGATCCGATCAATGCGGCGACCGATCTCGCCGCGGGCGTTGTTGAGGTCCCGGGCGTACGCGTCCGCCACCAGCTTCTCGGCTCTCTGCTCGTAGTCGGCCAGCCGGGCGTGGTTGGGGTCGGCCGCCCGCAGTTGCGCGATGAGGGCCTTAATCTCCTCGACCAGCGCCACCATCTCCGGCGTGGGCATTTCGCGCGCGCCGCGGAACTTAGCCTGAATCTCGTTGTTGATCTGCCGCGGATCGCCGCCCGCCGCCGGGGTGGCCGGCGCCGCCGGGGCGGCGGTCGGCTTAGGCTGTTCAGCCGCTTTCGCGGACGCGGCGCCCGCCGAGCCATCCGCCTGATCGACCAGTTCCTGCGCGGAGGCCAACAGGGCGGCCCCTGTAGCCCCGCCGGCCACCTCGATGTCCCCCTGATGCTTGGCAATCGCGGCCGCCAGCTTGTCGCGGTCCTGCTTGATCTTGTCGCGGTCGGAGCCACGCAGCGCGGCTTCCAGCCCGCTCTTCGTGGGATTGATGTCGCGTTCCGCCCGCTGTGTAACGCGCTTCTCGAGATCCGCGGCCAGCTTGTCATACTGCTCCTGCAACTTGGGCAGATCGGCGTGCTGCGGATGGGCGGATTTCAGCTCGGCGAGCAGCGCGGTGGCCTCCTTGAACAGCCCCACGGCTTGCTCAATCTGCGTGCCCATCATGCGACTGCGCGACTGCTGCAGCTTGGTGCTGAGCTCTTTGGTCGGCTCAGCCGCCCCGGCGGGCAGGGTCGCGGCAATAACCAGGGCCAGCGCCACCAGCCGCGGCACCCACGAGCTTCCCAGTGCCTTAGCCGTTGTTGTTGGACGCAACATGAGTCTCCACCTTTCGTTCTGCCAGATCCTGCCAACCGAGTCCGGCCGGCCCAACAATCGCGCGCCCCACGGCCGGCGCAGATTCCAATTGCCTTACCAGCTACGCGACAATCCCGGTCAGAATGCGCAGCCAAACGCACTCCGCACCCGGCGGCCGGTCCGTGTTAAACACCCGGCGCCCGACGCGGCCAGGCCCGCCGGCAGCGGGCGGAATGGTGCGTAAGTCGTTAAGCATGAGGGATATAGCACAGCGTCCCGGCGATGGTGCCCGGCTCCGGCCGTTAGCCGGGCCGACCGCACACGGGCCCCAGCCTGCCTCGCCATCGCCGACAGTTTGGCCGTGGCGGTCGCGGGCCAAGCCGTGGTAACATGCCTGCTTTTGCAGGCGCAGACAAGATCGGCTGGAGGCGCTACCGTGCCAATACCGTACAACCAACGAACGTGTTACTGCGGCGAATTGCGCAAGCACCACGTCGGTCAGACCGTCACGCTGACCGGCTGGGTTGATGTCCGCCGCGACCTCGGGGGCCTGACGTTCCTCGACCTCCGCGACCGCACGGGTATCGTGCAACTCCAGTTCAACCCCAAAACCGATCCGGCATCGCACGACGTCGCCGACCGCGTGCGCAACGAATACTGCATCGCGGTGCAAGGCAAGGTGGTCGCCCGGCCGACGGGCCAGGTCAATGAGAAGCTCGCGACTGGCGCGATCGAAGTCATGGTTCATCAGATCGACATTCTCAGCACGTCCAGGACGCCCGTATTCGAGATTGTTGACAAGATCGACACTAATGAAGAAACACGCCTGCGCTACCGGTACCTTGACCTGCGCCGCGCGCCCATGCAGCATGCCCTGCTTACGCGGCACCGCATCACGAAGATCATTCGCGACGTTTTCGATCGCGAAGGCTTCATCGAGATCGAAACGCCCTTCCTGACCAAGAGCACGCCGGAGGGCGCGCGCGACTTCCTCGTGCCCTCCCGGCTGCAAGCGGGGGCCTTCTACGCCCTGCCGCAATCACCACAGCTATTCAAGCAGCTCCTCATGATGAGCGGCTTCGACAAGTATATGCAGATAGTCCGGTGCTTCCGCGACGAGGACCTGCGCGCCGACCGCCAGCCCGAGTTCACGCAACTCGACGTCGAAATGTCCTTCGTCCAGCCTGAGGACGTGATGGGCGTTATAGAACGCTGCCTGAAGCACATCATGAAGGAGATTCACGGCATCGACATCCCCACGCCCTTCCCGCACATGCCCTACGCCCAGGCCATGGCCGAATACGGCATCGACCGGCCCGACACGCGCTACGACCTGCGCATCAAAGACGTGACCGAGGTTGCCCGTGCCACGGACTTCCGCGTCTTCGCCGAAGCCATCGCCAACGGCGGCGTCGTACGCGCCATCCGGCTGCCCGATGCCGCCGACCTGTCACGCAAGGATACCGACGCCCTCGCCGAGGATATGAAGGGCATCGGGGCCGGCGGCCTGCCACTGGTGAAGGTCGTGCGCGGCGACGACGGGCAACCGGCCTTCCAGACCGGCATCGCCAAGTTCTTCGGCCCGCAGCAGACCGCCCAGATGGTCGCGGCCACCGCGGCCGAGATCGGCGACATGCTCTTCTTCGCCGCCGACAGCGCGGCCAACGTCTGCAAGTACCTCGCCTGGCTGCGCTCCACGCTGGCCCAGCGCCGCGGCCTCATTCCAGACGGGCTGTGGAACTTCCTCTGGGTCGTTGACTTTCCCATGTTCGAGCACGACGCGGAGGCCGGCCGCCACTTCGCCGTGCACCACCCCTTCACCGCGCCCCTCGACGAAGACATCCCCCTGCTGGAATCCGATCCGACGCACTGCCGCGCCAAGGCCTACGACGTCGTGCTGAACGGCATCGAGCTGGGCGGCGGTAGCATCCGGATCCACCGCAGCGACGTGCAGGAGAAGGTCTTCCGCCTGCTCGAGCTGACCCCCGAGGAGCAGCAACAGAAGTTCGGCTTCCTGCTGGATGCCCTCAAGTACGGCCCGCCGCCGCACGGCGGCATCGCTCTGGGCCTCGATCGCCTGGTGATGCTGCTCACCGGACGCAACAATATTCGCGACGTGTTCTCGTTCCCCAAGACGGCCCGTGCGGTATGCCCACTGACGGGCGCGCCCGGCGAAGTCGCCCCGGACCAGCTCGACGAGTTGGGCCTGCACATCGTCCGCCCCGCCGGCGGCTGAGCGACACCGCAGCGCCTCTCGAGGCGCCCGCCCACGCAACGCGAGGTAGCAAAATGCTTGATTCTGCGCTGAAAAACCGTTCCCGTACGCCGTTTCTGCTCGGCGCGGCCACGACGCTACTGGGCATTCTGGCGTGGTCCCAGCTCAGCGCGCCGACGCCCGCCTACGCCCAGCTCCCCGACAGTGCCGCGCAACGCAACGAGATGGTGCAGGAGCTGCGCATCATGAACGGCCGGCTGGCGGAAATCACCGGCCTGCTGCGCGAAATCCGCGACGACGCCCGGCAGAAAGACGCCCAGAAGCCGGAGCCCAAGGGCCCACCCCCGCCACGCTAGGACCGGCGCAGAACGCGGGCCGCTCCGGCCCGGCTACTCCGCCATCTGCCGGCGCGGCCCCGGCGTGTGCGGCCGCACGCCATAGAGCGTGCCCTCCGCGCTCACGCGGCGTTCGGGCGTCCAGCACATCTCCTGGTCGGTGCCCGGCTGGCCCGCCAGCGAGTGATTGTGATCGAAGGCCTGCACGATGGTCTGAACGGCTTCGTCCACGTCGTCCGTGACCGTGAACAGGTCCAGGTCCGGCCGCGAGATGTTCCCGTGCCGCTCCAGCATGTCTTCGCGCAACCACTGCACCAGCGGATCCCAGAATGGCCGGCCGATCAGCACTACCGGCATGGGCCGGATCTTCTCCGTCTGGATCAGCGTCATCGACTCGAAGAACTCGTCCATCGTGCCGAAGCCGCCGGGGAAGCACACCATTCCCACGGCGTACTTCACGAACATCACCTTGCGCACAAAGAAATGGTGAAAGTCGAGGGAGATGTCCTGGTAAGGATTGGACTCCTGCTCGGTGGGCAGCCAGATGTTCAGTCCGACACTCTTGCCGCCGCCCTCAGCCGCCCCCTTGTTGGCCGCCTCCATGATGCCCGGACCGCCGCCACTGATAATCGCGAAGTTCGCCTGCGCCAGCTTCTTGGACAACTCGACCGTCTGCTGGTAGTAGGGATTGTCCGGATGCGTGCGCGCCGACCCGAAGATCGACACCGCCGGCCCGATCCGCGACAGCACGTCGATCGCCTCGACGAACTCGGCCATGATGCGGAAGATGCGCCAGGTCTCCTCGGCGGCCGTGCGGTAACTGAACTCTCCGGTAGGCATGGTGCCGGTCCTTTCTGTCGACGGTGACGCCAGCGCGCCGCGTTGTCCCCGCGTGTCCGGCCTATCCGCCGCCGCCGCGCTTCACGCGGTGAACCAGCGTCTGGGCGGAAGCTTTGATGCCGCGCAGTTGGCCGATGAGCTGCTCGCGGTTGGGCGAGTTCTCCATGGCCACATCGGTGTAGATGATGCCCTGCTCGACCAACTCGGCCAGCGACATGTTGAAATTGCGCATGCCGGACTGCGTATTGCCGACGATGATCTCGGGCAGGTCGTCGTCGCAGCCCTCGCGGATCTTCTCCTTGACGATGGCCTCACCCAACAGCACTTCCGTGGCCGGCGCGCGGCTGATCTTCGGATCGATGGCCGGGACCAGCCGCTGCGCGCAGATCGCCCGCAGACTGTTGGATAGCGCGCTGCGGATGAAGCCGTGCTGCTCGGGCGGGAAGAACTCGAGGATGCGGCCCAGCGCCTGCATCGTATCCGCCGTGTGCAGCGTGCAGAACACCAGGTGCCCCGTCTCCGCGGCCTGCACCGCCGCCAGCATCGTCTCCTGATCGCGCATCTCGCCGACGAAGATGACGTCCGGGTCCTGCCGCACGGCCGCGCGCAACGCGTCGGCGAAGCGGAAGACGTCCAGGCCGATTTCGCGCTGGCTGACGATGCCCATCTTGGGTTCGAGCGCGTACTCGATCGGGTCCTCGATGCTGATGATGTTCACCGCCTGCGTCGTGTTGATGTGGTCGATCATGGCGGCCTGCGTCGTGCTCTTGCCACAACCGGTAACGCCGCAGACGATGATCAACCCCTCTATCGACTCCTCCGCGAGCTTGCGGTAGATCGGCGGCAGATGCAGCGTCTCGAAATCGGGAATCTCACCCTGCACGCGCCGAATGGCCACGTGCATCTGATCGCAGGCCCGCATAACATTGATGCGGAACCGGTCGCCGCCCGGCAGATGATAGGCGAAGTCCAGTCCGCCCTTCTCCTCGTATTCGTGCCGCCGCCGCTCCGGAATGATCGGCTCCATCAAACGCTCAACCAGCCGATCCTTGCTCCGGAAGGCCGCCAGGTTCGCACGCCGCAGCTCACCCGCCACGCGATAAACCGGCGGAATGCCCGTCTTCAGGTGGAGGTCGCTGGCCCCCAACTGCGCCATCTTCTCCAGCAACGGAATTATGGAAGTCGGTGTCGCCTGCGGCATACCGCACCTCGTCGCGGGTCTCCGTAAGAACGGCGTCAAGATTCCATCGGTGTCTAGCATAGGCTGCCAGGCGCCCGCCACGCAAGCGCCTCGCACCGCAGCCTCAATCCGTCGAACGCGCCCGCACCTCATATAGCCCGGGATGCAATCCTTCACTGACCGTCAACAAACTCCGGCCATCCGCGGCATAGCACAGCGCCTCGCCCTGCCGCTCCAGAGCCAGCGAAAGCGCTGCCGGCTCCGCCTGCCAAATCCGGTCAAACGCCGCCACGTCCAGGCCCTCCGGCAAGCGCCACTCCCACCCGCCGAAGTAGCACCGCACCGCCAGCCGCCGCCCATCCGGCCCAATGTCCGCCGCCGTCACAATCCCGGCCGCCGCCAGCGGCGCCGGCAGCCGCACCTCGGCCAGCTTCGGCAACACGCGCACTTCATCCGCACTCCACGGCGCCGCCAGCTTGTACACGAAGCTGCGCCCGTCAGTGCGCTTCGTCAGAATATACCCGTCACCGGTCTCCGGGTGCACGCAGAACGCCTCCGCGTCGGCCGGCCCGTCGGCATATTTGAAGGTGAAGGCCTGCGGCGTGACCTCGATCAGGGGCGCCCCATCCGCCGGCAACTCCGGCTCGGGAAAACGGTACACGACCACTGTTGAGCGCCGGGCGCTGTTGTCCCCAATGTCCGCCACGCACACGTCCCACTGCCCCGCCGCGTCCCCCGGAGCCATGGCAATATCCTCGTAGTCGCGGGCCTGGGCCCCCTGCAAGCGAATCTCCAGACGCGTCCGGCCGCTTCGATCTATCAGGAAGACGCGCGGCAGGTCGCCCGAATCATTGTGCACGTAGAAGTGGTCAGCATGACGCCGACTGGCCGCCAGCCCGGACGCCTCGGCGATTCGCTCGTCCTCCAGGCGGCCGATCAGCCGTGGCGCCGGTTCGTACTCGGCCGGCGGCCCAAACACCGCCAGGCAGCCCGCGCCGCTGCCCAACACGACCACCGCCGCCAACACTCCAGCCCGGCCGACCCGCGCGCTCCGCATATTCTGAACGGCCACGGCCTACTCCGGCTTCATCAAGGTGGCATAGTCGTCGTGCGCTTCGTCGCCCGCGTGCTTGCGGAAGGCGGTCCCCAGCCGACCCGACGCCTCGCGGAACACGGTATCGCGAAAATACCGCCCCAACGCCGCTTCCTCCGTCTCGAACGAGCCCTTCTTCAGCGGCCAGCGGCGGTAGTTCAACTCATCCTGGATCAAATCCGGCGAGCGCACAATCACCTTGTAGCAGCCGCTGCCAAACGCCCGGCTCCAAGCCTGCACGGCCCGCAACAACCCCAGGAAGTTGTTCGCGCTGCCGCGCCCCGTCAGGTAGTCGCGAAAAGTGTCCGCCAGCCCCGGGCTGCGACTCAGCATGTTGTGAAAGCGCGACAGCTTCTCACCGCCCAGGGATTTCAACATGAAATGCACATGCTGTTCGAGCGCCGCCAGCACACGCACCATTTCCACCAGCGCATCTGTCAGCCGCTCAAACGTCGCCCGGTTCGGCTGGTGCGTCTCCAGGATCACCGTCGGCAACTGCGCGTGCAGCCGACTCCACAGGTGCTCGTAGTCCGCCGTCGCTGTCTGCTGCTGCGCATCCGCGGCAACGCGCTCCGCCTGGTCCGCGCGCTGATCCTCAGCGCGCAACAGCGCTTCGTACTTCCGCCGCAATTCCTCATTCTCTGCCCGCAGCGCATTCACCTGCTCGGCCTGCTCGGTCACTTGCGTGCCGACCGTACGGCGCAGCTTCTTAAGCTCGTCCAACTTGAGCTGCACCTGCTCGGTCTCGTTGACCTGCCGGCGCAGCCGCGTCTCGGACTGGCCCAGTTGCTCCTCCAGCGTCCGCCGCGCCTGCTGCAACTCGCTGATCTGCTTCTGTTGCAGGGCCAGCGATTGCAGCGCCTCGGCGTGACCGTCACGCTCACGCTGCAAAGCCACCTCCAACTCAGCGTAGCGCGCCGCCTCCGTCTTGAGCTTCAACTCCAGGCTGGCACGCTCCCGCAGCAACTCGCGCGCCCCACCCGCCGGCGCCGCCTCCGACCCCCCTGCCGGCTCGGTTACCGCCGGCCCTTCGGACGACAGCAACGGCTCAACCTCCCGCAGCAGCTCCGCCCGCCGCTTACTCGACAGCCCGGCCAACATCTCACCGCAAAGGGCGTCGGGCCCCGCCGCATCGCCGGCCGGCGGCAACTCCAGGGACGCCCGCGCTAAACTGGCGATCCGGTCGGCCATCAGCGGCAATTCTGTCGTCGCCAAGTCTCATCACCTCCCAAGCTGAACCGGTCCGGAATCGGGACGTTGTGCGTCGCCGCCACCCAGTGCCGCCCGCACGGCCGCCGCCGGCGCCCGGCGTCCGAACAGCCGATCATCAAGCAGCCCGATCAAACCACGCAGTTCGAGCAGCGGCAGCAACTGCCCGGCGCTGCGCGGCGCCGCCATCCCACGCTGGGCGCAATAGCCGAAACCCGCCACCGGCGTCACCATCCGCAGCGCCAGCGACACCACCGCCTGCCACAGCGCCGGCGGCAGACCATCCAGCACCACCGCCGCCCGCGCCGCACGTTCATACAGCACGTTCCGCCGCGTCCACAGCGCCCCCGGCGTGTCGATCCCGCAGCGCTCCGCGATCCAACTGCGCGCCACGGCTTCGCGCTCCGCCGGCCCGACCGTGCCGCATGCTTGCAGCAGCGCATCACGCTCCGCTGCGATTGACTCGAAGAACCGCCGCCCGTCCACCTCGTCCGTCGCCAGCACCGTCCGCAGCAGCAACATGCCAACCGCGTGCAGATCCTCCGCCTCGCCGAAACGCGGATACCAGCGACATTCGCAGCCCTCCAGCACGTCGTCCGCCCGCAGCGCGCCGACTTCGCCACGCGCCACGCCGCACATGGCCACTCCCGCCCCGTCCGCCGGATCATGCCCGGCCGTGGGCGTCAGCTCGGCCGTCCAGCCCGCGCCCACCACACGCACGACATCGCCGGCGCAGAATTGCTCACCGGCAATCCCCAGTTCCTCGATCAGCACCTGCACGCCGACCGCGCCGGCCGCCTGCGCCTCCGCTGCCTTAATAAAGAAATTCGCGCGCCGCGGCTCGCCGAAGTAGCGCATGGCCGCCACCGCCGCCGGCGGCAGCAACGCCGGCTCCGAAAACACTGGCGGATGCGGCAACGCCGCCCCGTCGGCACCCGCCACGTCGCTCAGCGGCTGCCAGCCGATATTCCGCAGCAGCGCGCGGAAGCCCCACGCCGCCGCGCCCACCGCACCACCAGGCGACCACAGCGCACGCACCGTCTGTTCCGTCCAGCACAAGTGCGGCTGCCCGCGGCCACGCCACGCCGCGCCAAGCTGCTCGAGCACATCCGCCAGCAGCGCAAGCTTCAGACGCAGGATCTCGGCCAGGTCCCGTCCGCCCGGTTCCCCGATGTAGATCAGTCGCCGACCGGCACGCCCGATTGCCCCAGCCTCCGCCTGCCGCCAGTCGGCCAGCGGATCCGCGTGCTCTCCGTCGCCGGCCGCCACATTCGCGGGCTCTGCGCCGCCCAGCAGCCGCGCCGCCTCATCCAGCCGCCAGGCGCCCGCCGGCAACAGCACCAGCGGCCCCGCGTGAGCATGCACCACCACCAGCCGATCGACCGCATACGCGTATTCAGCGCCTGCCGGAAAACAGCGCGTGTTGAGCGGGCACGTGACGCAGACATGCGCGGCGCTTAGTTCCGCGTGTGCGCCCACGTCGCGTTCCACCAGCTCGCCGGCCAGCGCCACCACCTCCCCCTGCCGGCGGATCAACTGCTCGCACGCTTCGGCCGAATCCGCTGGCGTCTCCGGCAGCGTCCCCGCCACTGCCTGCCCGTCGCGCACTTCCTGCGCTACGAACAGCCGTTGCTGCTTGCGGCAATACAGAAGCGGCCCCTGCCGGTCCAGGACGCCGAACGCGGTGCGCATGAACTCGCCGACCGGCGGCAACGGCACCCGCGCCAGCAAGTCCGGCAGAGCCGCGAAAGCCCGCCCGAATGCAGCGGCCTCCACGCCCGCCGGCAGCCGGGCCAGATGCGCCGGCAGCATGACCGCAATCTCCAGGGGCAGCACAAGCCGCCCGTCCAGATCGCACACCCCACCGAGTACGGCGGCCAACGGCCCGCGCGGCTCATCCAGCTTCACCAGCGGATCGACCGTCGTCAGTGCCTCGGCCGGCGGCGGGCCGGCCAGGCGCAACAGGTCTCCGAACCGGGTTGGCAGGGGCACGAACGAGCTCGGCTGCGCTGCAACGTTCATGGCGCGCATGGGCCCTTTATTGAACGGCGACTGCGGCTTCGTCCGCGCGTGGCGCAGGCACCCCGCCCATGCAGCCCGGACGATGCAATCGGGTCATTATAGCCGCCGGCGCTCGGGCCGCCCACGAATCGGGCCGTGCTCGCCGGCCCGGCCGCCGCCGCCGACTCCCGGCGTTTGCCCGGGCAAACTCGGCGCCGGGTTCCACGGTCCGCCCAGCGAGGCAAGCAAGCCGGCCGCCAGGCCAAGAAACAGCACTCCCGAGCCGCCGGCCGACACGAAGGGTAGCGAGATGCCCTTGGTCGGCACACTGTTCGTCACGACCGCCACATTGAGCGCCGCCTGCAAGCCGATCAGCAGCGTCAGGCCGGCCGCCAGCAGACGTCCAAACGAGTCTCCGGCCCGCTCGAACAACCGCCAGCCGCGCCACATCAGCAGCATGAACAACACAATAACGACGATGCCCCCGGCAATGCCCAACTCCTCGCAGATCGTCGCGAGGATGAAATCGTTGTTGTCCTGCGGCAGGTAGCCGTATTTCTGCACGCCCGCCCCGAGGCCCCGGCCGAACCAGCCGCCCGAGCCAATCGCCAGCAGCGACTGGTAGATCTGGTAGCCGTCGCCCAGCCGATCGGGCTCTTGCGACCACCATGCCAACAGGCGTTTGGAGCGGAACTCCCGCACGCAGATCAGCAGCACGCCGCCGGCCAGCCCCAGCAGCCCGGCCCCACCCAAGTGCAGCCAGCGCGCCCCGGCAATCGCGAGCATTACGATGGTCAGCACGCCCATCAGGGCCGCCGTCCCGAAGTCCTCAACCCCCGTCAGTGCGATCAACAGGCCGGCGCTCAGAAAAGCCGGCAGGAAGCCGCGCCGAAACGAACGCAGCGGATTCTGTTCGGCCGGACCGAGGCCGCGCCGCGGCACTGCCGGCCGGCTGAGCAGCGCCGCCAGCCAGATAACCAGCACCACCTTGGCCACCTCGGCCGGCTGGAAGCTCAGCGCCACTGGTTCCGATAGCACGACCAGCGCCCGTCGGGCACCCAACGCTTCCTGACCCACGATCTGCAGTGCGACCAGCCCCAAGACCGCCAGGCCGTATAGCGTCAGCGGCCGCCAGCCGTCGTCCGGCCGCTCCCACGCCAGCCAGCGCGGGTTGCAGTGCGCCACGACCAACATGCCCAGGAAGCCCGCCAGGGCAAAGACGCACTGCCGCAGCGGCGTGGCCCACCAGCGCTGCCAGTCCAGCTCCGCACCCGCGAGCGTAACGGAGGCGGAATAGACCATCGTCACGCCAAGCGTCATCAGCACGCCGACCAGCAGCACGACACCGCTGTCAAACAGCGGACCACGGCGGCCCGCCCGCGGCGCTTCCGCCGACACGGCGGCATGTTGCTGCAACGAGGTGCTCATCGGCCTATCTCATCTTGATCGTCGCCAGGGCGAACGCCGCAAACAGCGCCGCCACCAGCCAGAACCGCATAACCACCTGCGTCTCCGACCAGCCGGCCAGGTGGAAATGGTGGTGCAGCGGAGCGCACCGGAAGAACCGCCGCCCCGTGCTGCGGTAGTAGATAATCTGAATCAGCACGGAGGCGCCCTCGATTACGAACACCCCGCCCACGATCAGCAGCATCAGCTCCAGGCGAGTCACCACCGCGACGAAGCCGATCAGTCCGCCCAAGGGCAGCGCGCCGGTGTCTCCCATGAACACCTGGGCCGGATACGCGTTGTACCACAGGAAGCCCAGACACGCCCCGGCCGCCGCCCCACATAGCACCGCCAACTCGGCCGACCCGGGAATGGGCCAGAACAGCAGGTATTCGGCCAGGTCCGGGCTGCCCACCACGTAGGCCAACACCATGAACGCCAGCGCCGTCATGACCATACAGCCACTGGCCAGCCCGTCCATCCCGTCCGTCAGGTTGACCGCGTTCGACGTGCCGGCCATCACGATCACCGCCAGGGCCACGAACAGCCACGTCGGCAGCGCCAAACCGTGCTTGTAAAACGGTATGCTCAGCACGTTGTAGAAGTTCGTGAACGGCTCGTTGGGCGCAGTGAAACGCATCTCCGCCGCGTTCGTCTGCCCCTCCCGCAAAATGAACATGGCCAGCAGGGCCCCCAGCGCCACCTGGAAAACCAGCTTCTCCCACAGCTTGAGCCCATCGCGCGAGCCGCCGCCCCGCCCCGCAATCAGCTTCA
>CAZYGM010000056.1:0-16450 GCA_964647015.1 uncultured Planctomycetales bacterium | reverse complement strand
CGAGTTCATCCTACCCGCCAAACCGGCCACATCCAAGCCCCAGGTGTATCTACGCGGAACGGCGTCGGCGGGCGGTGCGCGCTCGCGCGGTCCACATTCTGAAGCGCGGGACCTCAGTCGGCGGGCGAGTCACCGGCGTCGTCTGGCCGCTGATCCTGCTCAGCTTCTACGGGCGTGCCGCACTCCGGGCACGTCCCGCTGATGTTTCCTGTCAGGTCATACCGGCAATTTGAACACTCGTGGGCAAGCTCGTTTGGCAAAGGTCTTGCCAGGTGGAAATAGCAGGCCAAACCGAGCAAGATGCCGGCAATGCCCGGCAGACCCCAGGCGATGCCGTACTCGATGCAGGGGTACACCCACGCTGCGGACACATCATGTTCAGCGATCATGCGGGAACGTCGCAGCGCCCAGTACGCGCAGGCCAGCACGACCGGCGCCCACCGGGTTGCCAGGCCCGCGGCCAGCCACAGCGCTGCGAGCGCCGCGGCAAGGGCGGCTACGATCCGCTGTGTCGGCCGTCGGTAGCCGCGGCCGGTCAGACACCACAGAACAAGACAAGGACCGGCAAAAGCAAACAACAACCAGGAGGACATGTGGTACGACGTGAGGGCCCACAGCCGATCATCGTCCGCAGCGAAGCGCAGCGCGAGCCGGCCGAACAGGCCAAACGCAAGCAGGATCAAAGCCGTTATGACCAGCGTACGTCGCACATCACGCATAGCAGTCCGCTCCAGAAGTGGCGCCGGCCCTGAGCCTGCCCGTCGTGGCGGGTGGCCGCCGTTGGACGCCGATGTCGCCTCGGAATCGCCGTTCTGCCGCACGAGCAAAACGCCCCCACGTGTTCTGCGGCGGAATGATAGTCATGGATGCACAAGTCCGTCAGCTACAGCATCAGAACCATCCTGGTGCGGTGCATTGCTTGTACGCTGCGGACCGACAGGACGACCGCACTCCGGACAGCGTCCGGAAGTGTTTCCAGTGAGGCTGTATCCGCATTGGACACACGCATTCGCATTGCGCCGGCGCCGTATCACGATGAAGCGCCAGATGGTTGGCGCCACACAGATGACCGCAACCATGAGCATAACCGCAGCGCCGAATGGGCGCGAAATCACGACTACCGGGCAGCCCGCTGCACGTGCTGTAGATACTCCTCCCCAGAAGCCCCACGCATCGTCTATACACGCATACACTCTCCCGGTGATACTGAACAGCCAGCCACTGAGGGAGCTTTCAACCAAGCGGCGCTCCCTTTGCAGAAGCTGCTCCACGTGCTTCAAATGTGCTTCGTAGAGAGGATACAACGCTCCGCTATGAAGACGTTTCAGCGTGTCGGACAGGTGGGCATACTGCGCTTCAGCTTCATCAACACAGCCCAGATCACCGGGCGCAGTGTAGACGACCATCAGCCGACTTGTGTAGCGCGTTGTACGTTCGTCAGACGAGTGGGGAACGTCAAGGGAGTACAGCCTTGCTCGAAGCAAGGAACTGCGTCCAAGTTCCTCGACACCGACGCCGCGCCCGAGTTCCTGGACACCGTCGCCGCGTCCTGCCAGCAGAAACAGCCCAGCGACGAGCACGCACAGCGCGGCCATAAGCAGACGCAGGCCCGCCCGCAACCTGCGGAGCAAGTGTCCATGCGCGGTGAAATCTGCACGTGGGCTTTGCTTTCTCATGCTGAACGAGAACGAACAGCGGGTTGGAACGGCCTCCAGTCGGACTACATCAAATCGCTACCGCACCCAGACCCGCAAGTGCCCGTCGTTGGTGCCGCTGATCAGGCGATCATCGTGGTCGAATACGAGCGCATGGACCGTGCCGTTCGGGGCGTCGATTACCGAGAGCAATTCACCCGTCTTGACCGACCAGATGCGGATCGAGTTGTCCGCACTACCGGTTGCCAGAACGCGCCCGCTGCGATCAAACGCCACGGACCTGACACTGCCCGTGTGCCCTTCAAGCACGTGGATGGGCTCGTCGCCGTCACGCGGCCAGAGCTTGCACACACCGTCCAGACCCGCGCTGGCTAGCACCTGGCCGTCCGGGCTGTATGCCACGGCGCACGCCGCATGGCCGTGTCGATGCGGCAGAACGCGAGATGTCCAGTCGTCCGTGTTCCACAGACAGATGCTGCCATCGACACAGGCGCCCGCAAGCTGCCGGCCATCCGGCGCACAGGCCAGACCGTACACTGCGTCCGTATGACCATCAAGCACGCGCAGCACGCTATCGTCGGAGACCGACCACAACCGGACGGCGCCCTTGTCCCGCTGCGGGAGGTGAAACCCGCGGCATTCGGCGCTCGCCAGCCAGTCCCCCGCGGGATGGAAGGCCAGCGATACGATATTGCGCTCATCACCAGGCAGCGTGCGCACCCAGACTCCCGAAGGTACCTTCCAGATGCGAATGATCGGCGACTTTTCGAAGAGGCCGGAAGATGATGCCAAGAGTGTGCCATCGGGGCTGAAACGCACGCACCAGACGTGATTCGGATGGCCGAACAGGCTGCCGGTGTATTGCAGGTCGGGCAGCGGCCAGATTCGAACCATACTGTCCTGGCCGCCAATGGCCAGATACTTGCCGTCGGGACTCACGTCGAGCGATTGGACCGACACGTTGGCGACGGTAATGTCAGTGACGACACGCGCATACAACGGACGCCCGTGCGGCTGGCCACAGCCGGCGAACACCAGGAGCAGAAGGGCGATCAGCCACCCGTGACGTTTCGACATGCCGTACTCCTCGAACTGTGCAACAGGCCGCCCGTTTTGCACGTACCTGCCACTTCCTGAAGAACCCGCCAATCCCGCCAGCCGCCGCCAGCGAGTTCATGTTACCCGCCAACCCGGCCCCGTCCCGGGCCCGACAGTATCTACGCAGGACGCGATCGCCGGTTGCAGCGTTGGTAGCTGCCCTGGTGACACCGGGTCCTCTACTCGTTGCGCGGCCTATCGGGACTGGTGCCGTGCTGATTCCGCCGGTCCCCGACCGGCTCCTCGCATCCCGAACAGATATCCGCCGTGGCGGTCAAGTCATGATCACACGTGCGGCAGCCTTCCGAGCCCGGCTGCGCGCGTCCATGTGCCCTCGCGAACTTGCCGCGCCGCTTTCGCCGCGCTGCCATGATGCCACGGGCGGCGTACCACGCCGGAATCGATGCCAGCAGCGCGGCTACGCCGGCTGAAACGGCTTCGGGTCCAAACCATCTCTCCGCCAGAGCCCAAAACGCCACAAACGCCAGCGTGGCGACGATCAGGAAGGCACTCGCACCGACAAGAAAGTCGGCGACCGTGTACCGCGACTTCGTGCTCTCCGGGCTGCCTGCGAGGCCCGCGTGCTGCTCCTCCACGGCTATCACCGGCGAGCCGCACTCCGGGCACTTCCCGCTGACGTTGCCGGTCAGGTCATAGTCGCATGTCGGGCACCGCCCCGAACGCAGCAGGGCGTCGCGCTGTGCGTTCAAGCAATCCCTGCGCTGTTTGTTCCGCAGCGCTAACGTGCTCCGCGTGCTGTGCCACCCCACCATCAGTGCCAGCAGCACATAAGTGCCGGAAGAGCCGACGTCAGGTCCGAACACCGTCCGTGCGACGCCGGCAATCGCCACATATGCCAGCGCGGCCACCAGAAAGAACGCAGTCACACCCAGGGCAAAATCACCAACTGCATGCCCCGGACCGACGGTAGTTTCCCGGCGTCCTTGACTCATGACGCGAACACTCCGCAGTCACTGCACCAGTGCATGCAGGCCGTGGTGCCAATAGACGTAATCCTGGCTCGCCCCGGCGTCCTGAACCGCCAGCAACCCGCCAATCCCGCCGGCCGCCGCCAGCGAGTTCATCCTACCCGCCAAACCAGCCACATCCAAGCCCCAGGTGTATCTACGCAGAACGGCGTCGGCCGATGCACCGTCCAGTTCGAGCAACAAACACCACCCGTGCCGGTCTATCGCCTATACTAGTAGACATGACCACGGAACGTCCCAAGATCACAAACTGCCTGGAAGGCCGCGTGGCCAACGAGCGCCCAAAAACTCTCCCTGAAGCGCTCCGTGATCGGCTGGAATACGACGACGCGCGCCTGCTCGCGGAATGCGAGGTGCACACGTTCCGCGCCAGCGGGCCGGGCGGTCAGAAACGCAACAAGACTTCTTCCGCCGTCCGCCTGCACCACGAACCCAGCGGCCTCATTGTCAAGGCCGCCGAAAGCCGCTCGCAGCATGAGAACAAGGCCCGGGCGCTGCGGCGGCTGCGTGAGACTTTGGCCATCAGCGTGCGGCTGTCCCTGCCGGCGGAGATCAACTGGCCCGCGGGCGTGCAGGTAACGGACGGCCGCCTCAAGGTCAGCTCCAGCAACCCGGCCATCAACCAGGTGCTGGGCCTGGTGCTGGATGCGCTCCAGTGGGCCGGGGGCAAGTTGCCAGAGGCCGCGGCCCGCCTGGGCGTGTCGTCGTCCAGCCTGACACGTTTGCTCAGTGAGCATCCGGCCGCGTGGATCGAGGCCAACCGCATCCGCGGCCTGGCCGGCTTGTCACCCCTGCGAAGCTGAACCACCCGAATCGGCCCGTGCCAGCGCCAGTGATGTCCGCGCTGCGAGCGTTGACGCCCCGAATCCGCACGGCTAACGTGCGGCGGCATGGCCCTTTCCCGACGCCCCGCGACCGAAATCGAACCTTCCAGGCGGCACCGTCTGCCGCTCGCGCTGCTACTCGCGGCCTGCCTTCTGTCTGCCACGGGATTCGGCGGCGGCGCGAGCCAGACAAGCCAGGTCGTTGCAGCCGAACCTGCCGCCGCAGGTGTGGTCACCGCCGAGCCCCAGGCAATAACGCCGGATGCCACGCCGGGAGCGTATTACGGGGCCTGGGTGCTGATTCCGCCAGTCGTGACGATCGTGCTCGCGATAGTCTTGCGGCAGGTGCTGCCCGCGCTGACCGTCGGCATTCTCATCGCGGCGTACATGCTGGCATGGTGTGCGGCGCCCGGGGCGTGGGCGGACGTTCTGGTTGGAGGTGTACGCCGGGCGTTGGAGGAGTTCCTTGTCGGGGCGCTTAGCGATGGCGGCCACGTCCGGATAATCCTGTTCACACTGTTCATCGGCGGGATGGTTGGCGTAATCGGCGCGAATGGCGGGACGGCGGCGATCGTCAACGCGGTGGCCCGCTGGGCGTCGAACCGCCGGCGCGGCCAGGTGAGCACCTGGCTGGCCGGGCTGCTGGTTTTCTTCGACGACTACGCCAATGCCATGATCATCGGACCGGCCATGCGCCCCGTGTGCGACCGGCTCAAGATCAGCCGCGCCAAGCTGGCCTACCTCGTTGACTCGACCGCCGCACCGGTCTCGTCGATCGCGCTGATTGGAACGTGGATCGGGGCCGAAGTCGGCTTCATACACAGCGGGCTGATCGGGCTGGAGCAAGTGCCGCCGTTTCTGAGCGGCTTCGAGCTGGATGAGGGCTTCGCGTACGGGGCGTTCCTCAAGAGCATTCCGTACCGCTTCTACCCCATCCTCGCGCTGGTCATGGTCTTCCTGATCGGCTGGCTGGACCGCGACTTCGGCCCCATGCGCAGCGCCGAGCGCGCCGCGGCGACCGCCACGCCGGAGACGGATGGCGCCGGCGTCGCCGCAAGCCGGCCTGGGCGGGCCTGGCACGCAGGCGTGCCGGTCGGCATTCTGATCGTGGCAACGTTGGCCCTGCTGGTCCTTACCGGCTGGAACGCCGTCCGCGCGGCCGACCCCGACTGCCACGGCTTCGAGCTCGTCCAACGCATCATCAGTGCCAGTGACTCCACGAACTCGATCCTTTACGGCGCGCTCGCCGCCTTGCTGGCCGCGCTGCTGATCACGCTTGCGACACGCACGTTGCCGCTAACGCAGACGATCGAGGCGGCCACCGACGTCATGTCGCGCATGCTCCCCACGCTGATGGTGCTGGTCCTGGCGTGGGCGCTGTCGGACGCAATGCAGCAGCTTCAACTCGGCCAGGTGGCCCAGGCGCTGCTGCAGAGCGCGAACTTCGACGCGACCTGGCTCCCGCTGCTGATTTTCGTGGCAGCGTGCATTGTCTCGTTTGCCACCGGTACTTCGTGGGGCACGATGGGCATCCTCTGCCCGGCCGCCGTGACGATCTCCGCCGGCCTGCTGGCGGATGCGCCCGCCGACCAGGCCCTGCCCCTGTTCTACGCCTCCATCGGTGCGGTCCTGGCGGGGGCCGTGTTCGGCGACCACTGCTCGCCCATCAGCGATACGACCTTGCTGTCTTCGCTTGCCAGCGAATGCTCGTTGGGGACGCACGTCTGGACGCAAATGCCGTACGCGCTCACGGTGGGCGCGGTTTCGATTCTGTGCGGCGACGTGCTGTGCCGCGGCACGGGCCAGCCCTGGTGGGTGGGACTGCTGGCCGGCGTGGCCGCACTGGTGCTGATCGTCCTGCTCTTCGGCCGGCGCCCCGTACCGCTGCCGGCCAACGCCGACCACGAGTGAGCCAAGCCGCACCGCGGCGCAGCCTTCACGCTCGGCACAGATCGGCTGGACGGGCCTCGAGCAGCCGGACCAACTCCGGGACGGCCAGCTCCACCAGCACGCCGCGCCGTCCGCCGTTGACGATGATGGTGTCGAGCGCCAGGAGCGATTCCTCGATCACGACCGGCAGCCGGCGGCGCGTAGCGAAGGGCGAGATGCCGCCCACGCGATAGCCCGTGACGTGCTCGGCCTCCTGCTGCTCGGCCAGATCGGCGTGCTTCGCGTTGACCGCGACGGCCGTGCGGTGGGGATCAAAGCGCTGGTCCCCCGGGATGATGGCGAGGTAATAGGCGTTGCCAGTCGCCTTGACGACCAGCGTCTTGCAGACCATCTCGAGCGGGCGGCCGACCGCCGCGGCGGCGTGCTCGGCGCCGATCTCGGTGAATTCGTAGGCTAGTACGGTGAACCGCGCGTCCTGGGCGCGTAACCACTTGACGACGTTCGTGTCGGACATAGCTCAGATCCGCGCAATCATCAGACCCGGCGCACTACACGAGCTATCGGCTCACGCCCTAAACCCGCTCCGCTAAACAAGCGCCACTGTATCAGATAGTCACCGTCGCGCGCCGGCGGGCCACCTACCGCCGTTGACGCACCTGTCCGTGCAACCGGAATGCAAACGCATTAGAATGCCTCCACCAGACCGCGTTCAGCAATTGTTCAACTGTTGTTGGCGAGCCACACAATGACAAAGAAGCAGCCCCCGCGTTGGCCCATTTGGAAGATCGGCGTCGCGGCCGGCGGCTGCGCCGTCGGCGCTGCGCTCCTCTACTGGATGTCACTCCTGAGTCAGCCGGGCGATTCCACAACCGGCGTTCCAGGCGGCCGCGGCGCCGCCACAACTCTCTCCGGCTTCATCCTCATGATGGCCATCGTCGCCACCATCCTCACCGCACTCACTCTGGGCTGGCTGGCCGTGCGCGTCTGGGAGCTGCGCAAGCCCGCGTGGGAACGCCGCGGTAAGCGCCGTCGCTGATACCCGCTCAACAGACGTAAGACCGACTCCGCCGGAAACCCGAACTACACGGCTGCACGGGGCAGCGCAGCGGCAGAAAGCCGACAACGCAGCAGTTGCCGTTGACTGGTGAACATATCTTGCTATCATGATATGTCATGAACAAGCAGGACAACCGACCGCTGCCAATCGAGCGACTTGAACGTATCACCCGTGTGCTACGAGTGTTAACTCATGCGGACCGCCTGCGCATCTGCGACCTGCTACTGCGCGGCCAGCGACCGGTCGGGGAGATTGCCGAGGAGTTGGAACTCAGGCAGAACGTCGTCAGCCAGCACCTGAACGTGCTGCGCGCCCACGAGATCGTCGTGCCGCACCGAGAGGGCCGGCAGGTCTACTATCGAGTCATCCACCCCGGCGTGCAGTGGCTGCTGGACTGCATAGCCAGGCACGGCTGAGATCGATCGCCGTCAAGGGTCCTGTGAAATAGCCAATCCAGATGGACAAGCAATATGAGTAAGAGACTGATCATCGTGGGCGGCGTCGCCGGCGGCGCCACTGCCGCCGCCCGGGCCCGACGCCTCGACGAACAGGCCGAGATCATCGTCATCGAGCGCGGCAAGGACGTTTCATTCGCGAATTGCGGCCTGCCCTACCACATCGGCGCGGAGATCCCGCAGCGATCCAGCCTGCGCGTGCAGACACGCGCCGGCCTGATGCGACGCTTCGGCCTGGACATCCGCACCCGTCACGAGGTGACCGCCATCGACCCGGCCGCGCGGGTCGTCCACGTCCGCGATCTCGCCGACGAGCGCGACTACACTGAGCACTATGACAACCTGCTGCTATCACCCGGCGCCGCTCCGATCCGTCCCCCACTGCCCGGCGCTGATCATCCCGCCATCTTCACACTGCGCGACATGACCGACATGGACCGCATCAAAGGGGTTGTGGATTCAGGCGCCAAGTCCGCTGTCGTGGTCGGCGGCGGCTTCATCGGCCTCGAAATGGCGGAGAATCTCGTCCGCCGCGGACTCACCGTTGCGCTGGTCGAGCTGTTGCCGCAGGTCATGCCGCCGCTTGATCCCGAAATCGCCGCCGCCATCCATCAGGAACTGCACGCCAATGGCGTCGCGCTGCATCTGGCGGACGCCGTCACGGCGTTCGAGGATGCGGCCGGCCGTGTGCGTGTGCAATTGCGGAGTGGCAAGGCGACCGAGGCTGACTTGGTCATACTGGCGGTGGGCGTGCGTCCGGAGGCCGGCTTGGCGCGCGATGCCGGTCTGACGCTGACCGAGCGCGGCGCGATCGTCGTTGACGAGCACATGCGTACCAGCGATCCGCACATCTACGCGGTCGGTGACGCCGTCGAAGTCACTGACCCCGTTCTGGGCGGCACCACGCTGATTCCGCTGGCCGGCCCCGCCAACCGCCAGGCCCGCATGGCCGTGGACAACATCTTTGGCCGCCCGGAACGCTACCGCGGCACGCAAGGCACCAGCGTCCTGCGCGTCTTCGGACTTACCGTCGCGGCGACGGGCGCAGCGGAGAAGCTGTTGCGGCAGCGTGGCGCACCCTACCGCAAGGTATACGTCAGCGGCGGACACCATGTCTCGTACTTCCCCGGCGCCGAGCGCCTGAACATTAAGCTGCTGTTCTCCCCGGACGCCGGGCGCATCCTCGGTGCCCAGGTCTTCGGCGGCGCCGGCGTCGACAAACGCATTGACGTTCTCGCCCTGGCCGTGCAGGCCCGCCTGACCGTAGCGGATATCGCCCAGGCGGAGCTGGCCTACTCACCGCCGTACGGCGCCGCGAAAGACCCCGTCAACATGGCCGGCTTCGTCGCCGGCAATTTGCTGCGCGGCGACGAGCAGTTCCTGTACGCCGAGGAGCTGGACGCCGCACAGTGTCAGGCGTGGACGATCGTGGACGTGCGCGAGCCAACCGAGTACGAAGTCGGCCACCTGCCGGGCGCCCGGCTGCTGCCGCTGGGCGAGCTGCGCGAGTACTGGCAGCAACTCCCCACGGACAAGCCGGTGCTCGTCTGTTGTGACAGCGGGCAGCGCTCCTATTACGCCAGTCGTTTCTTGCAGCAAAAAGGTTTCGAAGTGCGCAACCTGGCCGGCGGGATGTTCTTCTACAGGCTGGTTCACGACTCGGCCGGACCGGGCGCCACCACGCCACGCGCTGCCGCGTCGGTGCCGAACGGGCACGAAGTGCGCGCGGCAGCTTCGCCGTGTATCTCTGACGGGCTGGGGTGCGGCGGCTAGGAGTGCCGCACCGCTCCCGGCCACCAGAGGCGTTGGTCAGTTGCCCCAAAGTCGGCGCTTCTTCTTGCCGGCCGGCGGCTTGGCCGACTCCTGCGACTGCAGTAGCCGCGCCCGGTCTTCCCAAACTTGCGCCATCAGCTCTTCGTCGCTGAGCTTACTCATGCGCCGCAGCACCCGGAAGCGTTGTCGCAGCTCAGGCGGCCAGTCCGGCGGCGGACCACTCGCCGTGGCCGAGAAGAGCGGCTCATCGACAACCGGAGCCGGCAGCTCGTCGTCTGCCACCCCGGAGTCATCGTGGCCGGACCCGGCGGCTGCCGGTTGGCCGGTTGCTGCGGCCGGCGTGCCTGCCGATCCCACCGCCGCGAACAACGTGCCGGCCTCACTGAGCGCACGCTTGAACTCCTCGAGCCGCTTGGCCACGGCGGCTTCCTGTTCGGCCCGCGAGGCAATGAGCTGCTCGCGCGCCAGCAGTTCGCCCTCCCGGCTGTCGAGCAACGCCTGCAATTCGTTCAACTCGCCCTGCGCGGCCGCCAGCGCCTCGCGCTCCTGCTGCAACACACGTTCCTGCTCGGCCAGTTGCCCCATCCGGGCCTCGAGGTCTGCGACGTTGCGAGTCAGCTCCTCTTCGCGGCGGCAGCAGGCCTCCGTCGCCTCCGCCAGCCCCTGCTGCTGCGCGGCCAGAGCGGCCTGCGCCGCATCAAGCTCGGACTGTCGGCCAACAATGGCCGCCTCGCGTTGGGCCGCCGCCTTCAGCTTCTCATCGGCCGCCCGCTCCGCCGCCTCGGCCCCGGACGCGCGCTCCAGGATGGCCGCCTCGGCCTGCTCCAGGGCCTCCTGGCGGGCCGCCAGCTCCCTCATCTGCTGCGCCAAGGCCGCTTCGCGCTGTTCGACCGCCCGCGAGCGTTCGTCAATGCGGGCCCGCGCCGCCGAAATCTGCGCGTGCACCGCCGCAATCGTCTGTTCCAGCTCCGCCAGCGAGCCAGCGGGCAGGCCGGCGGCAACGCCCGACGCCAAGCTCTCGCTGAACTGAACGGCCGGCACCGCGACTGCGGGACTGGCAGCCGGCTTCTGCGGGGCCGTCCAGTGCACGGTCAACGTCTCGCCGCCAATTTCCACCTCGTCGCCGTCCGCCAGCCAGCTCAGCTCGATCCGGTCGCCGTTGACCAACGTGCCCGACCGACTGCCCAGATCGCAGATGGCCGGCCGGCCGTTGAGACTGAAGATCAGCGCGTGGGCAAGTGATACGTCCGGCGTGTCGACGATCAAGTCGGCGGTGTTGCGTCGTCCTATAACTGCAGCGCTGTCGGTCAGCTCGAATTCCTCGCCGGCGTACTCAAGCGCCAGAGGCGCGGCAGGCTCGGCTGCCGACTGATTGGAGTCGCCGGTAATCTCGACGCCGACCTCCACCGGCCCCACCCGCAGTGCATCGCCGGGGCGCAGGAAGCCGCGTTGAACCACCTGACCGTTCACAAACGTACCGGTTCGGCTGCACAGGTCGCAGACCAGCACGGCACGTCCGGTATTGACGATGGCTGTGTGAATTTTGGAGACGTCGGGGTGCGGCAGGGTGAGATTGCAGTCGCGGCGGCCGCCGATCAGGATGACCGGTGCCGGCGCCTGGTACTCCAGTGGGCCTTCCTCGCCGCTGGCCCACAAACGCACGCCCGGCGCGCCGGGTGGCAGTGCGGGTCGGGTCTCGCGGTTTTCTCGGGCGTTGGTCATCATATTCTCAGCGACCGTAACGGCACGTATTCACCCGGATGCTGGCGTGTCTGTCCTATTAGATTAGTGTTCTAATTGCCGGCGGGATAAGCAAGGTCAGCTTTGGGGGGCAGCGCGACAGGAACAGGACCAGGCGCGCAGCTTGACAGCCGCCCCAATCGGGGCGATTATGTGACAGACGCGAAGGATTCGGCGAATCCTCACGGGCGATTAGCTCAGTTGGCTAGAGCGCTTGCTCGACATGCAAGAGGCCACTGGTTCGAGTCCAGTATCGCCCATCCCCTTGATTTGACAGCACTTACGCACACTCGCCCACGGTTGACGCATCCCTGTTTCGCATGGGCTTGAGTCCGAACGGCCTTATCAGTCGCGCCCCGCGCCCGCCTCGACCAGCTTTGGTCAATAGCGATAGGACGCGAGTGTTGGGGTGCCGTGTGGCGCCGCGGAGTTCAACAACACCCCGTGCCCGTAGCATGTCACCGCCAACCGGGCGGCGGGCACCAACCCGCGCTACCCGACTGCTATCTGTCCCGCAGTTCCAGCCGGTCAACACAGGCTGACAATGGTCCACCTGGACACCAGATCCCGTTGCGCCGCTCTTCCAGATGGTAGATTCCCGTAAACCACGTGTGCCAGAAATGGCCGACGGTCCCCGATATGTAGCCGGGAGCGTGCCTGAGAAACTCCTGTCCCGTCGCGGCACGCCACGATTCCTCAATCCACCCCTCGGGCAGGACAACGTCAGCGTAGTCGGCGGATAACTCTCGGAGCCGGGCGTGCGCCAGGTCAAGATGCGTTGAGGATATGTTGTCGAGCTGCGCCGGCCAGCGTGGGTTGCCGACGTAGGGAGCAGCATGCACCAAGTCCATAGCCCAGTACGTCAAGGAGAAGCCGCCGAGGAGCAGAAGCGCGATGACGGGAATCTTGACCTTGCGCGGCGGAACCACTGCCAACACCAATCCGGCCAGCGCGGCGGCCGCCAGTTCGGGACTCAGCGTTCCGCCACGCAGGCACCCATGTACTGGAGTCAACACCACCAGTCCAAGGAAGCTCAGCATGGCGAAGATTATTCCCGTCAGTATATCGCGCAGTGTGGGGTTGGCACCCCAGCCCTTCAGTGCGATGGCAGGTGGGACCAACATGGCGATCATGCCGGCTGCGAAGAGGTTGCCGATCACGTTCCGATCCTCCTGAAGATAACAGTCCCGCGCAAATCGTCCAGGGGCATGCGGCCGACGCTGAATGCCGGTGACGCCTCGAAATCGCAGGTTTCCCACGGAGGCCAAACACCCCAGCGTGTTTCGCGGCGGACTGCCCGGTCCGGCGTTTGGGGCAGTTACGTATTGACTCGGACAGCGTCACGAACGGGCGGTATGCGCACAGCGCTTTCTACTGCCCGCCAGTACGCCGAGCACACGACATTGCCGGTTCCGCCGCACTGCGGTTGGCCGCGCTCTTATACCGTGACCGGATCGATGTGGATGCGGCGGCGTGGTAAATCTGCCATCCCGGTCACCCTGACTTCGGCCACGCTTCGGCGAGAGAACCCGCCACGCCATGACAGGACGCGCCAGTCAGGAACCCGCATGTGTCCGGCACGTTAACCGCGCGCGGCCAAACCCCCGGTACGTCGAAGGTCGCACAATCCCCGAGGTGCCTGGGCGAACCGGGAGGCCCCAACGCTGATGGGTCGCCGCGGCAACTCGCCGAGCCGAAGTCTCGGCTACGGCCCTGCTTCCTCGCAGAAACTCAGCGCAGCACCCGAACAGACCTTTGAGACGTGAATGTGTCAGTGCTGACAGTCTGCCGGAGAAGTGGCGTCGACCCTCAGTAGCTGACGTTCAACGTCAGTAATGCCTTAGAGTTACCCGTCCACCACGGAGGGCAAACACGTCCGGTGTGTTTCGCGGCGGACTGCCAGGCCCCGGACTGCCAATTGTTTCCCACGTTCAGCGGCGCCCGCGTTTCGCCGACTTGGCTCGCTTCGTCTTCTTGGCGCGCTTAACCGGCGTGGCGCTTCTGGTGCTCTTTGTGTGCTTGGCGCGGCCTTTGCCCGTGGGCGTGAAGGCGCACAGCGGGGCGCTCTGACAGCGCTCATCAATCAGCGTGGCGATCGAGCAGCGGCGAAAGTGCCGTTCCAGTTGGGCGATGGCCTTGTCAAGCTGCTCATGCAGGGCACAGAGCTTCTCGCCATGCAGCTCGAACCCCAGCGGGCATTCGACAATGCGATTGATCGGATCCACGGCCTGCACGACGTCCCACATGGAGAGCTCGGCGGGGGGGCGCGCCAGCGTGAAACCGCCGCCCAGGCCGCGTTGTGAACGGAGCAGGCCGGCGCGGCTCAGCCCCTGAAGCACCTTGGCCAGGTAGCCGGCCGGTACGCGGGTTGCATCGGCGATCTGTTGTGCGGTCAGCGAGTGGTCGCGGTTGCTGGCCAACCACACGACGGCCCGCAGGGCATACTCAGTAGTCTGACTAATCACCGCTGCATCTCCATGCGGCCAGGACCCGCTGGCGTCAACATACTGGAATCCGCCGGGGCGTCAAGCAGACGCCCCGGTGTGCGAAGCGACGAGGGCGCCGGGCCGGGACACTCGGTAGTGTAATCAGGAATCACCGTGCCGGCAGTCGGGCGTTTTGGCGGCAGCGGGCGCCTGGGCCGGTGACATCTCCTCCCCGCGCAGCAGACGGCGAATGTTACCCCGGTGCCGCACGACAATCAGCGTGCCCAGGAGCACGGCGCCGGCTTGCAGCGGCCAGGCGTCTCCCAACGACACGCCGCACACACGCAAGTATGCCAGCAGCGCCAGCGGGAAGACGATGGCGATGGTCAATGAGCCGAGCGAGATAAGACCGGTGGTGAAGCGCACCAGGCCATAGGCCACGAGCGCGATGAGCATCGCCACGGTGTAGTACGGGTAGATTGCGACGGCCACGCCGATTGTCGTGGCCACGCCCTTGCCGCCGCGAAAGCCGAGGTATATGGGGAAGACGTGGCCGAGCACGGCCGCCAGCCCAACCAGCAACCAGCTCAATAGTCGTTCGGCCGCCAGGTCACCGGGCAGGATCAGGCCGGCGGCCGCGACGGGCAGCACGCCCTTGAGAATATCGAGCGCGAGGCACAGGAGGCCCCACTTGCGGCCAAGCACGCGGCCGACGTTGGTTGCGCCGATGTTGCGGCTGCCGTGCAGGCGAATGTCAACGCCGCGCAGCCGGCCGAATAGCAGCCCGAACGGGATCGCGCCGATGAGGTAGGCGGCCACGACCAAGGATGCGAGGATCATCTGAGCAGCCGTAAAGGGACCTCGTCGGGGGCCGGCTGGCATAGCGTGCCGGCGCCGAGACACTCATGGGTTCAGGAATCGCGCGGTCGTTCGTACCGTTCATCGCGGTGCAGGCGCAGCCAGCCGGGCCGCAGGCGGTCGCGCAGCCAGTCGGTCATGCGCAGCCCCATCCCGCGGGTCTGCCGGCGGTACAGGTGTCGCGCGACGTCCGTGGGCCGGGCGACGACGCGCCGCCGGGCGGCCAGCCACGTTACGAACGTCCAGGCCCAGCCTAACCGGCGGGTCGGCATGCTCAGGCTCCCAGAGCGCGCTGGACCGGCAGTTTGACCGCGGCGAAGACCTCCTCCGCCGAACGGGCCGGGATTCGCGTTGTTCCCCATAGCTGCCGGCGTGCCAAGATCACGTGCGGCATGGCATAGAAGTCTGTTACGTGGCTGATGCCGCCCTCGGCCAGATCGCCACCGGCGTAGTCCAGCGCCAGGAGCCAGGCCCCCACGTCCTCGTCGTACTCGGCGGGGAAGATCAGGGCAGTGACGAACGTACCGGTCGCGGCAGCGCTGGTTTCGGCCAGTTGCAGGACGGCTCGGCAGGGTGGCGGGCTTTGCTCGGCCAAGCTGGCCAGTTCTTCGAAGTCCCGCTGCGCCGCCGCCGACTCCTGCCGGTGGAAGAACAGGCCGCTTTCGAGCTGGAGGCGTTCGGGGGCAACGGCCTGCAGCTCCATGTTTCCGGCGGGATCGGCCCGGTGAATGCGGTAGACCTTGCCGTGGCGGTAGGTCTCCGACTCGAGAAGCATGGCGATCTCCTCAGAAGTGTAGCCGACCGCGGCCCATTCGCCGAAGTCAAAGACGTATAGTCCCCGGTAGCGTGGTGCGTGTTCGAGTATCGGGAGCCTCATGGTCATTAGCTCCTGGAATAACGGCCGTATGGAGGGCGCGCCGCGGCAACCGTCGGGGGGCTGCCCACCTTGACGGACGGCGGACGGTCGCCCGCGTGCGTCTTCGCCGTTTGACGTCGGCTATCCGCCGCAGCGGACCTACCGCCGGTTAGTCATTATACGTCTGCGATTGTGCGGCGTCAGTGGCCGCCCGGGGGAGAAAAAGGGGCGGGCGAGCCGAGCGTGGGCGTGGGCGGGTCTCGGCTCGCCCTTCATCAGGGGAACGGAGGCTTGTGGGAGCCAGGAAAGCGGGGCTCGCGACGGCACCACTGCAACTACCCAAAGCTATGGGGCGGCCACCAATGCTGCACGTCATCCTTGAGCACGTCACGAGCTCCGGTCCATCATGGTCACGTCAAGGAGCCGAACGTCGCTTTCCGGGCCGTGGCGCTGGGGGATCGCGACGGTCGGGCCTGACGCCTGAGTCAGTCCTCCTGCGGGGGGCGGCTGCTGGCGAGTGACTGCGGTACTGCGGGTCGCGGCACGGCAGGCACGTGATCGAGCAACAGGCCCCAGGCCATAACTTCGTTGCGCAGCAACTCGGCCACGAACGGCTTCGACAATAGCCCGTAACCGAGCGCAAAAACTCGTTCTTCCACGGCAGCAGCCAGGAAGCGGGCCACCGCCTGGCGCAAGTCGTATACGCTTTGCAGCGTGGCGACGAGGGCGCCCTTGCGCCAGCGCACCGGTGGCCGTCCTGATTCGAGCGGGTCGTACACCCGCACCTGTCGCCGCCGCGCCCACCGCAGATGCCGATGGGCGATCAGGG
>CAZYGM010000055.1:0-16452 GCA_964647015.1 uncultured Planctomycetales bacterium | reverse complement strand
GCGCTACACCGGCACCAGCGGCCGCGAGATCCATTGGGATATCATCCGCCTCGCGTACGCCTCCGTCGCCAACACCGCCATCATCCCGCTACAGGACATCCTGGGTCTCGGCCGGACCGCCCGCATGAATCGCCCCGGCACGCCCACCGGCAATTGGGAGTGGCGCGCCCCGCCCGCCTGCCTGACCGATCAGCTTGCATGCCGCCTGCGCGATCTGGCGGCCGCCTACGACCGCTGGCGTCGCTGACCCGCGACCATACAGGAGGACGTCCCCCATGCCCAAGCCGAAGAACGCGACCGGACAGCGCCGCACCACCACCGCCGCCGGCGATCTGCTGGGCCGCATCGACGCGCTGGCACGCAACCTATGGTGGACCTGGAACCCGGAGCCCCAGCGCCTCTTCGCCGCCCTGCACCCCGGACTGTGGGACGCGGTGAACCATAACCCCACCGAGCTGCTCGCCCACCTGCCGCCCACCCGCATGCGCGACATCAGCACGGATGCGACCCTGGCCAACCACGTGCGCGCCTGCGAACAACAACTGGCCGCCTACCTGCGCGCCAAGACGTGGTTCAAACGCACCGCCACCCCGCGCCAGAAACGGCTATCAGTCGCGTATTTCTGCGCCGAGTTCGGCCTGCACGAATGCCTGCCCCAATACGCCGGCGGCCTCGGCATCCTGGCCGGCGACCACCTCAAATCCGCCTCCGACCTAGGCGTGCCGCTCGTGGCCGTCGGCCTGCTCTACCGCTGCGGCTACTACCAACAGAGCTTCGACCACGACGGACAGACGCAAGTCGCCTACCCTGAGTACGACTTCAGCCGACTGCCGATCAGCGATACCGGCCAACGCGTAACGGTCCCCCTCGGCCAACGCGAAATCCACGCCCGTATCTGGCACGTCCAGATCGGCCGCGTACCCCTCTACCTCCTCGACACCGACCTGCCCGAAAACCGCCCCGCCGACCGCGCCATCACACGCCACCTCTACGGCGGCAACGAAGACATGCGCATCCGCCAGGAAATCGTCCTCGGCATCGGCGGCGTGCGCGCCCTCGACCAGCTCGGCATCCAGCCCACCGTCTTCCACCTGAACGAGGGCCACGCCGCCTTCTGCACCCTCGAACGCCTGCGGCAGCTCTGCCATTCCGGCCTAACCTTCGACCACGCCGAAGAGCGCGTCTGGGCATCAACCGTTTTCACCACCCACACCCCCGTACCGGCCGGCCACGACCGCTTCCCCCCGCGACTGGTCATGCGCTACCTGGCTCCCCTGGCCGAAGACCTCGAGCTCCTGCCGCACGAGTTCCTCGCCCTGGGCCGCGAAAACCCCGATGACCAGGCCGAACCGTTCTGCATGACCGTGCTCGCCCTCGGCCTAAGTGAGCGCTGCAACGGCGTATCCCGGCGTCACGGCGAGGTCTCCCGAGAAATGTGGGTCAACGTATACGGCGCCGCGCGCCCCGCGGACGTCCCGATCCGCCACGTCACCAACGGCGTCCACCCCCAAACCTGGCTCGCGCCGGAAATCGAGCCGCTCTATCGCCGCTATCTCAAGCCGCGCTGGCTGGGCGCCAGTCCCGACCACGATGGCTGGCAGCGCGCCGACCGCATCCCACCGGCCAACCTCTGGCAGGCCCGCTGTCAGCTTCGCCGGCAACTCGTACACTTCGTCCGGCAACGCCTGCTTGACCAGGCGCGCCGCCGGGGCGCCGATGCTGCTGAACTCCTGGCAGCCTTCGAGACGCTCGACGGAAATGCCCTCACGATCGGCTTCGCCCGACGCTTCGCCACTTACAAGCGTGCCACCCTCATATTCAGCGATCCCAAGCGGCTCGCGGCACTCCTCAGCAACTCCGACCGCCCCGTGCAGCTCATCTTCGCCGGCAAGGCCCACCCCCGCGACAAAGAAGGCCAGACCCTCGCCCGCCGGATTCACCAGTTTGCCAACCGCCCGACCTTCCGTGGTCGCGTCGTGCTGCTTGAAGACTACGACATGCAGCTCGGCCGGCTCCTCACCTCCGGCTGCGACCTATGGCTCAACACCCCCATCCCACCCCTCGAGGCCTCCGGCACCAGCGGCATGAAGCCGCCCCTCAACGCCGGCCTCAACTGCTCCATACTCGACGGCTGGTGGGCCGAGGCGCATAGCCGATCGAACGGCTGGGCGATCGGCACGCACCAGCCCCAGCGGACACCAACCCTCCAGAATCGCCACGATGCCGCGGCTCTCTACGACTTGCTCGAACAGGAAATCGTCCCGGCCTTCTACGACCGCGACCGCACCGGACTGCCCCGCCGTTGGCTCCGCCGAGTCGTCGCATCCATGCAGTCCATCTGCGCCCCCTTCAGCGCCCACCGCATGGTCGCCGAATACGTGCAGAACTATTACTGGCCCGCCGGCGAATAGCGCCGCGAACACGTCCACGCGCCCACACCGGCCGGCAGTCGGACTGCCCAGCCGTAACGCTCCACAACCAAGTTACCTGCGCCGCTGCCCCCGCAGCCTGGCCTGCTTCACGCACGCCGGACACCGCCCGTGCAGCGTCACCTCATGCCCCGTCACGACAAACCCCTCCGGCAAAACCGTCCCATCCGCGATCGGCAGCGGACAGCCCGGCAGGTCGAACACGCTCCCGCACACGCCACAGTGGAAATGATGGTGATGACCAAGGTGCGTAGACTCGTAACGTGTTTCACCATCAGACATTATGACCGCATGCGCCAAGTCGTCGGCCAGCAGCAGCTTCACCGTCCGATAAACGGTCGCCAACCCCAGTATCGGGCTCCGCCGCCGCGCCCGGTCGTGAATCTGCCCGATCGTCAGCGGACCGCGCGCGGCGCGAATCACCTCTGCAATGGCCTCGCGCTGTGTGGTCCGCCGCTTCCCAACGACCTTCCTGGCCATGGCAACGCCTCTCCCGACCCGAACCACCCCTCATACCCCCATTATCAAGCCCCATCGGCTACCCCGCAACCGCCCCCCACATCCTCCAAAACACCACTCTCACCGCCCACCAAACCGTCGGCGCAAAAGAACGGCCGCCTGCGGCCGACATCAACCGGCACGCAGGCGGCACGGTTTGTGAGCCCGGGGCGCAGGTCCCTCCTTACTGATAATGAGAAACCAGATGCTCTACCCATCCCAGGGGCGGCTGGTTGGCTCCCTGCTCCGCCACCCTTGAGAGCGCTCACAATTGCAGCCTACCCCGCCCGAACTGTCCTATCAACCCGGCTACCCCGAACTGCTTCCAGCCAGACTCTCCGGCGGGCAGTGCCCGCGTTCCACCGGGACGGTGACTCCTCCCCGGCGCTCCAGGGCCACCATATCAGCCGCCGTTCATCAACCCAGCCCTCCGACGACCCGCAAAGCAGCCCCAGTCCCGCCAGCCGGCTATCCGCCGGTAAGAAGCTGGACAAACGGGTCAATGTCAAACGCGTTAATCTGCCCGTCGCCATTGATGTCCGCGTTCATGATGTCGCAGTCCGGGAAAGCCGCCGCGTACGCCGCCGGGTCCGTCAGCGCCAGCACGAACGGGTCGATGTCAAACGCGTTGATGTACCCATCGCAATTCACGTCGCCAATGAGCTGCGCCGGGGTCAGGGCGACCGTAACCGAGGCCATCAGCTCGGGCGGGCACTTCCCATTCTCGTTCCACAGATCGTACAACTCCTGCCCCTTCGTATCAGTCATGTTCTCGTCCCGCAGGAACTCCACGTATTCACGGCTCGTGCTCTGGTAGTACAGAGTCACAACCGCGCTCGTCGCACCTGGCGGAATCGCGTAGCTCGTTTCGTCCCAGTACTGCCCGTCGGCATAGCTGTGCCCCACGGGCGCGCCGCCAAACTGCGCAAAGGCGGCGTTCGAGAAGCCGCGCGGCGGAATGCGATTATCCTTGAAGATCTTGTTGTTCAGCACGAAGTGGAACGACGGCCCGGGCTCCACACCAACCAGCGGGGCGACCGTTTCGTCCAGGCCGGGCTTGGTCTCGTAGATCTTCGCCTGCGCGTCGTGCGTCAGCTCTCCGGTCTCCGCGTCATACGCCCCAGACTCACCCAGCAGTGCCATCTCCTCGTCATAGAACCTCACGTTGAGCCACATGCGCCGCCCCTCCGGATACCCGGTCGGCAGCTTGTGACCCGTGTTGTTAGTCACCGCCACCGCCAGATTCGCACCGGCCTGCGTCACAGCCAGTTCGGCGGCGTTCTGCAGCATGTACCGGGCCCGCAGAATCCCCGCCGCCAGGTCGTCCGCGTCGACCTGACCCGGGTACAGCATCGGCAGCAGCCCCGGCAACCACGTGCTGCCCCCCGTCATGTCATGCAGGGGCAGGTCTTCACGTACCGGCGGCATGCCAAAACTGCAACCCTGACCGGTAACAGCACGCATGTGGCAATCCTGGCAGGCGGCAACGTACTCCCGGTTCCCGCCGAACTGCGGGGCGTAGATCCCCTCCGGCGTGTTGTAGTCACTGTAGAACCACTCGCTGTAAGTGCGCTCAATTGGCATCAGCACCTGGGACGAGAAGCTCCCAGCCATCTGGTCAAAGGCATTCGGCACGTAGTTCCCCTCGCTATCTACCTCAAACGCGGGATTGCTTACGTCGTGGCACATACCGCACAGGGCCGCCTTGCGATGGTAGGGCGATACCAGGACCGGGTGCCCGCTGTCGGCGTCGTGGAATGGCCCGCGCCGCGCGCCCGTCGGATCCACCACAAACATCCCCAGGCCGACGTCGGTCGGCGGCAACTCCAGCGCCGCCAGAATGTCCAGGTCGATCAGGGGATTGCCCGGCGCGTAGAACGGGTCCACCAGTCGGTGGCACAGGTCACACGCCACTCCACTCATGTCCACCACGAGCATCTGGCTCCCGTCGGTCGGCACCGAACGCCCCGCCAGCCAACCGCGCGGCAAGTGACAACGCAGGCACACGTCGCCCGAATCCGGCGCGTCCTGGTTCGCGATCGTCATGCAGGCCTCAAACAACAGGTCGCGCGAGGCCTGCGCCATCATGCTGCCGCGCCAGTTGCGATAGGGCTCCACGGCCGCGTCGTAGTTGCCGTGACACACCGCGCACGCCAGCGGATCGTGCAGCGTGCCAGCCTCGAACGGCTGGCTGCCCGGCATGTCGAAGTCGCGCAGAGTCGTCGGCACAATGCCGCCGGCCGGCGATACGATCGTGAAAACGGCGTCGCTGTCGTCATGGCCCTCGTTGAACGAGTTGTCGATCGCCACGACCCGGAAGATCGCCGCCGTTGTCGGCCGATTGGCCGGGTACCACGTATGGCTGCCGCTGTTCGGCAGCCCCATCGCCACCGGCCTGAACGTGACCCCTGCGTCGTCCGACAAGTACAGGTGGATCACCGCTATGCCACCCTCGTCAGTCGCTGTCCAGGTCACCGTCGTGCCGCTATTGGCGGCCAGCGTCTCGCCGCCGTTCGGTGTCAATACCTGCACCGTGGGCGGCGTCATGTCGCCGCCCGTGCTCGGCACCAGGTACATCTGAATGTCACCGATGTCGACACTGGAAACGCTGCTCAGCAGCGCGGGTGTGAGCCCTGGGAACGTCGGCGTGTTCACAAACGTCGTGACGTCCGTCACTTCGATGAGCGTGCTGAACCCGTCACCGTCCGCGTCCTGACTCTGGATCGACGCCACTGCCTGCCGACGACCAGCCGGGTTGCTGGGGAAACTTGGCAGTGCTGACTCCAGCAGGAGCCCGTAGGGATTGCGTGTGCCACCCCCCGAGAAGTCAAAATGGCATACGCCGCAATGATTCGGCCGACTCGGCACCGTCTCGATCGGTGTGCCGACTGCGCCAGGGTAAACTGTGAAGAACGCGTCGCGCAGGTTGTTTCGCGCGACGGCGTAGCTGGCTGTCAGACAACCCACCACGATAACGATCAGCAGCGCTCCGCCAGCGCTGCCGAGCCTGCGTGGCCATTCGCGCGCACCATCCATGACCAACCTCCAGTTTCAACCGAAGTTGCGAAGACGTGTCTTGCTCGGACAGCACGCAACCGGGCCGCTCAGCGCCTGTCCCGTGGCTCGCTGTATCGCATTGTACCAGGGAACAGCCCCAGAACCCAAAGGTAATTCGCCATTGCCCGCTTCCCGGTAACGCGACAATCGGCGCCGAGTTTCGCCCCTTCTGCAACCCTACAGGCCTGGCGGCACGCTGATGGCCCGGACGCGCCTTGATGCGACCGACCGGCCGCCAATGGCGCCTTCACCACTCTTGACCCCGACCACCCCGCACTCAGCAGATCCGCGGCAGCTCCTCTCCGTACGGCCGCTGCACGACGCGCCGACCACCCGCCCGCGTCACCAGCTCCACCAGCGGCGGCGCGGCCGGCGTCAGCCGCCCAATCCGGGCCGCCTGGCGCCCCAGCGGGTGCTCCCGCAGCACCGCCAGCGCCCGCTCCACATCCTGCTCCGCCACCACCCCCACAATCTTGCCCTCATTCGCCACCGTGATCGGATCCAGACCGAGCATCTCCGCCGCGTGCCGCGCCGTCGCCGAGATCGGCAAATGCTCCTCAAAAACCTCGATACTCAAACCCGTCGCGCCGCTGATATCCGCCAGCACACCCGCCACCCCGCCGCGCGTCGCGTCACGCAGGAACTTCACATCCGCCCCGCTATCCAAGAGCGCGGCCACCAGCCCGTTCAGCGGAGCCGCATCAGTCCGCAGCTCCGTCTCAAACTCGATGCCATTGCGCACCGACATGACCGCCAGGCCGTGATCCGCCAGCGTGCCCGTCACAAACACCGCATCGCCCGCCGCACACCGCCCCACCGCCAGGTTAACGTCCGACCGCGGCCGGCCGACCCCCGCCGTGTTGATGAACATCCCGTCCGCCGATCCCGCTGCCCCGGCACCGTCCGATCGCCGCCGCTCAATGACCTTCGTGTCACCAGTAACGATGCTAACCCCCGCCTCCCGGGCCGTCGCCGCGATCGACGCCATCACCCGATCCAGCACGTCGAACGGCAACCCCTCCTCCATTATCAGACCCAGGCTCAGCGCGATCGGCGTCGCCCCCATCACCGCTAGGTCGTTCACCGTGCCGGCCACCGCCAGCCGGCCGATATCCCCCCCAGGGAACTCCAGCGGCGTAACCACGTAAGAATCGGTCGTGAAGACCAACCCACCCGCCGGCCACGGCAGCACCGCTCCATCCGTCAGCGGCGCCAGCAGCTCGTTGTCAATCGGCGGCAGCAGATGCTCGCGGATGACCTGCGCCATCAACTCCCCCCCGCCGCCGTGCGCCAGCACGACACGATCGCGAACTCTCGGGGCGCTGCCGTCCGCATTCATGTCACAACCCTGGCGCACTGCCTCAATGAAACCGGGACGTGTTCGATCCAAGCCGCGACCGGAAGGGAGCGGTTCCCTGCAAATCGAGCGCCCTCCACTCCCTCAGCGCCGCCACCAGGAACACGCACACAATTGTGAGGCGCCAAACTGCCGGCCTGCCAGAGCCAGAGAAAGCCCAGCCCAGCGTTCCCGCCGCCCAGGGCGCACACGCTGAAACGTGCGGTTATGGGACCACGCCCCACGCGTCCCGTAGTCTCATCGCTCAACGCAAACACGCTTCGCCACCGGTCGCCCTTTTCGACAACTATTCAACCCGCCTTTGCCATTCGCCAACTCGGATTCATATAATAACACCGAAGAGCAACGCGCGCTACCCTGTCACCCGATCGAAAGGGAACGCTAACACGCCCCGGCCCAGCCGGCGGCGAACCGGTGCCAATACCACCGGGTGCGGTTTACCTGGGCGCATCGACCTGCGGCATCGGGGTCGATTTTGTTCGCAACGGTGACTCGGCAGCGGGTATAGCAGGAGTCGGCGGGACCGCGAGGATTGAGGAGGAGGAAACCGCGGTGCCCAAGTCCCGCCCGGCTCCTGCTTTCATTTGATCATTCGGTACCCCCCGCTCGATCCATTGCCCACCAAACTCGCTGCGCGCATCCGCTAACGCGACCATCCACCAAACAGGCTCGTTACGGGCAGAGCCCATAAGCGCTCGCCAAAAGGAACAACCGCCGATCCCTGGTACAGAATCACCCCCGCATGGAAGCGCTTGCCGGCTGTGGCAGCCAGGTCAACAATGCCCTTCACATCGTCGGAGCTCAACTTCACTGCCGCCTTCACCTCGATCCCGACCAACTGCCCGTTCCGCCGCTGCAGCACGAAGTCGACCTCACGATTACCGGCGGTGCGGTAGTAGTACAGCGCAGGCTGCGCACGGCTCCACGTGACTTGCTTGCGGAGTTCCTGGCAGACGAACGCCTCCAGCATCCTCCCGACGTCAGCGCCGGGCGTCGCGAGGCTCTCCTGGTCGATCCCCAGGTGATACGCGAGCAGCCCCGTGTCATTCAGATAAACCTTGGGCGCCTTGATCAACCGTTTCCGAACGTTACCAGCCCAGGCCGACAGCGGCTGATACAGGTGCGTGGCCTGCAACAGCGCCAAGTACCGCTTGATGGTCGCCTGCGACATCGCGGCATCGCGCGCCAGTTCCGCCATGTTCAGCAACCCGCCCGACTGCGCCGCAAGCAGCGCGAGCAAGCGCGGCAGCTCGGTCAGGCCGGCGATATCCGCCATCTGCCGCACATCACGCTGCAGGATGGTCGTGATGTACGCGCCGAACCACGCCGCCCGCCCGTCGGGATCCAGTTGCAGCGCGACCTCCGGGTAGCCGCCGGCAACCATGCGAGCGAGGAGTTCCGAGCGCGGCACTTCGCCGGCGGCAAACGCCGAAAGGTCATCGGTCTCGAAGATGCGATCCACGAAATCCGCGCGCGTGCCGCCCAGCTCGTCCTCCGAAAACGGCCAAAGCGTGAGAATCTGCATCCGCCCGGCCAATGACTCTGATAGCTTCGGCAACATGAGCACGTTGGCCGAGCCGGTGAACAGGAACCGGCCCGGCGTGCGCCGCCGATCCACCTCGATCTTGATCGCGCGAAACAGGTCGGGCGCGAGCTGCACCTCATCAACCACGATCGGCCCGGAGGTGGCTCGCAGGAATGCGTCCGGGTCGCGCGTAGCCGCCGACAGCAGCGCGGCGTCGTCCAGTGTGTAGTACACCGCCTTATGGCGGTGCTCGGCGATCCAGCGCGCCAGCGTGCTCTTGCCCGTCTGACGCGCCCCCTGCAGCAGCACGACGGGCGCGTCGCGCAACGCCGCCAGGATCGGTTCGGTTATATGCCGCTCGATAAACACCATACCATCAACCCCACTGCCATTGATAATCCGCCACTTAGCGGCAGATTATCACCGCGCACACCGCGCGTCCAGCAGTTCGCACTCCCCTCCCCGACGGCGACCCGCTGAAACCCGCTTCTCGCCCTTTTGTGCGGCCTGACACCCCCCGCCCGGTTGCCTCCTGCAAAACTCAGCGTAACCTCTCTGCATCCAGAGGTTGCCAACCATGGCCCCAACACCAACCGAGAACGTCCGCCGCCGCCTGGATTTGCGCGGCCAGGTCCAGGGCGTCGGCTTCCGCCCCTTCGTATACCGCCTGGCAACCTCATTACGCTTGGCCGGCCACGTCGCCAACAACAGCAACGGCGCCACCATCGAGATCGAAGGCCCGCCCGAACATCTCGCCTCCTTCGAACGCCGCCTCCGCGACGAGCTCCCGCCACTCGCCCGCATCAGCGACTGCCACCGCCGCGATATCGTCCCCACCGGCCAGACCGGCTTCGAAATCCAGACGTCACAATCGGATGCGCACTCGCGCCCGGAAGTCACCCCCGACGCCGCCACCTGCCCCGACTGCCTGCGCGAACTCGCCGACCCCGCCGATCGCCGCCACGGCTACGCCTTCATCAACTGCACCAACTGCGGCCCACGCTACTCAATCATCCGGACCGTGCCGTACGACCGCCCGGCCACCACCATGGCCGTCTTCCCAATGTGCCCGGCCTGCGCCCGCGAATACGCCGACCCGGCCGACCGCCGCTTCCACGCCCAGCCCAACGCCTGCCCCGTCTGCGGCCCGCAACTCGCCTTCCACCGCATCAAGCCGACCCCTGACTATCCTGTCGCGGACGACGCGGATCCGGTCAGAGCCGCGGCACAACTCCTGGCCACCGGCGGCATCCTCGCCGTCAAGGGCATCGGCGGCTACCACCTCGCCTGCCGCGCCGACCTCGAAGCGACCGTCACGCGGCTGCGCGAGCGCAAGCTCCGCGACGGCAAACCTTTAGCCGTCATGGTGCCATCACTCGAAGCCGCACGCCGCCTCTGCCATCTCACCCCCGCGGACTCAGCCGCACTCTCCAGCCCGGCCGCGCCCATCGTCCTCGCCCCCCAGGCCGGCGGACACGGCCTCGCCGGCGGCATCGCCCCCGAGTGCGACACCTTCGGCCTGATGCTCCCCTACGCGCCGGTGCACCACCTGCTCTTCGCCCACGGGCTCGGGCCGCTCGTGATGACGTCGGCGAACCTCTCCGGCCAACCGCTCACCTACCGCGACCACGACGCCCTGCGCGAGCTGCGCGACGTCGCCGACGCCTTCCTGACGCACAATCGCGACATCTTCCGCCCCATCGACGATTCGGTCATCTTCACCTTCCGCGACCAAGCCATTCCCGTCCGGCGCGCCCGCGGCTACGCCCCACAACCCATCCGCCTGGCCGGCTTCGCCCCCACCGGCGAACTACACGCCCGGCGCGACCGCCGCATTCTCGCCGTCGGACCTGAGCTCAAGTCCACCGTCTGCCTGCTGACACGCAGCGAAGCCATCGTCAGCGAGCACCTGGGTGACCTGGGCAACGCCGACGCCTACCGCCACTTCGTCCAGGCCATCGAGCGTCTGCGCGAACTCTACGGCTTCGTCCCAGACCTGGTCGCGCACGACCTCCACCCGCGCTACCTCTCAACCACCTACGCACGCGGACTCGACTGCCCTACCCTGGCCGTCCAGCACCACCACGCCCACATCGCCGCCGTCATGGCCGAGTGCGGCCACGCCGGACCGATAATCGGCCTCTCCTGCGACGGCACCGGCTATGGCACTGACGGCGCCACCTGGGGCTGCGAAGTCCTCCGCTGCGAGCACGCCCAGTTCGAGCGCCTCGGCCACCTGGACTACTTCCCGCTCATCGGCGCCGACACCGCCGCCGTCGAGACCTGGCGACCGGCCGCCGCACTGCTCCGGCAAAGCTTCGGAGACGCCTGGATCGATGTGCTGCCGCGCGACGTGCCCGGTTCACCATCGGCCGAAGCCCTGCGCACCGTCGCACAGCAACTTGCCGTCGGTCTCAACACGCCCCCGACTTCAAGCCTCGGCCGCGTCTTCGACGCCGTCAGCTACCTGCTGGCCCTGTGCGGCCGCAATCGCCACGAGGCCGAAGCCGCCATGACGCTCGAATCAGCAGCCGCGGCCGAGCCTTGCGAGCCCTATCCGTACACCATTGCGCGCGAACCCGGCCACCTGCTGCTATCGCTCGCCCCCACGATCCATGCCCTCGTGGCAGCCCGACAGGCCGGCGAGCCGGTCCCCGTCAGCGCTGCCCGCTTCCACGAAACCGTCGCCCGACTCCTCTCCGACGCCGCCATCCAGGCTTGCGAGCAGACCGGTATCAACACCGTAGCCCTCTCCGGCGGCTGCTTCGCCAATCGCCGGCTCCTGGCACGTCTGGTCGAACTGCTGGAAGCCGCCCGGCTGGTCGTACGATATCATCAACTGGTGCCGAGCGGCGACGGCGGCGTCGCACTCGGCCAGGCCTTCGTGGCGGCTTGGCGGCTGGCCGAGCCGGACGCGCAGGCCAACCCCTGAGCCGGAACCCGCGGAGTCGCGCCCATGTGCCTGGCAGTCCCCGGAAAAATCATCGAACAGCACGAAGGCGAGGCCGTCGTCGATTTGCAGGGCAATCGCCTCAAGGTCAGTACGGCGCTCACTCCGGAGGCCGGCATCGGCGACTGGGTGCTCGTTCACGCCGGCTTCGCCATCACTCAACTCGACGAAGCCGAGGCCCGCGAAACCTGGGACTACCTGCAGCAAGCGTTCGGCGACTCACTCGGCCAACCCGCCGGCGACGAAGACACACCCGGAACCGCCCCATGACCGCCGCCGTGGCCGAGTTACAGCAGGAGCTTCATGACTGGTGCCGGCGTCTCGGCCGCCGGGCACAGTTCATGGAAGTCTGCGGCACACACACAGTCTCCATCTTCCGTAGCGGTCTACGGTCGCTGCTGCCCAACAATCTGCGCCTCGTGAGCGGTCCCGGTTGCCCCGTCTGCGTCACCGCCCAGCGACACATCGACGCCGCCATTGCCTTGGCCGACCGCCCGGGCGTAATCATCGCCACCTACGGCGACATGGTCCGCGTCCCCGGCGACCACGGCAGCCTGGAACAGCGCCGGGCCGCCGGCGCAGACGTGCGCGCCGTAAACTCGACCCGCACCGCCCTCCAACTCGCCCGCGACAACCCCGATCGGACAGTCGTCTTCCTCGCCGTCGGCTTCGAAACAACCGCGCCCGCTACCGCCGTCGCCATCCTGGAGGCGGACCGCGCCAATCTCGCCAACTTCTCGGTCCTGATGTGCCACAAGCTCGTCGTCCCCGCTATGTTGGCGCTGCTGTCAGCCGGCGATGTCCCGCTCGATGGCTTTCTCTGCCCTGGCCACGTCAGCGTCATCATCGGGGCAAACGCCTACCAGCCCATCGTCACCCAGCACCGTAAGTCATGTGTCGTCGCGGGCTTCGAGCCGGAACAGGTCCTCCGCGGCCTCACCGGCCTCGTACGCCAACTCGTCGAAAGACGCTGCGAGCTGGATAACGCCTACGCCGCCGTCGTAAGCCCACACGGCAACCCCACCGCCCTGGCCCTCCTCGAACGCGTCTTCGAGCCCATCGACACTCCCTGGCGCGCCCTCGGCACCATCCCGAACAGCGGTCTGGGCCTGGCGCCTACCTATCGCCGCTTCGACGCCATCGAGCGCTTCGGCCTCACGATCGGGCCCGACCGCGACCACCCCGCCTGCCGTTGCGGCGAGGTGATCCAGGGCAAGGCCACGCCGGCCGAGTGCACGCTGTTTGGAACCGCCTGCACGCCGCTCAGCCCGGTCGGGCCCTGCATGGTCAGCAGCGAAGGCACGTGTTCGGCATGGTTCAAGTACGGCGGCGCCACCCGCGCCGTGCCCAAAGAGACCGCCCCATAATGTACGACCAGCCCGCAACAAACCGCGGCGCCTCTCCGCAGACACTATGCGCTGCCTCGCCGGCTGTCTTACAATTACCGTAAGCCATGCTGGGGAATCGCCAACACAAGCGTTGCTCCGCTTACCGGGTCGTGAATTCCCCCACTGAGGCCCGGTCCATCCCGCCTGACGCTCAGCACAAAGCCGCCGACCCCGAGCGCGCCTTCAGCGAACTGGCCGGTGGTGCACTGCGGGGCCCCGACGATCGCATCGGCGCCCTCGTGACCGAGGCCATGCCGACGGTCGAACGTCTGATTCACAAAGTCATGAGGAGGTTTCGAGCCACCCGCCATTTGTCGCTCGAAGACTTCCCCGACGTGCGGGGCGAGACCATCCTCCAATGCCTCCGGGTCAGGACGACATACCGGGGCGAAACCGCCGGTGAACTGGCCAACTGGGTCAAGAAGATCGCCACCGGGGCGGCGATCCGCGTGGCTGAGGACCAGGAAAGACGCTACCGCCTGAAAAATTTTCGGCCATTTGAGCCGCCCGCGGCACTGACTAATGAGGTAAGACAGGCTCTCCGCCTCTGCCGGGAGCGGTTACGGGATGAGGAGCCGGAGTGGTATGCGGTACTACACTGCATCCATGACCTCGGTATGTCCGAGCGCGAGGCGGCCGCTTTCCTGTGGGGCCGCGAGAGCATGCACAGCACGGCGGGGGACTATAAGCGTGCGGCGTACCAGCGCCTCTTGCAGTGTCTGAAGCAACAGGGCGTGGACCATGCGTGACCGTGACCCGATGAACGAATGCGACTTGACACGCCTGTTGGACAGCTACGCCGATGAGCTATCGGACGATGAACTCCAGGCGACAGTTCCCCCCGAGCTGCGGGAGCGGCTGCGGACACACGTCAACCACGAAATCATTGGCGACCGCCGCATTCTGCGACTAGCCCTGCCCAGTTTCATGGGAATCGCGGCGTGCGCCGCGGTTATCGCACTCATGCTCGTGCCACGTGAGCAAGCATTGACCATCCAGCGTTCCGTTGTCACATCAGAACGAGTCCGCGCAGCCGCAGCCGACCAAGGCGAACTCCAACTGGGCCTGGAGCTGAATCGTCCAGGCTACGTCCGCTTGGTAGCCTTCGATGACCGCCATGAGCACCGGCTCGTGCCACTCGATGACGCCGGCGAACTTACCCGCTTGGTCCGCCGGACCACCGTGCGCCTGGACCACGCCGTCGGGCCGCACGACCCCGCCGACCCCGCCGAAACGCTCTTCGTAATGGTGATTGCTTCTCCTCACGGCTCTCCGACGCCTTCCGATCTCCTGCGCTCCATCCCCGAGCGCGTCCCCGGTCAGCCCACCGATCTCGACGGCTATGAGCGCGCGCTGGAGCGTATCAAGTCCGATCTGGAGTCGCGCTTCGACTGCCGCGTGCGCATCGAAGCACTGCACACCGCGCCACGCCCCTCCAAGCTTCGCTCACACACAGACTGACCGTCTGCCGTGCCGGACGGCGCATGCCGCCCCGCCACAACCCGCGCCCCGCCCCATCCCGCGCGCGGCGAACCGGCGGTAGAATGGCGCCGCCGCGCGCTCGGCCGGCGTAACGACTGTCTTCTGCAAAGGACCGCGCCACAATGCATCTGATCGACGAGGCGTTCGAAAAGGCCAAGGAAGTCCTGCGCATGAACGTGACGTCCCGCGGCTTCAGCGCCTGCAGCATGACCCACGACGCCGAGCAACATAGCAACTACGCCAGCGTCTGGGCGCGCGACGCCGCCATGACCCTCATGTGGGTCCTCCCCCTGAACGACCCCGAACTCACTCAATGCGGCCGCCGCTCCCTCGAAACGATCCTGCACGCCCAGTCCCGCGACGGCCACCTGCCCAATTACGTCGAGGTCGAGAGCGGCCGCCCGGTCTACGGCGGCACCGGCAACATCGCCGGCATCGATGGCCCCCTCTGGATCATCATCGCCGCCTGGAACTACGTCGCGGTTACCGGCGACAGCGAGTTCGTCCGAAACTACTACAACCCCATCCACCGCACCATGAAGTGGCTCCGCTCGCACGACTCCAACAACTGCGGCTTGCTCGAAGTGCCCGAGGCCTCCGACTGGATGGATATCTTCCCCCGCTCGTACAACGTCCTGTACGACGAGATTCTCTGGTATCGCGCCAACGTCGACTTCGTCAAGCTGCGCCGCCGCAGCGCACGCGAAACCGCCCGCTACGTGACCCGCGCAAACCAGATCCGCCAGTTGATCAACCAGCGATTCTGGCCCACCCCCGAAACCGTCCGCGATAGCATCGAGTCCTTCGCCGAAACCCAGTACAACCTCGGCCGCACTCGTTACCTCCTAGCCCAGATCACACCCTTCGGCTTCTCCTGGCGCTGCGACGTCCTGGCCAACATCATGGCCTACCTCTACGGCGTCATCAACGCCGAACGCGCCGAACGCGTCCTGCGCTTCCTGCGCGGCGTCGGCATTGATCGCCCGCGACCCGTCCAGGTGCTCTATCCCGCCGTCCGACCCGGCGACCCAGACTGGCGCGACTACTTCCTCGTCAATCTCCAGAACCTCCCGCACCACTACCACAACGGCGGCATCTGGCCCTTCGTCGGCGGCCTGTGGGTCCGCTTCCTCAAACGACTCCAGAAAGAGGACCTGGCCGAACAAGCCCTCCTGGCGCTGGCCGCACTGTGCCGCGAGGGGCTCGACCGCGAGTGGGAATTCACCGAATGGGCCCACGGCGTCACCGGCTGCCCGATGGGTAAGGCCTACCAGGCCTGGAGCGCCGCTTCATACGTCGCGGCCTACCTGGCCTGCCAGGGCGATACCACCATCGAGGTCGCCGAGCGCGAATTGGAGCAACTCTCGCCCACCGCCCCAACCAGAAACACCACCCGGCCCAGGCGGACCGACGCGACCGCCGATCAACCCTGAGACCACGGCGCCGCACCGAACCGCGCCCGCCGCACCGCCAGCTCATCCTGCAACACTGGCATCGCCCCCGCGCGCGTCGCCACCAACGCGCCCACCTCGTTCGCAAACGCCGCCGACCGCTCCGCCGACCAGCCCGCCAACAAGCCATACGTCAACGCCGCCGTGAACGCATCACCCGCCCCCACCGCGTCCACTACCTCCACCCGGCAACCCGGCAGCTCCGCCGACTCGTCCCCCGAAAACACCTGGCAGCCGTCCCCACCACGCGTGATGCAAACCAGCGCCTTCGGATAGGCCGACCGCAGCGCCGCACCAATAGCCCCCAGCGTAGTC
>CAZYGM010000054.1:0-16547 GCA_964647015.1 uncultured Planctomycetales bacterium | reverse complement strand
CGAAGCGGACGCGTTCGGCGTCGTTGGCCAGGCGATGGCCGCTGCGGCCTGGGCTAGCGCCCACGTCGCGCAGGAAGTGCGCCATGGCCTCAGTAACGGCCGCTGGCTTGGGCCACGAGGTGGCGGCGTTGTCGAGGTAGATCATCTTCGGGCCAGCCAGGGGTTACTTCGTGAACTTCAGCTCGAAGACGTCGTCTTTGGCCTGCATGCTGGCTTGCCAGCCGAGCTTCTCGGCCGCGCGTGTGCAGTTGTGTACTTGCGTCATGGTGTCAACCGTGACGATGACCTCGCCGCTGCGGGCCTTTTGCAGGGCGGCACGGGTCAGTATGACTGGCTGCGGGCAGGAAAGCCCGCGGGCATCAACGTTCTGTGACATCTCTTCACCTCGCTGGAATGAATCGCTCGCGCCCTAGCAGTCCAATAAGACATACGATCACCAGGCCGGCCACGACGATGTAAGGTGCGGTCGGGCCGTCCGCGACCATCAGGAAGTTGTGGGCGACGGCGGCGCCGGCCAACATGCCAAGTACGAAGATCGCGGCATCGCCGTCACCTTCGCCGGAGAGGAAGACCTGCCGGCCGGGGCAGCCGCCGGCGAGTGTGAACGACAGGCCGGCCAGGACCATGCCGCCGAAGTTGAGCAGCGCGTTGGTGTGGGCCGCGGGTTGACCGTCGAAACGCGGCTTGAACTGGCCGAATACCTGGTTCAACACGAAGGCGGCCACGAAGAAGCCGAGCACGCCGCTTAGCAGGTGGAAATCGCGCATGAGGATTACGTCGCGCAGGCCGCCGACCGTGCAGAAGCGGGTGCGTTGGGCCAGGAAGCCGATGATCAGCCCGAAGGCGGTGGACAGCCAGATGTTGGCGGCGGCCGCCCCGGGGCCGCTAGTGCTGCGGAAGAGGGCGGCGGGCTTGGCGGGGTCGGCGCTGACCTGGGGATAGAGTATTGCCAGCAACAACAATGCGAGCATGACGAAGGGCATGGCCAGGCCGGCCAGCGGGCGGGCGGGGTGGGAGCGGCCCAGACTGAAGCCCATGCGCAGGAAGGCGACGCCGACGCTGATGCCGACGATCAGTCCGGCCAGGCCAAGCAGGGCGTTCCAGTCGCCGCCGGCCAGGCGTAAGAGGGCTCGCCAGGGGCAGCCGAGAAAGACCAGGGCCCCGATCATGGCGAACATGCCCAGGACGAATCGCACGGCGGGGGCTGACCCGGTGCGCGGGCGGAACTCGCGGAACAACAGGGCGGCGAGGAACGCGCCGAGGCAGAAGGCGGGGATTTCGGGGCGCAGGTACTGGACGACGGCGGCGCGGTGCCAGCCGAGGGCGCCGGCGATGTCGCGGGTGAAGCAGGCCACGCAGATGCCCATGTTCGGCGGGTTGCCGAGCTTCTGGAGCGTGGCCGCCGCGGCACCGAGCAGCAGCCCGACGATGATGATGCCGGCTAATGTCGCAAACGGGTCTTTGGGTCGCTTCATGTCTTAAGCCTCCTGTGGATGAGACTCTCCAGGGCACGGGCCGGCGCTGGCGGGCCGATGACAGCCGGGCATGGGTCGCGCCGGTGATTGATTCGGCTGATAAGCCGGGGGAACCGTGGATTAGGAACGGGGGCGGCTATTGACGTGCGCGAGTGAGCTGGCAGGTGCCGGGCGCAGCACAAGCGCGCAGCCGGTAGCAGCATTGAGCGCCCTGGACCAGGGCGCGGCAGGTCAGCAGTCATGTGCGTAGTCGTCGGAGCAAGCTCTGGGCCTCAAGCGCAAGCACCTTCGCGACAAGCGAAGATCATGCTAATTCACCCAGTCTAACAAACCGGATGGCGAATATCAAACGAAGGGCGCAGAGCGCGAGCTGCGGCGCTGGGCGCCGCGGGCGGGCCGGGATCTGTCCGTGAGAGCGAGGTGACGTGAGCCGCGGCGTCAGGCCTGGTCGGGCGGCACCAGTTCGGCCAGGAGGGCGGCTGCCACGCGTTGGACTTCCTGGGGGTTCGTGCTGCCGCTGGTGCGGTAGCGGCTGAGGGGGTCGGGCAGGCATTCAGATTCGGCGTCCGTCAGTTCAGCCGCCACGGCGTGATGGGCCTCGCGCAAGGGGCGGCCGGCCAGGACTTGCTGCTCCATGCGGAGCGTGGCGCAAATGTTGCCTTGTCGCGTGGCGGCGGCGAGCCGATCGCGGTCGAAATCGAGCTGCTCCAGGAAGGCCGTCGCCAGCCGTAGCAGTTCGTGCAGCTTCGTGGCCGCGTCGCGGACGATCGGCTTGAGGCATTGCAGATCGCGGTTGTAGCCGCTGGGCAGGCCCTTCAGAATCGCGACCGCGTGGGTGTGCGCGGCCCCCGGGGCGTTGCATTCGCCGCGCAACAGCTCCATGGCGTCCGGGTTGACCTTGTTGGGCATCATGGACGAGCCGGTGGCGAAGGCGGCGGGGTAGCGCGTCCAGCCGAGCGACGTCTGCGAGAACAGGATGATATCGGTCGCCAGCGACTGGAGGTGCAGTGCCGCCCGGGTTGCCACCGCCAGCAACTCCAGGCATTCGTCGCGCGTGGACGTGGCGTCGAGCGCGTTGGCGGTGGGCTCAGTGAAGCCCAACTCGCGTGCCTGGATGTTGCGATCGATCGGGATCGACGAGCCGGCCACCGCGGCGCTGCCCAGCGGACAGTAGCGCTGCCATTCCTGCACGTGCCATAGCAACTGCCGCCGCACGCGCGCAGCGCTCGTGGCATAGCGCAGCACCCAGAACCCGACGCTGCCCGGGGCGGCGAACTGCTGATGCGTGTGCAAGGGGAAGAGCCAGTCGGCCCACTCCGCGGCCCGCCGGCCGGCGACCCGGATCAGCTCGGCCAGGTCCCCGGCCAATTGCTCGCCCGCGGCGATTACGTACAGCTTCAGCAGCGTGGCGACCTGGTCGTTGCGCGAGCGGGCCGTGTGGATCTTGCGGCCGGCGGTGCCGGTCAGGGCGGTCAGGCGCGCCTCGACCCACGTGTGCAGGTCCTCAGCCGGGTCATGCGGGCACGGCATGTCAGCGCACTCCCGCTCGATCTGTGCCAAGGCCGCGGTCAGAGCGGCGTGTTCGGCGTCCGAGAGAATCCCAGCCGCCTGCAACGTTCTCGCATGGGCCCGCTGCAAGCGCAGCTCATGCGGTAGCAGGAACCAGTCCTCCTGGAGACAGCGATTCAGAGGCGCAAAGGTCGGATGCAAGGCTGCTTGCTGTTTCCAGAGCGTCGCCATCAATGCCCTCCGGACAGGGTTTGCCGATATTCGCCAGCCAGCTCAGGTGGATGAAGCCGGCCGCGTCGGCGTGAGCGTAGTCGCTGGCCTCGAAGGTCGCCAGCGCGCTAGTGAAGATAGCCGCCCGGTTCTCGATCTTCGCGACGTAGGGCGTCGGCTCGAGCTGCACAGTTACCGTGCCGGTGAGCTGTGGGAGCAGGGCCTCGGCCGCGGCCGCCACGACGCGGCGCTGATCGGAGAAGTACTCGCCGCGATACATCAGGCCGGCGTAGTCCTGCCCGAGCTGTACGTAGCGGTCGTACGTGGGCTTGTTGAGGCCCGTGCGGGCCAGGGCATCCACGGCCAGGTGCAGCAGCTTGGCGGCCGGGTTGATATACAGGCCACGCGACTTCACGCCCGTGAAGCGGTTCTCGATGAGCAGGTCCCAGCCCCAGGGTGCCTGCCGGTATTGCTGATTGAGCTGCGCCACAATCAAGCCCAGCGGCAGGTGCTGCCCGTTAAGCCCGATTGGCACGCCGTCCTGGAACTCGACCGTCACTTGCGGCGCGCCCGGCCCGAAATTGTTGTGCCAGCAGAAGCGGCCGGCGGCGGCGGCGAGGATCTCGGCAATGTTGACGTGGGCGGCGGGGTCCTCCAGCGGACCGCCCTCCACGCTGATGTGCCAGAGGTTTTCATCCAGGCTGTAGTCCTTCTGGACAGCATAGTCGTCGGTGCAGCCGCGGGAGCGCAGGTAGTTTATCAGGTCCGTGCGGCCGCCGAACTCCCAGGTCTTCCACGGGGCGAGGACGGGGCATTCGGGCGCGAGTGAGCGGTAGGCGAACTCGAAGCGCACCTGGTCGTTGCCCTTGCCGGTGGCGCCGTGGGCCAGGGTCGCGCCGCCGAGCTGGCGTGCCACGCGCACCTGCTCCAGGGCGATGAAGGGGCGCGCCAGGGCGGTGCCGAGCCGGTAGCAGCCTTCGTACGTGGCCGCCAGGCCGATTGCCAGCGGCACGGCATGGGCCAGCATGGCCGGCTTGGCGTCGCGCACCACGGCGCTGGCGGCGCCGTAGTTCAGCGCCTTGTCGCACAGCGCGTTAAGGTCTTCCTCCTGCCCAACGTCCACGAGGACGGCATGCACCTCGTAGCCCCGCTCACATAGCCAGGGCAACATGGCGGAGGTGTCCAGTCCGCCCGAATAAGCCAACACACATTTGTTACCGCTCACGCTTGTCTCCAAACCAGGTTGTCAGCCGCCGCAGAGCGACGGCCTGGGTCTTCTGAGTCTTCGTCGCAACAAGAATCGTGTCGTCGCCGGCCAGGGTGGCCACGATGGCCGCGTCGCCGTGGGCGTCGATGCTGAGGGCGACCGGCTGGGCCTGGCCGACGGCCGTGCGGACCACGATCAGGTGCGGCCCGCAGGGGAGGAATCCGAGGACCGCGGCGCCGTAGTCCGGCTCGGCCGGCGGGCCGGCGGGCGCGGCCGGGGGCCAGACGTAGCGGCCGCGCGCCTTGTGCACGCCCAACTCGCGCAAGTCGCGGCTGAGGGTGGACTGGTCGACCGGGAAACCGGCGGCCGCCAGGGCGTCCCGCAACTCCTGCTGGGTGCCGATCGAGCCGCTCTCGATCGCCCGTTTAATTGCCTGTTGCCGTTTCTCACGCATGGTTTCAGATTCTACATACTATGTCGGCTTATGCAACATATTTCTGCAACTTTTTTCTGGGGCCTAGCGCTTCTGCTTGACGCTGCCGATCGGACGCCGGACGATCGTTTGGAGCCGTGGGCGGGCGCGCTGCCGGACGTTCCGGCGGAGTGTCGCCATCGATGGGCGCCAAGTGCCATGAAACCGCAGCGTACAAGCCGTCGGCAGAGCCGCCAGGGTGGAGCAGCCGGCGGTTTGGTGGTACCGGGCGGACGCCGCGGGCAGCTCCTGGCGGCCGGCGTGCTGCTGGTGGCGGCGACCGTCGTGGCGTACCTGCCGGCCACCGCGGGGGGGTTCGTATGGGACGACGGCGATTACGTTGCGGAGAATGAGGCCCTGCGGTCGGCGGCGGGGCTGTGGCGCATCTGGTTCGATCTGGAGGCTACGCCGCAGTATTACCCGCTCGTGTATACGACGTATTGGCTCGAGTACCGCGCGTGGGGTCTGAATCCGCGCGGCTACCACGCGGTGAACGTGCTGCTGCACGTCGGCGTGGCGTTGTTGCTGTGGCATGTGCTGGTCCGGCTGGGTGTTCCGGGGGCCTGGCTGGCGGCGGCAGTGTTCGCCCTGCACCCGGTGCATGTCGAGTCGGTGGCGTGGATCACGCAGCGCAAGAACGTGTTGTCCGGGGTGTTCTACCTGGCGGCGATGGCGGCGTATCTGCGTTTCGCTTTCCCGGCGACGGAACAGGCCGGCCGTGGGCGGCGCGGTATCTGGTATGCGGCGGCGATCGTGCTGTTTCTGGCGGCCCTGCTGAGCAAGACGGTGACGTGCACGCTGCCGGCGGTGCTGGTCCTGGTTTTGTGGTGGCGGCGCGGGAGCCTGCGTCGGGCGGACCTGCTGGCGCTGCTGCCGCTCTTTGTGCTGGGCGTGGCGCTGGGGTTACTGACTAGCTGGGTGGAGACACGTTATGCGGGCGCGGTGGGGCCGGATTGGAGCCTGACGCTGGTCGAGCGGTGCCTGGTTGCCGGCCGGGCGTTGTGGTTCTATGCCGGCAAGCTGGTGTGGCCCAGCCCGCTGGCGTTCATATACCCGCGGTGGGAGATCGATGCGGGCCGGTGGTGGCAGCACGTGTATCCGCTGGCGGCGGTCGGCGTCTTGGCGGCGCTGTGGCTGCTGCGCGGGCGGCTGGGACGCGGGCCGCTGGTCGCGGTCCTGTGCTTCGCTGGGACGCTCTTTCCCGCGCTTGGATTCTTCAACGTCTACTACATGCGCTACTCGTATGTTGCTGACCACTGGCAGTATCTGGCGAGCATTGGCGTCATTGTCCTGGTCGTGGCGGCCGGGCGGCAATGTGCACAGTGGGGTGGCTCCTGGGGCAAGCGGGCGGGGGTCGTGGCGGCGGCGGTTTTGCTGGGCGTGCTGGGCACGCTGACGTGGCGGCAGGGGTACATATATGCGGACCTGGAGGGGCTGTGGCGCGACACGCTGGCGAAGAGTCCGCGGGCCTGGATTGCCCATCACAACCTGGGGGTCCTGCTGCGCAACACCGGGCGGCTGGAGGAGGCGGAGCGGCACCTGCGGCGGACCCTGGAAATCCGGCCCACGTTGGCCAAGGGTCACAGCAACCTGGCTGCCGTACTGAAGCAGCAAGGCCGGTTGGAAGAGGCGGTGGCGGCGTATGAGCGGGCGTTGGAAGTGGAGCCCGGCTACGCGGTGGCCCACTACAACCTCGGTATTCTGTTCAAAGACCAGGGGCGGCTGGCGGAAGCTGAGAAGCAGTATCGCGCCGCACTGAAATCGCAGCCGAAACACGCGGAAGCGCGGGTGAATCTCGGTTGGGTGCTGATGCAGCAGGGTCAGCTTGCGGAGGCGGCTGAGGAGTACCGCGCCGCCTTGCAGATTCAGCCGGATCTGCCGCAGGCACATTTGAACCTGGGCGTGGTGACGCATCGCGCGGGGGACCTGGCTGGGGCCGTTGAGCATTTCCGGCGGGCGGCGGCAGCCCGTTCGGACTTTGTGCAGGCGCGTTATTACCTGGCCGCGGCCTTGTTGCAGCAGGGTGAGTTGGAGGAGGCGCTCGCCGAGTACGAAGCGGTGCTGCGGCTTGACCCCGAACATGTCGAAGCCCGGCGGGGGAGGGCGGAGGCCATGCAGCGGCGCGATGGCCGACCATAGGGGCGGCCGCGGGGGCTTGGCGGCTGACCCGCCGTGCTATTGCCAGACGCCGGGGATGGGTTCGCCGCAGGCCGGGCAGGCGCCGTCTTGGAGGCGGACCTGGCGGACGTAGAAGCCGGTGCGCTCGATGAGCAGCTCGTTGCAGGCAGGGCAATAGGTGTTCTCGTGGTTGCCGACTGAGCCGGGCAGGTTGCCGGCGTAGATGAACTTGAGGCCGGCGGCCCGGCCGGCGTCGTAGGCGCGCAGCAGGGCGTCGGCGGGAGTGCGGGGTGGCCCGATCATCTTGTAGGTCGGGTGAAAGGCCGTCACGTGCCAGGGGATGTCGGGCGAGACGCCGGCGACGAAGTCCGCGATTTGGCGCAGCTCGTCGTCCGAGTCGTTCCAGCCGGGAACGACCAGCGTGACGACCTCGATCCAGAAGTCCAGGGCGTGCGCGCGGCGGATGGTGTCGAGGACGTGGGCCAGCACGCCGCCGAGTTGGCGGTAGGAGGCCTCCTGCCAGGCCTTCAGGTCGATGTTCAGCAGGCGCACGTGTGGACGCAGGAAGTCCAGGGCCTCCGGCGTGGCGTGGCCGTTGGAGACGAAGGAGCCGACCAGACCGTGCGGTTGGCCGAGCTTGAAGACCGCGACCGCCCACTCGGCGGTGATGAGCGGCTCGTTGTAGGTGCTGCTGAGCGTACGGCATTCGTGCTCGAGGGCGAGTTGCACGATGTGCTGGGCATCGACGAGCTGCGGGTTCGCCAGGGCGTGGCTGTCGCGCAGGGTCTGGCTGGTGACCCAGTTCTGGCAGAAGGGGCAGTGGAAATTGCAGCCGAACATGCCGAAGGAGAGGGCGGCGCTGCCGGGATAGGCGTGATAGAAGGGTTTCTTCTCGATCGGGTCGGCTGCCAGCGAGGAAACGTAGCCCCAGGGCACGCGCAGTTGTCCATTGTCGTTGAAGCGTACGTGGCAGGCGCCGTGCCGGCCGGGTCGCAGATGGCAGCGGTGGCCGCAGGCGAGGCAGCGCAGGCTGTTGTCGGCCTCCTGGCGCAGCAGCTCCGGCGCGGCGGCGGCGGTATGCTTCGCCAGCAGGTCGCGGAGGTTGATGGAGGGCGGCGACATAAGGGCGCCTGCTGCCGGATGACTTCAGGACTGTGCCGGCCCGTCCCGCTCTGGGTAAGCCGGTGGCCGGCCAACACTATGATATTCAAGGCCGTACCGCGCGGCAGCGGCGGGATTGAACAGGTTACGGCCGTCGAAGATGAGGGGCTGGCGCAGGGCTTGGCGCATCCGCGTGAAGTCCGGACTGCGAAACTCGTTCCATTCCGTGCAGATCAAGAGGGCCTCGGCCCCGCGCAGGGCGGCGTAGGCGTCGGTGTCGTACGTGATGCGGTCGCCCAAGACCTGCTTTGCGCTGTCCGTCGCCCGCGGGTCATAGGCGACGATGGCGGCGCCGGCGTCCAGCAGCACTCTGATGATGTCGAGGGCGGGGGCCTCGCGCACGTCGTCGGTCTTGGGCTTGAAGGCCAGGCCCCAGACGGCCAGGCGCTGGCCGTGCAGATCAGGGCCCAGGCGGCTGAGCACGCGGCGGGCCAGGGCGTCGCGCTGCTCGAGGTTCCGTTCGTGCACGGCTTCGAGCAGGCGGCAGTGCACGCCGGCCTCGCGCGCGGTGCTGGCCAGGGCCTGCACGTCTTTGGGGAAGCAACTGCCGCCGTAGCCGATGCCGGGATACATGAAGTGGTAGCCGATGCGTGCGTCGGCGCCGATTCCGCGGCGCACTTCGTCGACGTTGGTGTTGAAGCGTTCGCACACGGCGGCGATTTCGTTGATGAAGCTGATGCGCATGGCCAGGTAGGCGTTGGCGGCGTACTTGGTGAGCTCGCTGGCAGAGCGACTCATGCGCAGGATGGGCTTATTGTTGCGGACGAAAGGCAGGTAGAGCTCGGCCACCAGGTCGCCGGCGGCTGGGTCGTCGGCGCCGATGACGACGCGGTCGGGGCGCAGGAAGTCGTTGACCGCGTTGCCCTCCTTGAGGAATTCCGGGTTGCTAACGACCTGGCAGGGATGGCGGGTTTGGGCCCGGATGATTGCCTCGATGCGGGCGCCGCTGCCGACCGGCACGGTGCTCTTGGTGACGACGACGGTCGGACCGGTCATGGCCCGGCCAATCTGGGTGGCGACGGACTCGACCATGGACAGGTCGGCCGAGCCATCCGGCCGGCAGGGCGTGCCGACCGCGATGAAGACCACGCGTGAGTCGGCCACGCACTCGGGCAGGTTGGTGGTGAAGCGCAGCCGGCCGGCATTCAGGTTGTCGACCAGCAGTTCGCCCAGGCCGGGCTCGAAGATGGGGCAGCGGCCGGCGGAGAGCTCGCGCACCTTGACCGCGTCGTTGTCGACCGCGACCACGTTGTTGCCGTTGTCCGCCAGGCATGCGCTAGTAACCAGGCCAACGTATCCGGAACCTACTACGCCGATCCGCATGGCTGTCATCCTTGGTGATTCTGGTTCGGGCCGAACTGCCGGGGCCGATTCGTAATGCACGCCGGCGCTTAGTATAATCGGCCGCTCCGGCGCGCGTGATGGAGCACGGCCGGCAGAGAAAAAAGCGTCACGGAGGTTGAGCATGCGGGTGATGGTGACCGGATGTGCGGGTTTCATCGGCTTTCACCTGACGGAGCGCCTGCTGCGGGAGGGGCATGAGGTTGTGGGGCTGGATGATTTCTCCACGGGCAGCCGCCGCAATGCCGAGGACTTGAGGGGGCAGGCACGCTTTCAGTTCATTGAGCAGGATATCACGAGGGGTTTGGCGGTCGCGGGGCCGTTCGAGCTGATCTGCAACCTGGCTTGTCCGGCTTCGCCGGTGGATTTCTCCCGCCGGCCGTTGCAGATTCTGGCGGTATGTGCGGATGGTTTGCGGCACGTGCTGGAGGCGGCGCGGGCCTGGAACGCTACCGTATTGCACACGAGCACGAGTGAGGTGTATGGCGACCCCCGCGAGCATCCGCAGCGGGAGACGTACTGGGGGCACGTCAATCCGATTGGACCGCGGTCATGCTATGACGAGGGCAAGCGCTTCGGCGAGGCCCTGGCGACGGCTTACCGGGCGCAGCACGGCGTGCGGACGCGGCTGGCGCGGGTGTTCAATACTTATGGCCCGCGCATGCGCAGCGATGATGGCCGCATGCTGCCGACCTTCATAAACCAGGCCCTGGCCGGCCGGCCGCTGACCGTGCACGGCGACGGCAGCCAGACCCGCAGTTTCTGTTATGTCAGCGACCTGGTGGAGGGCCTGCTGCGTCTGGCCCAGAGCGACGTGGACGTGCCGGTTAACCTGGGCAACCCGGTTGAGATCACCGTTCTGCAGGCGGCCCAGGAGGTTATCCGGCTGACTGGCAGTACCAGCGAGATCGCGTTTGCGCCGCGGCCGGCCGACGATCCGTGTCTGCGGCGGCCGGACATTAGCCGGGCCCACGAGCTGTTGGGCTGGAGCCCGGAGGTGGATCGGACGACGGGCTTTGCCCGGACGATCGAATGGTGCCGGTCGGCCGGCTGATATTATCCGACAACTTCGGGGACGAGCGTCCCAGATTCGCAGCCTTGAGCGGATAGCGTAGCAGGCGTCGCCGTCCGAACGAAGCTGCGACACACGCCGATCGATACTGCCTTCGTGAATGGGATTGCGGACAGTCGTGTTCTGCCCGCGCTCCGGCGGTCCCTAGCCCGATCGGGCGGGGACGCTTTGAGCCAGGCAACCCGGCCGGCGGTCTTCTGGGGCCGTCGGTGGGTGCGCGTAAGCGCACTGGTGCTGGCAATCGTCGCTGCTGGTCTGGTGATTACCGGACTGGTGACAGGGCTGGTGGGGACTTCGAGCCTGGCGGCGGCGGGCAGTGCGGTGAAGCTTGGTGGGGGCGGTGCGCCGGGTGGGTCGGTGGTTGTCATTCCGCTGTGGGCACTGGCAACGGTGCTGGTGGCCGCCGGCGTCACGGCCCTGGGGCTGATGTACATCGGGGCGCGGCGCAGGCAGATGGCCGCGGCGGTTGCGCGGTCGGGCGGCCGGCAGGTTGCCGCCGACTTGTTGACGGTTCTGATGGAGAAGCATGCCAGCCGGGAGGAGCAGGGGCAGTGGGAAGCGCTGCTGGCCGCGGTGAGCCGAATGCAGCGGGAGCTGGAGCAGGTGCCGGTGCGTGGCTCGGAGTGCGGCGCGGCGCTGGACCTGAGCGTGCCTTCGGCGCGGCGGATCCTGGATGCACTTTCGATTGGGATTGTGCGTTTGGATCAACGTGATCGCCTGGTCTACGCGAACCAGGCGGCCGTCCGTCTGCTACGGCTACGGGGTCTGGATGAACCCGGGGCCGCCCTGCAGGAACGGCTGGCACAGCCGGCGCTGGCCGAGACGCTGCTTGGCCTGCGACACCACATTGGCGAGGAAGGCGTGGACTGCCGCCTGGGGCAAGAACAGGACGCCGCAGTCGTTCGCCTAACACCGATCAAACTGGGGCCCACTTGTGACGAGTTGATCGTGAGCATACAGGATATTACGGAATTGAAGCAGGCGGAGCGTTCGCGCGACGAGCTGCTGGCGCACATCACGCACGAGTTGCGTACGCCGTTGACCAATATCCGCGCCTACGCGGAGACGCTCAGCGGCGAGCTTTTCGATGACAAGCAGACGCAGCGCGAGTGCTACCAGGTGATCTCGGCCGAGACCGGTCGGCTGTCGAAGCTCATCGAGGATCTGCTGAGTGTTTCGCAGGTGGACGCGGGTGCGGCGCGGCTGACGCGCAGTAGCGTGCAGCTGGACGAGCTGATGCGGCAGGCCGTGCGGGATTTGCAAGCCAGTGCGGACGCGAAATCGGTGGAGCTGACGCTTGAGGTGCACGGTCCCGTGCCGGCGATTTCAGGTGACCGTATTCGCCTGCATCAGGTCGGCCTCAATCTTATCGGCAATGCGGTGAAGTACACCGCGCCGGGGGGCGCCGTGCTGGTGCGTGTTTCCGGGGGCGAGCAGTCGGTGCGGCTGGATGTAGCCGATACGGGCATTGGGATCGCGCCGCAGTGGCGTGAGCGGATCTTCGAGAAGTTCTTCCGCGTTCCGCAGGCGGCCCTGGACGAGGTCGAAGGCACCGGCCTGGGGCTGGCGATCGTGCGTGACGTGGTTCGCTTGCATGGCGGGACGATCGCGGTGGACAGCATCGAGGATACGGGCACGACTTTCACCGTCGAGCTGCCGATCGTCGCTTCGACGCCTGGACCCAAACCGGCAGGGAACGCAGATGGCGCGCATCGTGATCGCTGAGGATAGCGTCCACATCCGCAACGTGTTGTCGATGTGGCTCTCGCGCAACGGACACGAGGTGCGCAGCGCCACGGACGGGCGCGCCGCGCTGGCCTGTCTGCAGGAAATCCCGGCCGACCTGCTGATCACTGATGTGAATATGCCCGAGATGGATGGAATTGCCCTGGCCGGCGCGGCATTTGACGTGTGTCCGACGTTGCGCTGGGTATTCCTGGTGAGTTCGCGTTGCGACCAGGAAGAGATGCTGGCCCAACTGGCCTGTCGCGCGCGGGTCAGCTTGTTTCCCAAGCCGTTCAGTCCCTCACATCTACTGAGTGAGGTGGCGCGCGTCACGGCTGAGCAGGTGGCAGGCACCGCCGTAGCGCCGGACGTGGCGGCCGCAGCCCGCGGAGGAGAGTGATGACGCCGCCGCACCTGGCCGACACCGCTGAGCGGGAAGGTGCTGCGCTGGGGGCGGACGCGCAGACGCTGTTGGAGCGGCTGGATCAACTCCACGAGGAGAATGATGCGCTGGGGCGTGAGCTGCTGCGCTGCTACGAGCAACTGAACCTGGTCTTCGAGATCACGGAGAATATTGCCAAGCTTCAGGACCCGGAGCATATCCAACACTCGCTGCTGCAGCGCTTCGGGTCGGTGATCGGGGCCGGGGCGCTGTTTGTTGATCTGGGCGGTGAGTGCATGGCGATCGAGCCGCGCGCCGGTAGTGAGTGGCTCGAGCACCTGCGACCGGAAGAGATTCACACTCTCCTAGCCAAGGAAATTGCGCTGGTGCGCACCAGCCAGCGCGCCATGGTGCCGAATTGCGATGAGGCGCAGCGCCAGGCGTTGGGGGGCGCCCACGTGCTGGTGGTGCCGCTGCGGCAGCAGGACGCGGACCCGGCGGTCGTGATCGTGCTGCGTCCGGCGGGTGAGCCGGATTTCGATTCGAGCGACATGCTGGCGTCCGAGTCGGTGCTGGGCTATGGGGGGCAGGTCCTGTCGAACGTTATGATGGTTCGCAACCTGGAGCAGACCGCGTTTGAGACCGTCCTGGCGCTGGCCAACGCCATCGATGCCAAGGACAACTACACCTGCGGTCACTCGGAGCGTGTTGGCTGGCTGGCGCGGCAGACGGGGGCGGCGCTGGGGCTGCCCGAGCCGGACCTGAAGCTGCTGGAGTGGGCGGGCATCCTGCACGATGTCGGCAAGATCGGGGTGGCCGAAGAGATTCTCAACAAGCCCGGCAAGTTGACGTCGGAAGAGTTCGAGGAGATGAAGCGGCACCCGCACATGAGCTACGAAGTGCTCAAGCCGGTAGCGCGCCTGGGGCCGGTGCTGTCGGGCGTGCTGCACCACCATGAGAACTGGGATGGCTCGGGCTATCCGCATGGCCTGAGTGGCGAGCAGATTCCGCTCTCGGCCCGGATCATCCGCATAGTGGACACCTTCGACGCGCTCACGTCGACGCGCTCCTACCGCCGGGGTTTCCCGGTGGATTGTGCCGTCAAGATCCTGCGGGAGGAGGCTGGGCACGGCACTGATCCGACCGTCACCGAAGTGTTCATTAAGTTGTTCGAGCGCTACGCGCGGGAGCAACAGGATGACTTCCGCCAGCGCTTCCCGCACATCCCGGCGGGAAGTGGGGGTGCTTGCCCGGCTCCCGATGCGGCTGCTTCCGCCGCGACTGCGAACGACTCCGCCGCGGGGGGATCACAATGAGTGGGCCCTGCATCCTGAGCCGGTCAACGGGCCGCTTGATCGCCGGCGGCGCCCTGCTGGCCGCCGTGGCGTCATCCTATCTTCTGCGCAGCTCGTTCGGGGCCGTTACCGCCGGACCGGTGTTCTGCGTGGTCGTGGCGGCCTGCGCGGCGCTGGTGATCTTCGCCCGCGACGTGGGCGCTGTTCGGGGGGCCCTGGCCGGCACGCTGGCCGGCCTGGTAGCCTCCACGGGGCTGGCTCTGCACTTCCCGTCGCCCATCAGCGGGACGGCGGCGTTCATCGTCGTATCGACGGGCATCCTCGGCCTGGTGGGCTACCTTTCCGGCATGCTGGGTCAACGAACCCGCGAGTCCTGGAGGGCGGCGCCCGGGTCAGCGGAGCGCCTCGCGCCCTGGAGCGGAGCGAGCACGGATCATTCGCGACGCGGGTGCGGCGGCACGGCTGCCCAGTCACCGGTAGATACTGCGCTCGGGGCATTGGCGACCGACTTCAACGAGTGGGTTGATTCGGAGGCGGGCCGCCAGAGTTATTCCGAGTCCGCCGACTGGTCCGCCTTCGACCAATTCGTGCGCAGCGCGTTGCGGAACCGGTTTGGTGCCGCAGGCGTGCGCCTCTACATCCTCTCAGCCGATGGTCAGTGGCTGGAGCCGGCCACGCGGGGAGGGACGAACGTGGGTGAGCGGTTGGCGGCGCGCGAGGGCACCGTGGGTGAAGCGGTCGCCAGCGGGCGGGTGGACATCCGCAACGGAGCGGCGGCCGCACCGCCGGTGACGGGCAAGAGCGCGGGCGAGTGCCTGAACGGGCCGGAGGTCCCGGAGCAGCGCGTTCGTCCGGATTGGGCCTGGATCCTGCCTATTCAACAGGATCGGCGCACCCGGGCGCTGATAACTGTCGGGCGCATTGAACGGCCGGAGTACCACACGGTCACGGCGGCGGTCGCGGCGCGCAACCAGATACAGTTGTTCTGGAGCCATCTGGTCGCCTTGCGGTCGCTCTGGACGGTAATGCGACTGGATCGGCAGAGCGGGTTGTTGCGCCGCGCGGACTTGCTGCAGGAACTCGACGAGATTCTGGCTATTGCTGACGAGAACGGGGAGTCGGTCATGCTGCTGGCGTTGGCCGTCGAGGGCTTCCGGCAGTTGGACGACTCCGGGCATTGGGGTGATCGTGACCGGGTTGTGGAGCGACTTGGGTGCGTACTGCGCAGCCGGGCACGGTCGGGGGACGTCCTTGGCCGACTCAGCGACGAGCGATTCCTTGTTGTGCTGCGCCACATCGACACCTCGCTTGCGACGCTATTGGCGGAGAAGCTGATCGACACGATTCAGAGCGAAGTGCTTGATCCGGCCTCCGCGGGTCTTGTGGCGGTAGGCGGGGACGTGAGCGAGGTCCGACCGTTGCGGTTGCGGGCCGGATTGGCAGGGACCAGCTCCGCGGGTCGGACGGCGGCCGCCCGAGCGTTCGCCACGTATGATTCTGAAGGCAAGTCGGGGGAGCAGGGGAGGACCGGCCGCAGTGCTGGCAATGGCGGCAAGTCATTGCTCCAGCGCGCTTTAGGTTTGCTGGACTATGCCCGCAGCCAGTATATAGACATCGCCACGGACGTGATGAAAGGCCTGCCGGAGCACCTCGCACGCGGCGGGGTTGCCCGGACCGCGACAACGTTCGCGCAGCAGCCCGCAGCGCCCGCGTATGACGAGGCGGCGGACGCGCCGGCGCCGCCGTCCGGCGGCAGCATCTAGAACAGTCTGAGAGGTTCGGAAGTGAAATCCGGCGTGAGCATCATTGAGGTGATCCTGGTAGTGCTGCTGCTGGGTTTGGTGGCGGCGCTAACGGTGCCGCGCTTTAGCCGGGCAAGCTCGGCCGATGTTGAGCCGGACGTGCGGGTACCGCTGAGCGTACTGCGCAACGCGATCGAGATGTACTACTTCGACCACGGGGCCTATCCCGGTCAGAATTCGGACGGGACCCATCCGGCGGGCAGCGCCGCGGCTTTCCAGAGTCAGTTGACCAAGTTCACCGATGAAGCCGGTCGAGTTGCCGATCGAAGGGACGAGAGACACCAGTTCGGTCCATATCTGCGGGCTGGAATACCCCCGTGCCTCGTGCCGCCGAACCGGGGACAGACCGGCGTGGCGATGGTCACGACCCGCCCCGGATACCTTCCAGAGGCTACCACGGCGGGGTGGGTATACAACTGCCAGACAGGGGACATCGTCATGAACTCCGACGCGGTGGACGCCGAGGATCTGGCATACGATCAGTACTGATCGTCGCCGGGAGCGGTAACGGTTCGGTGGGGCGCTCGGTCTGCGGGGGGCAGTCTCTGCCACTTTGACAGTCTGAACGACTGGTGGACGCGGTGAGGTGGCGGCGTCTTGCGCCCTCGTGCGAAGGGTCCTATTCTCTCAAAAGCCGTAAAGGACTGGATTTATGGTCGGGCACCGCTTCCGTGCGGCGGACAGTCCGGCGCGTGTTTCCTGGCATGACACTTGCAGTTCGGTGGTGAGTGCGGGGATGTTGTTTGACCATTTTGGGAACGCGAACGACAATTCATCT
>CAZYGM010000053.1:0-16553 GCA_964647015.1 uncultured Planctomycetales bacterium | reverse complement strand
TGCCGCTGTAGAACTTGGCGCCCAGCGAGTCCGCACATACCTGGCCGGTCAGATCAACCTCGATGGCCGAGTTGATCGACACCATCTTCTCGTTTCTCGCAATAATGAACGGGTCGTTGGTGTACTCGCTCGGGTGGCACTCGACGCACGGGTTGTTGTGGATGAAGTCGTACAGCTTCTGCGAGCCCATGCAGAAGCTCATCACGATCTTGCCGCGATGCAGCGTCTTGGCGGCGTTGGTGATCACGCCCTTTTGCACCAGCGGGATCACCCCATCGCTGAACATCTCCGTGTGTATGCCCAGGTCCTTGAAACCCTCCAGGTAAGTCAGGACCGCGTCCGGAATGGCCCCGATGCCCAGTTGCAGCGTGGACCCGTCCTCGATCAGATTGGCAATGTGCTGGCCGATGCGGCGGGAGATTTCGTCCAGCTCGCCCTGCGGCGCCTCCAGGACGGGCCGATCCGTGGAAACCGCGACATCGATGTCGTTCATGTGTATGAAGCAGTCGCCCAGCACGCGCGGCATCTGCGCGTTGACCTCGGCAATCACCAGCTTGGCCGACTCGGCCGCCGCCGACCCGACGTCGCACGAGACCCCATAGCTGCAGTAGCCGTGGCTATCCGGCGGACTGACCGAGATGAGTGCCACGTCGATCGGCACGCGGCCGCTGCGGAACAGGGCCGGAAGCTCCGACAGAAAGATCGGCGTGTAGTCGGCCCGCCCTTCCTGTACGGCCGCGCGCACGTTCGGCCCGATGAAGTACGCGTTGTGCCGGAAGCGCTGGCCCAGGCGCGGCTCCGTGTAGCTCGCCACGCCGAGCGTCAGAATATGCACAATCTCCGTGTCCAGCAGGTCCTCACGCGCGGAGAGCGCCTCGACCAGCGTTTGCGGCTCGCCGGCGTTCGAGCCCACGTACACGCGCTGCCCGGCCTGCACCAGCGCAATGGCCGCCTCGGCCGACTGTACCTTGCCCGGATAGCGCTCTTCCCAACCGGCCAGCTCTGGGTTTCTCATCGGTTCTCCGCCTCGGACTGCGGCAGCGTCATCGAGACCTTCACGACGTCGCCCTCTTTGGAAGTCTCAATGTTCAGCCCCGAGCGATGGAAGATCTTCAGCATGCCCGAGTTCTCCACCAGCACGTAGGCGTGGAAGTGGCTGATTCCATGTGCCCGGGCCACCTCGATCAGCCGCTCGAACAAGTGCGTCCCCAGTCCCTTGCGCTGATAGCGGTCGCTGACCGTGAAGGCCACCTCGGCGTTCTCCTTGGCCGCGTCCGTCATGTACCGCCCAACCCCCACCACCTCTTCGTGCCCCGGCGTGCCCACCAGCGCGATCAGGGCCATCTCCGTGTCATAGTCCACGTTGCAGAATACCTGCAGCTTGTTGTGCGGCATTGCCTTGACCGAGGCATGGTAGCGCAGGTAGACGGTCTGCTCGCTGAACTCGTAGAACATCTCACGCATCAGCGGCTCATCGTCCGGGCGAATCGGCCGTATGAACGCCTCCGTGCCGTCCGCCAGCTCCACCGTCGTCTCATACTCCGCCGGGTAGGGCGCCTGCGGCGGCGGCATAATCTGGTTCGGGTAGACGATGCGGCGGCGCTTGGCGGCGTGCAGCAACTCCGAACGGAAGTCCGGATGGGCGATCGTAATCAGCGACATCGCCCGCTCACGCATGGTCTTACCGTGCAGATAGGCCACGCCGTACTCGGTCACCACGTAGTGCACATCGCCGCGCGTCGTGATCACACCGGCTCCGGGCTGCAACACGGACACAATGCGCGAGCGCACCCCCTCCGGCGTGTCCGCCGTGCTGGGCGCGGCGATTACCGGCTTGCCATTCCTGGCCAATGCCGCGCCACGCATGAAGTCAGCGTGGCCGCCCAGGCCGCTGTACAACTGCTGCCCCAGCGAGTCGGCCACCACCTGCCCCGTCAGGTCGATCTCCAAGGCCGAGTTGATCGCCACCATGTTGTCATGTTGGGCGATGACGAACGGGCTGTTGGTGTACTCAGACGGCCGCATCTCGATCTGCGGGTTGTTGTCCAGGAATTGGAACAGCCGCTGGCTGCCGGCCGCAAAGCTGCCGACAATCTTGCCCTTGTGCAGCGTCTTGTACTTGCCCGTGATAACCCCGGCCTCCGTCAGCTTCAGCACCCCGTCCGAAAACATCTCCGTGTGGATGCCCAGATCGTGCTTGTTCGTCAGCAGGCCCAGGACGGCGTCCGGCACGCGCCCGATGCCCAGTTGCAGCGTCGCCCCGTCCGGTACCAGCCGGGCCAGGTTCGCCGCCAACTGCCGCGTGACCTCGTCCGGCTCGCCCGTGTCCGGCCACTCCAGCAGCGGCTCGTCGTGCGACACGAGATGGTTGATCTGGCTCACGTGCAGAAACGCGTCGCCCAGCGTGCGCGGCGAGTGACGGTTCACCTGGGCGATCACCAGCCGGGCGGCCTCCACCGCCGACCTCGTGATGTCCACCGACACGCCCAAGCTGCAGTTGCCGTGCTCGTCCGGCGGGCTCACCGTGATCAGGGCCACGTCGATGCTGATGCGCCCCGACTTGAACAACGCCGGCACCTGCGACAGGAACACCGGCGTGTAGTCCGCCCGGGCATCATTGACCGCCCCGCGCACACTGTTGCCGATGAAGAACGCGTTGGCCCGGAAGCTGGCCGCGTAGCGCGGATCCGCGTACGGCGCCACGCCCAGCGTCATCACGTGGATCAGCTCCGTGTCGGCCAGCCGGTCGCCCATGCGACTCAGCGTCCGTACCAGCTCCTGCGGCTCTCCGCAGGCCGACCCGATGTACACGCGGTCACCAGCCTTGATCTTGCTGATCGCGGCTTCGGCCGAGACGACCTTGTCCGCGTAGCGCTCGGTCCAGTTACCCATGCCTAGCTCTCCGTGAGAATGATGCGCGCATCGGCCACCATGGCGCCGTCGCCGCGCGCATAGACCATCAACGGGTTGATGTCCAGTTCCTTGATGCGCGGATGCTCCGTCACAAGCTGCGACAGGCGCAGCAGACACTCGCCGATCATGGCGACGTCGGACGGCGGCTCGCCCCGCACGCCCTCCAGCAAGCGATACGAGCGGATGCTCTTGATCATCTCCGCCGGAACCTCCTGCCGCAGCGGCGCCAGCCGGAATGATACGTCCCGCAGGGCTTCGGTGTAGATGCCACCCAGCCCGAACATCAACAGCGGCCCGAAACGCGGATCACGCGACATGCCCAAAATGATCTCCTTGCCCGGGGGCAGCATCTTCTGCACCAGTACGCCCCAGACCTCCACCTCCGGGCCCAGCTTGTCACGCACGGTCGCCACCATCTCTTCATGGGCCGTGCGGACGGCATCGGCGTCAGTCAGATTGAGCCGCACTCCGCCCACGTCAGTCTTGTGCAGAATCTTCGGCCCCGAGATCTTCAGCACTACCGGGAACCCCATCTCCTCCGCGGCCGCCGCCGCTTCCTTGGCACTGGCCGCCAGCTTGTACGGCACCGTCGCAAAGCCGTAGTGCCGCATTACGTCCAGGGCCTTCAGTTCGACGAGCTGGTTCCGCCCCGCCGCCAGTTCTTCGTCAAAGACCCGGGCCGCCGCCGCGCGGTCCACCTCGAATTGCTGGTAGCCACGGCTCTGGGACCGACACCATTCCGTGAAGCGACACTTGGCCAGCATCGCCCGCATCGCGTCCTCCGGGAACGGGTACGTCGGGACACCGTGGTTCTGCAGCAACTGCACGCCCGCCCCCACGTCCACCAGCCCCATCAGACAGCCCACGATCGGCTTGCCACAGAACGCCTTGGACTCGCGGATGACGTCAGCGATTTCCGTGACGTCCGTCATGGTCTGCGGCGTGACGACCACCAGAACCTGGTCAACACCCTCGTCCGCCGTCACCGCGTCCAGCGCCGCCCGGTAACGGTCGTGCCGGGCATCACCAATGACGTCCACCGGATTCTTGATGTTGGCCGTGGCCGGCATCTGGTATTGCAGCGATTTACGCGTGTACTCCTGGAAGCGCGCCAACTGCATGCCACTGCGGATGCACGCATCGGTGGCCATGATGCCCGGGCCGCCGGCATTGGTGATGATCGCCGTGCGACGGCCGTTCGGCAGGATCGGGTCGGCGAAGATCTCGGCGTAGTCAAACAGCTCCTTGACCGATTCGACTCGCTGCACCCCCGCCTGCGTCATGATCGCGTCGTACACCTCGTCCGATCCCGCCAGCGAGCCCGTGTGCGAGGCCGCCGCCGCCGCCCCCTCGGAGGTCCGGCCGGTCTTGATCGCCAGAATCGGCTTGGGGTTGTTGCCGTGCGTGATCGCGTAGCAGGTGTCCACGAATTGCTGCCCGCTGCCCAGCTCCTCGACGTACATCAGGATGACCTTGGTGTACGGATCGAACGCCAGCGACTTGAGCAGATCCAATTCGCTGACTGCCGCCTTGTTCCCGAAGCTGATGAAGCGCGAGAAGCCAATGCCGATACCCTGGGCATAGTCCAGCAACGCCGTGCACAACGCGCCGCTCTGCGAGATCAAACCCAGCGATCCCGGCCGCGGCATCGAGCGCCCGAAGGTCGCGTTCATGCGCACGGTCGGGTCCGTGTTGATCACACCCAGGCAGTTCGGCCCCACGATAGTCAGGTCACGCTCGCGGGCCAGCGCCTTGAGCGACTCCTCGCGCTTCACCCCCTCACCGCCCACTTCCTTGAAGCCGGCGGAGATCACGACGAAGTGCCGTGTACCGTGGTCGGCCGCTTCCCGCACCGCCCCCTCGATGAACTGCGGCGGAATCGCCAGCACCACCAGATCCACATGGTCATCAATGGCCGAGACGCTCGGCACACAGCGGTTGCCCAGGATGCTCTTGGCCTTCGGATTTACCGGGTAGATCACCCCCGTGTACCCGGCCTGGACCAGGTTGTGCGCCAGCGCGTGACCCACGGATCCCGGCGTCCGCGAGGCGCCCACCACCGCAATCGACTGTGGGCAGAACAGCGGTTCCAGAAAAGACGCCTCGTGCTCGACAACTTCGGCAGTCGCGGAACTTCGTGTCATAGTCCCCAGACTCCTGTGCGAATTCCTACTAGTCCGACCGGGGAGATCCAGCAGTGCCGGTCCGTCCATGTTCGGATTGTGTTATCCTCACGTTGGCCGGCCACGCCAAGCGCAGTCAACTTATCCCGGCCGACACAACGTTTGTTTCACGCCCAAGTCCTTCTCGTCCACCTTGGCCGGTGGACCCGCGCCCTGATCACGCCTTGCAACTGCCGTTCCAAACCACACGCCTAACCATTCATTCACTGACCGGCTCGGCCGCAACACCCGGCGATGCCCCGCTGGCGGCCTCACCAGGCGAACTGCCGGCCGGCTCGGCCTTCCGCCGACTCGGCGGCGGCGTCACGCCGTAGACCAGGATGCCCCCGGCACCGCGATCCGCCTCGTCGAACGCCAAGGCGCCGTCCTCGCTCGCCACGTAGACCACGGTGACAACATGATCCTGCGGTCGGCGTTGCCGGTACTTCACTGTCGTGCCACCCTCGTGCGCCACGTGGAACGCGCCAACTACCAGCATCACCCGGTGCGCCGAGAACCGCTCGCGGAACGTCACCAGCGCATCAGCCATCGCCTCATCCCACAGCAGTTGCGCCCGGTAGAACGCCTCCGGCGAAGCCGGCTGCGCGACCGCTGGCTTGTCCGCCGCAGGCTCGCCCGCCGTCGCCGGTTCGTCAGCCGAAGGGGCCGAAGCCGGCGCGGGCGCCGGCATCTCTTCCACGCTCCCAGCGTCCGCCGGACTGGCAGCGGGGTCGGGCGATTCCGGCGACGCCGGAGCCGGCGGAGCAGCGTGCGACGCCATCACCTCCATGAACCGCTCCCGGTACGCTCCACCCAGATCCTCGCAGGTCGGCGGTAGCCAACGCTGCTCTTCCGGGTCCAGGGCGGCACGGAATTCAGAGTAAGGCTGTCCAGAAACTCGGTATGCCCGTACCAGCCCGCGCGGCGCGTTGGCGGCAATCACCGGCACGCCCGCCGCCCGACATAGCTCCACCAGCGGGCGGTGCGAACGCACATACGAAGGACTCCGACGAGTCTGCTCGTAAAAGGCCGGCTCGGCAATGCGGCGTGCAAGATACGCATCCACCGAGGCTTGCGTGTCAGCCTCGAAGAACTCCATTGCCAGCGCCGTCGGCCGATGCTGCTCCAGCAGTGTTGCTAGCAGTTGCGCCTCGACCTGGTTGCAGACCGCGTCCGAGTGCCGTTCCCCAAAGAGCACCACATCTGCCGCTGCGCACTTGCGCGCCAATTGCGCGAATGACAGCGATCGGCCGGTGTGGCCGTCATAGGCGCGGAACTGACCGAAGAGCGCCGCACTGCCGCCCGTCTGTTCAGCCAGATTCAGTCGCTGGGCTCCGGCGCAGCCGGATGCCCATAACGCCAGCGCGGGCAGCATGATCATCAGTATCAGGCGAGCATTCATGCAGCGTACCTAATCGAGGTCGGCCCTGGCCGGCACCACGCAACACACGCCGGCTGCGGGTGCGCGAGCGAGTGACGGGCATCATCCCACACCCGACGCCGGCTCACAAGGCTGCCGGCACCGGTCGCCAAGCTGTTATGCCCCTGAGGCGAATGCCCCGCGTGGGCGCTATCGGTCCGGCATGAGTTCGCGCGCGGCCCATCTGCTCATATAATACCTGTCCGGGCGCGCAGCCCGTCGGAGTGCAAGTTGATGGCCACTGAAGAGATGCCTCCAATCGCGCAGCTCAAGGGTCGCCCCATTGGGCGGATCCTCATCAAGATGGGCAAGGTCACTCGGGCGCAAGTGTCCGAGGCGCTTGAGCTTCAGAAGAAGAAGCGCGGTCCGCTGGGCCAACTCCTCATCGAGATGGGCGTGGTGGAGGAGGCGGACGTCCACCGGGCGCTGGCGGCTCAGGTCGGGATGGAATCGATCACGCTGGCCAATATCGACATCGAGAAGAGTGTTATTGACCTGATTCCAGCCCAGATGGCCCAGAGTTACCGCATCGTACCGACCGCCTACGATCGCGAGACGAACACGATTGAAGTGGCGCTGGCCAGCCCGGACAACTTCCACGCCACCGACGACTTGAAGACGCTGATGGGATTCAATGTCGTCGCCCGCATCACCACCGCGGCCGACATGGCCGAAGCCCTCAACCGGTACTATCCCGAGGAGTCCGCCCAATCGATGAGCGACCTCATCTCGGAGATCGGCGACGACGAGGATCTGGCCAAGTACGCCGGCCGCGGTGAAAGCATCGACCTGGACGAGCTGCGCGAAATGGCCGAGAGCAATCCGGTCAAGAAGCTTGTCAATCTCGTGCTCCTCCAGGCCATTCGCGACAAGGCCTCCGACATTCACTTCGAGCCGTTCGAGGACGAGTTCAAGATGCGCTACCGCATCGACGGCGTCCTCTTCGAAATGGTCCCCCCACCCAAGTACGTAGCCATGGCGATCGCCTCCCGGCTGAAGGTCATGGCCAACCTCGATATTGCCGAGCGTCGTCTGCCCCAGGACGGCCGCGTCGAGCTCCTGATCGAGAAGCGGCCGGTTGACCTGCGCGTCAGCGTGTTGCCGACGATGTTTGGTGAAAGCGTCGTGCTGCGCGTGCTGGACCGGGCCCAGGTGAATCTCGACCTCGAACTGCTGGGGTTCCGGGAGGACGACCTGGGGACTGTTCGTCAGCTCATCCGCAAGCCGCATGGGATCGTGGTCGTTACCGGACCGACCGGCAGCGGCAAGACGACCACGCTCTACTCGGCCCTGCGCGAGCTGAACTCGCCCGAGGTCAAGATCCTGACGACCGAGGACCCGGTTGAGTACGACATCGACGGGATGGTCCAGTGCCAGGTACGCCCCGAGATCGGCCTGACGTTCGCGCGCTTCCTTCGCAGCTTCCTGCGGCAGGATCCGGACATCATCCTGGTGGGTGAGATCCGCGATCTGGAAACCGCGCAGATTGCGATCCAGGCCTCGCTGACCGGGCACCTGGTCTTCTCAACGCTGCACACGAACGACGCACCTAGTTCGATAGCGCGGTTGCTGGACCTGGGCATGGAGCCGTTCCTGCTAACCGCGACGCTCGAGGCTATCGTGGCCCAGCGCCTGGTGCGCAAAATCTGCGAGAACTGCAAGGAGGAGTTCGAACCCAGCGAGCAGCAGCTAATGCAGTTGGGCGTTACCTACGAGGATCACGCCGGGCGCCCCCTCTACTACGGCCGCGGCTGCGATTACTGCAACAACACCGGCTATAAGGGCCGGCTGGCGCTGTTTGAGATAATGCTCATGTACGAGGAGATCAAGGAACTCGTGATGAAACACGCCTCGACGGCCGTGCTGCGCCAGGAAGCGCGCAAGCGTGGCATGCGGGTCTTGCGGGAGGCGGGCCTGCTGCTCATGTATGACGGCATAACGTCCCTCGAAGAAATCATCCGCGAGACCATTGCGGAGGAAGCCGTCTGAGAACCAGACCGGCTCATGGCGTGGGGGCCGGCGCAGCGGGCTGCTGCACAAAGTCCTATAAAAAGGCGCGCCTGTCCGGCCACTTGGTGGGCGAGAATAATGGAGTGCAGGCCGGGGCGAATTCGGATACGCGGACCGGCCGGGATGGGTCAATTCGACCGAGCCCGCTGCGCAGGTGATAACGCCGGCATGGAGTCAATGCAATGGCGCTATTTCAGTACGAGGCCCTGAACTCCTCGGGCCAGGAAGTCAAGGACAGCATCGAAGCCCCCACCAAGGAGGATGCCGTCGCCAAGGTGCGCGGCCTGGGCTACTTCCCGACCAAGGTCGTCGAGAAGACCGACAAGAAACGAACCGTGGCACGCCAGGTCTCCGGCGTCAAGCGCAAGAAGGCTGCCGGTACCGGCTTCGGCAAAGTCAGCCTCAAACAACTGACCGCCTTCACCCGGCAGCTCTCGACGCTCCAGGACGCCGGCCTGCCCATTTTGCGCAGCATCCGCATCCTCGAGCAGCAGCAGAAGCCGGGCATGTTGCGCAGCGTGCTCAAGGAGGTCCACGAGGACGTCGAGGGCGGTGCGACGCTCTCCGAAGCGATGGCCCGCCATCCCAAGGCGTTCAACCGGCTGTACTGCAACATGGTGGCGGCCGGCGAGGCCGGCGGCGTGCTCGATGTGATTCTCCAACGCCTCGCCGAGTTCATGGAGAAGGCCCAGAAGCTCAAGCGCAAGATCGTCGGCGCCTGCGTCTACCCCGCCGTCGTGATTACGATCGCCGTGGCCATCGTGACTTTCATCATGGTGTTCGTGGTGCCGCGTTTCCGGGCGATCTTCCTGGATTTCGGCCAGGAATTGCCGGCGATGACGGAGCTGCTGATCGCCATCTCGAATTGGTTTGCCGCGGGTACCCCGCCCGGCTGGCTGGTTGTGTTGGGCACGCCATTATTCATTATCGCCATGGTCAAGCTGGTGCGCAAGGCCCGCGCCGGCCGTTGGTTGATGGACGTCGGGCTTATGAGCGTCCCCGTGGCCGGGCAGATCGCCTCCAAGTCCGGCGTGGCGCGCTTCGCCCGCACCCTGGGCACGCTGATCTCCGCCGGCGTGCCCATCCTCGAGGCCATCAAGATCACGCGCGACACGAGCGGCAACGAGGTATACGTCAACATGCTCCAGCGCGTGCACGACTCCATCCGCGAGGGCGACACCTTCGCCAACCCCCTGCGGGCCTCCAAGTGCGTTGACTCGCTGGTCGTAAACATGGTGGACGTCGGTGAGGAGACCGGCGAGCTCGACAAAATGCTGACGAAGGTGGCCGACAACTACGACGACGAGGTCGATACCCTGGTGGCCTCACTGGTCAGCCTGTTGGAGCCGATCATGGTGGTCGTCCTGGGCTTGATCGTCGGCTTCATTGTTATCGCTCTGTTCCTACCCCTGGTGGCATTGATCAACAGCCTGCAGGGCGGCGCATAGCGGTCCGGCGGACGTTTACCGCGAGGTTTGACGTATGAGACGCATGAAACATCAGGTGCACAACGGCCCACGCCGAGCGCGACCCGCTTTCACGCTGATCGAGCTCCTGACCGTCATTGGGATCATCTCCCTGCTGGTCGGTATGCTCGTGCCGGCCATCAACAGCGCCCGCAACCAGGCCAAGTCCGCCGCCTCCCGCGGCACGATCGCCTCGATCGGCAAGGGCTGCGAGATGTTTCGCACCGAGCTCGAGAAGTATCCCGTCTCGCGGGGGCGCAATCCGTTCGAGTCGTCCGGCACCGTCTATCTCAGCGGCGCCCAGTGGCTGGCCCTGCAGCTCTCCGGCCCCGATCTGCGCGGCTACATCAAGCCCAGCCGCCTCTACGAAAGCACCGACTGGCTGGACTGGTATGATCCCGACTCGGAGGTCGAGTACACCCGCCAGAGCCGCTACGTTGAAGCCAGCGGCGAGGAAGCCCTGACCCCCACCGTCTACAAGGCCCGCCACGGCTACGTCGGCCGGGTTCCCGCCCCGCTTACCCAAGGTGACTCGGCTGCGGGCAGCACCGTCTGGAGTAACGACCGCATCCCGTTCTTCATCGACGCCTTCGGCTACCCCATCCTCTACTACGTCGCCAATCCGCACGCCAAGAACGCCCTCTCCACCGGCGACGTGGTCGGTGATCCAACTCGGACCGGCGTCTACGACCAGTCCGACAACGCCGTGTTCACGGGCAGCGTCGGCGGCCACGGGTACTACCAGGTCGCGCAGGATGGCTGGGACCTTGGCGCCGCCAAGCTGCCCGGCTCCAACTACTTCCACGCGCTGGCCGAACTGGGCTACGATCCAGTCTACCCGCGCGCGCGACCGGCCCCGGATACGTTCATGAACGCTATCTACGACCGCAATCTCTTCGAGGGCACTGACCAGGGCGGCGGCGCCGGCGGCCGCGTGTGGCCCCGACAACCTGATACTTTCATGCTGATCTCGCCGGGTCGCGACGCCCGCTATGGAACCCCTGACGACGTGCGGAACTTCTGATGCCAGCCCGCACCGGCGGCGCCAGTGCCCGAGCCGGAACGAGCCCGGCAGGAGTACGATGATGATGCTGAGGACTCAACACACGGCCCCACGCCCCAGCCGATACCCGGCATTCTCGCTCGTCGAGCTGATGGTAGTGATCGTTATTATCGCCGTGCTGATCGGCGTGCTCCTGCCGGCGGTCAGTGCTGTGCGAACTACTGCCCGCGACACGGCCACCCGCGCCATGCTCGCCACGCTCGAAACCGGCCTGCAAACCTTCCAGGCCGACACGCAGGTCGGCGGTGACTTCCCACCGTCTTTCCCAGACCTGCCCAACCCTGCCAGCAGTCAGCCGCCCTATGGTCAGGTGGCGAATCCGTACAGCGGCCTCCCCGGCTCGCATGGCGACCAGAACATTCGCGCGGCCGGCGCCGGCTTCCTCGTGTGGGCCCTGGCCGGTGCCGACGGGTTGGGCACGCCCGGCTTCCGGGCCTTCCGGACGGGCAGCACGCGCTGGTCCGAGGATACCGATGCAATACGCGGCGCGGCTGACAATCCCTTTGAAAGCGGCGCCTATGCCCTGCGCGACGACGGCCGGCCGCTGCAGCCGCGCTCCGGACCGTACGTCGACACCACCAAGGTCCGCATGAGTGAATGGGATCGCGAGACCGGCCGCTTCCTGATCCCCGCCGAGGCCGATGTCATCGCCGACACCGCCCACAATCCCGATCGCCCCCACCCCATGTTCCTCGACGGCTTCGGCTTCCCGATCCTGTATTGGAAGGCCGATCCGGCCGGTATCTACATGGTCGACCGGGGCCGCGAGTTCAGCGATTCCGCCAGCCGCGGCGTCTACCATTGGGAGGACAACGGCCACCTGGTCAATCCGACCCATGCCGACCGCCTGATCCTGCGGGCCGGCGCGCCGGAACACCGACTGGCGATGGATCTGAATGACCTGGTCGGATACACCGTTGACAACTTCCCGGTCTATGACGATCGGTTCTCATTTGCCTGCTACATCCGGAATATGTCCGTGCAGGCCACGCTCTCGCCGCAGCGGCGCGATTCGTATCTCCTCATAAGCCCGGGCAATGACGGCGTGTACGGCACGGGCGACGACATCACTAACATCCAGCACAACGGCCGCTAATGCGCACGATTCTGGCACATCCTGGCGCCCGGCAGCCGGCTCGCATGACCAACGCGATCCGCCGACCGGCCTTCACGCTCGTCGAGCTACTGATCGTGATCGTCATCATCGGCCTGCTGGCCGGCATGGTGCTGACCATCGGCAGCCAGGTCGTGCACGGCCAGCGCGTGGCCGCCACGCGTTCCATCATGAGCGCCGTCCACGGCGCAATTGACCAGTTCGCAGTGGAAAACCCCCTCGGCATGATCTACGACAACCCCCGGCGGGCCGGCGGGCGGACGTTCGGGCCCTATCCGCCGTACCGGCTTGACCGCCAGTCGCCGCAGTCCAACTCGGTGTACGGTGTGCTGGAACCATACGAGGCGTACGACCAGTATTCGCAGCAGTGGAGCCTGTCGGACCGGCTGCGGCGTGATCTCAACGTCGAGTCCGCGCCAGCCGCCGTGAATCTGGTGGAGTTGCCCGACAGCGAGCCGGCCGCCCAGTTCGACGACATCCGCGCTCTGTATACTTACCTGCGCGTCTTCAGCCCTGGTTCGCTCGCGGCCGTGCCCGAAGCGCGCACGAAGCGGCTCGTGTTGGGTGACAACTACGACTTCGTGAACCCGACGGGCAACCCGGCGCAGCCGGGTCAGCCCGGCACCCTGGACGTAATGGCCATTTATGACGTCTGGGGCGTGCCGCTGGATTACTTCCTGTACGTGAAGCTGGGGCTGGACACGAATGGAAACTGGGTCGTGACCGATCGCATCCCGGTGTTGCGTTCGCGCGCCACGAACTCCGAACGCGCGTTGGCGGAGTACCAGGCCGCCGCGGCCGGCGACGACAGCCTGCTCGAGTCGGCCCGCTGGATCTACAGCGTGCCGTTCCCGACGCCGGCGGCCGCCGCTGCCAACCCCCGTAGCGGTTTCCTGGACCCGCCGGCGTCCGACGGGACCGGTCCCGGTTGGGCGCGGGCCCGCGGACGCGCGGAGCAGGAGACTTATGTACCCGATACCAACTAGGTGCGAGCCTGGATCGCGCCCGGCCCGCCGTGCCCGGCCGGCCGCAGGAGTATGACCTTGAGAATGCCGTCGGCACAACGTGGCGCTTTCACGATGACCGAGATGGTCGTGGTGATCGGCGTAATCGTGCTTGTGCTGGCGATGGCCGTGCCCGGGCTCAACGCGATGGCCACCCAGTCGCGCCACAGCCAGGCCACGCAGGTCGTCAATGGTGCCCTGACGCGCGCCCACCTCGCCGCCCTGGCCGACATGAGTCCGACGGCCGTTCGCTTTGTCCCCGGCGCCTGGGATGCCGACGAAAGTGCTGAGCCGCAGCGGCCGCGCAACCGGCAACACATTGTCCTGTACAGCTACGTCGCGGTCCCGTTCGTCTACTCGACCGGGCGCATTGAGTTCCGCGAGTACTTCGAGCGCCGCGCGGGAGTGGCGTCCACGCAGTTGCCGGAAGATGTGTGGGTCGCGCCGGCCGAGGCCCTCGACGATAACAGGCGCGAGGTTCCGGTCAACGGCCTGGCGACGCCGACGCGCGTGTTCAACAACTTCGGTGCTGATCTGGTTCTCGACGGTGCCGTGGGCGCGTTTACTCTGGACGCGCCGGATCCCCGCAACAACTTCCTGCACGCCGACGATTTCCTGATCGTCTTCGACCCGCAGACGGGCTTGCGGACGACGGTGAGCCCGTTGCGGCTAAAGGCCTACGATCCCTATAGCCGCGTGGAGAAGGACCGCAGTCACCTCGATGAATTGGTAGGTGGCAACAACCGGCCCTACGAACGGTACAACTTCACGGGGGTCGCCCTGTACGGACGCAGCGCGTTCTTATCGGCTGGTAGGCAAGCTGGGATAGGGTACGATCGGCAGCGCTGGCTGAAGGATAACGCCCGGCCGTACCTGGTAAGCCGCTTCGGCGGCGAGCTGGTGATGGGAAATAGATAGAGGATTTCGGCATGCGAGTGAGCCGAGTCAAGCTCCGACATAGTGCTGCCGCGCCCGCGTTCAGCCTGGCCGAGATGATGATCGCGCTGGTCATCCTCGGCTTCGGGCTGCTCGTTATCGGCGCCGCGCTGCCGGTCGGGCTCAAATACACGCGTGACACGATCGAGCGCGGCACCGGCGAAGCCGCCGCCGAGTACGCCCTGGACGTGCTCGAACGCTGCATCCGCCTGCGCCGGGATTTGCGCGATTCCGGCGGTGCCCGCACCTACTACTCCGACCTGTTCGTACCGCGGGAACCGACCGTCGGGCTGACCAACTACACGTTGCCCAGGGACGAATACGAGCCTCTGATCAAGGTCCGTCCGTTTGTCCCACCCACGTTTGATCTGTCCCTCGCTCCGGACGTCGATTCGTTGCCGTCCGATCTCGCCCCCAGCGTCTATCGGGACGTCGAGTCGGCGATTGCTGAATGGGTCGGCAGCCTGCCACCCGCGGCTCCCAAATTCCTTGAATACGACGAACCGCTCGTGTCCAGCCGGCCGTGGACGGCCACGCTGCTGCCGTCCGTCGCCAACGTGTACCCACCCGTTCAGGCGGAAGAAACCCGGTCCGCTTACGACTACCTGCCCACCATGGGCGGTCAGCCGTACGCCGTGACCCACCTGGCGCGTCGCCGCGCCGCGGAGCGCAACGTCGTCTGGCTCGCGTTTTACCGGCGCGTCTCCTACGCCGACGGGAGCGACCCGCTGCTGTACGAGTTCATCGCCCTGGCGATCCGCCGCCCGCGCGGCGTGGCGGGCGGCGGCGGTCAACTTGGCTTCGCGTCGTTTCCCCCGGCCGGGATGATTAGCCCGCGTCCGGGGCTGGCCGCCGGCGCGCGCGGCACGCCGCTGATTACCCCAACGCCGGTGCCTTGGCTCGGGACATTCACGCGGCTGCCGCTTATTCCCGATACGGCGTACGAAGGACCGGACCGCGTGCTGGACCCGAATTTCCTGGATCCGCCCGAACTGCGCTTCGAATGCCACCGTGATCTTGCCAAGGTCCTGCCGCCCGGCAGCATCTTCATCCCCGCAGCTAACTGCGACCGCCCGGACGCCCTTTCCGGCGTGCAATTGGCCGGCTTCGTGCCGCATGCCCCCAACACCCTCCCGATCTACGAAGTCACGCGGAGCGCTTATCTTGGCGGCGATGACTACGAAATCGTCGTCAAGAACAACGGCTTTTACCCATGGGTGCGAGCGACCGGCAGCACGGCTGACTGGCCGGTGTGGGTGATCCCCCCGGCGATTACCGGCTGGCAGCCTGACGGCACACCCATTTTTGACGATCGCTCGCCTGTCCTGTCCGTGGCCCGGCGCATCGTTCGTCTGGCTGAGGTGCCATGACGCGCCGCCATGCACAAACTGACCGCCACCGAGCACGTGTCGCCCCCTACCGGCGCGACCCGGGACGCTGCGCGCCACCGGCCTTCACGCTCGTCGAGATGCTCGTCTCGCTGGCCGTGCTCAGCCTCGCGCTGACCGTCGTCGGCGTGGTCTTCACCGTCACGGTTGACACGACCCGCCAGGCAGCGGCCTACTCCGAGGTCCAGAACCGCATGCGGCACCTCGTCCGCGAAATCCAGGAAGACCTCGCGGCCTGCAACCCCAGCCGCAGCGTGCTGCTACTCGTCGGCCGCACCCAGCCGGCCGCCCTTACCCAGGCCGGCCTCGACGCCCGCCGGTTCCATCGCGTCCTGATCGGCGATCCGGAGCTGGCCCTCGGCTACGACCCGGAAACCGCGCTGCTCACCAACGACGAATACAGCGACCCGCGCGCCGACATCCTGATGTTCCTCACCGATCGACCCACGGTCTCGAAGGCGCCTCCGCTCGATCCCACCGTGGCCGGCGATCTGGCCCAGGCCGCCCGCGAAGGCGCAAGATTCTCCCCAACCATGGTAGTCTACGGCCACGCCGCATTGGCGCAGCCCTCATTTGACGGCGTGAACTTCGACTACCCCGCCGCCGCCAGCGGTGTGCACATCCAGAACACCGTCGCCGGTAGCACGCTCAGCCGGATCCCCGCCGACCAGTGGCACCTAAGCCGGCGCGCCACCATCATAACGCCGACCAGGGACGACATCACGCCGCCCCTGCCGTTGAGTACCGTGGCGCGTGACGCCGTGGTTGTCGGCAGACCGCACCTGAACACCTTCCTGGGCACGCTGCCCGGCGACGTCGTCGCCTTCGATCTGCCGCGCTTCTTCAGAATGCTCGAACCAATGGGTGGCTGGCAGTATCTCGATGAGCCGGCCGTCTACAAGCGGCCCTACCAGTTCGGGACAGTCACCAGCCTTCCCACCTGGGACCTGCGCATCAGGGACCGGGTGGAGTCCCTGATGTACGCCGGTTGGCCGGGGGCCGCCAACGTCCGCCATATGGCTACCGTTGTCCCCAACCCGCCGGTGGAGTTGGCCGGCAACCTCGGCCTGCACATGC
>CAZYGM010000052.1:0-16621 GCA_964647015.1 uncultured Planctomycetales bacterium | reverse complement strand
GGCTTTCGATGGGACCACGGGCGGCCAGGACGCGTTCGTCCACGCTGTGCGGTGCGAATTCGCGCCACCATCGATCCAGCACGCCGGCCAGCGCGGTGCCCGCCTCATCATGTTGCGCGTACATCATGATCAGTTCGTTGGGGGGGCAGGCCAGGTAATAATCACGGCGCGTCACTTCGATGCACGGGAACTCGGCATACTGAGCCAGTTGCGCGCGACTGAAGCGCGTTACGAGTTCCTCGTAGGCCGCCAGTGCTCCAGGATTACGTTCCAACTCGACCTGCCACGCCCGCGCGGCCGCCAGCCGCGCGGCGTCATAGCGCGCGTTCAGCTCGGCGATGCGCAGCTCAATGCCCTCGGGCGCTTCGGCGTAGAGCCGGCGCAGAGCTCCCAGCTCGCCCGGGTAAGCCGCCGCGACCAGAACTAGTTCTGGAACGCGTTGTAACTCCCGCACGGCGGCCAACATACGTGGTTCGATGGGCGGGTAGATGCCGTCGGGCCGCCCCATGGCCTCCGGCTCCTCAGCCAGTTGCCGCAGCAACAATGGATCCTCCGCCAGTGTCAGGAGCGCTCGGACCACGCCGGCTGGATACGCCCGGACCCCGGCGGCCAAGCGCGACGGCGACAACTCGGTCGCCGCCTCCGCCGACAGCGCTTCATGACCGAAGGAAGACTGCGCCGGAGCCCGCTCGACCGACAGCGCGAACCAGAGCAGTAGTGCGAGCGTGGCAAATCGAGACATGGTGTGTCTCCTTTTTGTTATGGGCGCACCGTCTCAGCATCTGTATTCTACGACATGTGGCGAGGATTAGGCGCGCAATTCGCTGGAGATCAGGCCATGCACAACGCTAATGTTTGGTCGCGCATAGAGTTACAGCAGGGCGACATAACCGGGCTCGCCGTTGACGCAATCGTGAACGCGGCTAACTCACGCCTCGCGGGCGGCGGAGGCGTGGACGGCGCCATTCACCGCGCCGCCGGCCCGGAACTCCTCGCAGCTTGCAGTCGGCTCGGCGGTTGCCAAACCGGCGACGCGAAGCTGACCCCCGGCTTCAACCTGCCGGCCAAGCACGTCATTCACGCCGTCGGCCCGGTCTACCGCGACGGCCGCTCCGGCGAACCGGAGTTGCTGGCCTCGTGCTATCGACGCTCCCTCCAAATCGCCGTCGATTACGGCCTGCAGACGCTGGCTTTCCCCGCTATCAGCACGGGTGTGTACGGCTACCCGTTTGCCGACGCCACGCGCCTGGCGTTCGGCACGACCGCCGATTTCCTTGCCGCTCATCCTGATGTCACGCGGGTCATCTTCGTGTTCTTCAGCCAGGAGGATGCGCGCTGTGCCCGCGACATCTTCAACGAACTCAGGGCCACGGCGAAGTGACTTGCCGCGATGCCGGGTCTGGGGAAACACCACATTCCCGGGGCCCGGGATGATCTGTGGTGGCGAGCCTGGCGGGCGCTGCGCAGCGTGCGCGGGGACTAGTGGAGCACCGCCGCGCCACCCGGGTTTCTCAGCATGCTGCCGAGAAACTCCTCGACGGCCTTGCGTGGATCACGCATCACGAGGCCCGCGACGACATCCACGCCCAGTTGTGCGCATCCGCCCCGCATACCGGTGGCAACACCCATGGCCAACACCACGTCGGCACGCTGCGTCGCCAGCCAGCGCGGCAGCAGCGCCGGCTGCACCGGGGGCGCCGCAATCACCTCTTCGCTCTCGATCGTGCCAGTACCCAGGTTGGCGTCGAAGAAGATGAATTGCGGTGCATGGCCGATTTGCTCCGCGATGCGGTTCCCTTCACACGGTACCGCGAATCGCATGGCAGCCTCCTTGGGCTAGCGCCCTCGGGACGTCGCCTGCTCAGACTGAGCTGCGCCGTCATATCCCCGCCAGCTATTGATATGTATCCGTACGCACGGACGGGCGGCGCTGGCAGGTTTGTCGCCGTCCCTGGCCGGGTTTCATGCCGGCCTCGCCGACCGGCACCCGACCAAGTACGGATACACACTGCTCTTATACTCGGTATTTTAACCGAATTCCCGCACCGCGCATAGCCGATATCCGGCCGGATTCGGGCGCGGTGGGGTTTTTAAGTCTTAGCCGAGGCGGAACTTGCGGCAATCCGTGGACGCCCGCCGGCGAGCATTCCGGCCCGGCCCAGGCCACCGCCGGCCGGCCGCCGTCAGGCGTTGGCCAGCCCCTCGCGCACCGCAAACAGCGCCAGCTCGACGCGATTGTGAATGCCCAGCTTGTCCATCAGGTTGGCGGTATGGGTCTCGACCGTCTTCACGCTAATCCCCAGCTTCTCGGCGACGCGCTTCTTGGACATGCCCCGCGCCAGGTAACGCAGCGTGTCCAACTCGCGCGCGGTCAGCAGTGAGAGCCGCGTGCGAACGGGTTCGGCCAAACGCGCGCCTTCCGCGTCCACAATGATCCGCGACTGCACCTCGGGAGAAAAATACGCCCCGCCCGAAACGGCCGCGCGAATCGCATCCAGCACGGACTGCGGCGGTTCGGTCTTGGTCACGTAGCCGGCCGCCTCGACCGCCAGGGCCCGCTCAATGTAGTGGTCGTGCGTGTGCGCACTGACGAACAGGATCGCGCAGTTCGGACAATGCTGCGTGATAATGCGCGCCGCGTCGAAGCACGGCATCCCGGGCATGTCGATGTCCAGCAGCACCACGTCCGGCCGGCCGGCCACCGCCTGCCGCACGGCGGCCTCGGAATTGTCCACCACCTCCACGACGCCGATGTCCGGCGCGCCGCGCAGCCAAGTGGCCAGGGAATCGGCGAACATCTCGTGATCGTCCGCAATCAGCACCGCGATCGGCTTGCTCACGATCTACTCCCCGCCCTCGGCCCGCCGGGTCAGAAGCCGACTCAGCACACGCCCCAATTCCGACATCTGGAAGGGCTTGTGCAGCAGGACGGTGGCCTCGTCGGCGAGCAGGCAGCTGACGTCGGTCGACAACGAGCCAACCGTCAGGACGATCGGGACCTGGCGGTCGGCCGACCTGACGCGCTGCACACATTCGAGCGCTCCCTGCTCCGGCACGTCCGCGTTCAAGATCATTAGCGCTACCGTGTCCGGCGACTGTGCATACGCCTCGTACGCGCCGGCGCCGTCCGGCGCGGTGACTACGGCGTAGCCCCACGAGCGCAGCGTTGACATGACCAATCGCCGGATGTGGCGATTGGGCTCCAGGAGCATGATGGTCTCGCCCCGTCCGCGCACCCCCCCTGCCGCCGCCGCGGCCGGGAGCGTCTGCGGCAACACGACGGTGAAGGTCGAGCCGCGGCCCACTTCCGACTCCAATTCAATGTGGCCGCCATGGTCCGCAACGATACTCTGCACGGTGGCCAGCCCGAGACCGGTGCCGTAGCCGCCGGCCTTGGTCGTGAAGAACGGCTCAAAGATCCGCGCGTGCAGATGCTGGGGAATCCCAACGCCCTCGTCCCGCACGGCCAGTCGCACGGTCGGCTCGGCCGGAGGCGTGGAGCCGGAGTCAGCGGCCGCCGAACCGTTCGCGCTGCCGGTCACCGTGATTTCCAACCGGCCGCCGGCCGACATGGCATCGCGCGCGTTCAGCACCAGGTTGAGCAGGACCTGCTGCAACTGGCCCGGATCGCCGCTGATCCAGCAGCCTGCGCCGCGACAAGTGCGCACGTGCAGCTCGATCGGCGGCGGCAGCAGGTGCCGCATGATCTGGGCCGAGTCCCTGGTGAGCTGACACAGGTTCAGCGGCACGCGCTCGGCCGGCACGCGGCGCGTGAACATGAGCAGCGAGCGCGTACTGCTGCTGGCTTCCTGGGCCGCCCGTTCGATGACGTCGAGCGTTTCCGTCCAACCCCCGGCGCTGTCCGCGAAGCGCAGACCGCGCAGCCGGCTGACACCGTTGCGAATCACGGCGAGGAGGTTGCCGAAATCGTGAGCGATGCCGGCGGCCACCTGCCCGGCGGCCTGCATCTTCTGGGCGTGCGTCAGTTGTGCCTGGAGCTCCGCCTTCTCCTGGTCGGCACGCAGCCGCTCCGCCACGTCGCGGGCCACCACCACCAGCACCGGCTCGTCCCGCCGCCGAATCACGCTGGCCGACGCCTCCAGGACGGCGCGCGTGCCATCGGGCCGCAGAATCACGAAGACCGTCGGCGCCGGTGCGACGCCGCGCTGCGCCGTGCGCACCCATTCGCGCGCCACGGCCCGCTGCTCGGGCACCACCACTTCAACCGGGGGCCGCCCCACGAGTTCGTCCGCTGCCCGTCCCAACATCCGGCATGCGGTCGGGCTGACGTACTCGATGTGGCCCGCGCTCATCAGCACAACCCCGTCGGCGATGCTCTCGACGATTGTCCGACAACGCTCCTCGCTGTCGCGCAGCGCCGCCTCGGCCACTCTGTGCTCGGTCACGTCAGTTATCACGGCCCGCACCGCCGGCTGGCCCTGGTAATCCAGCCGTTCGCTGTCAATGACCAGCCACCGTACCACCCCGTCCGGACGCACCCCGCGACACTCGTAGCGCGTCGGCGCAGCGTGCCCGGCCAGTCGCTGACGGTAGTAGTGGAGGAAACGGTCGCGGTCATCGCAGTGAATGATCTCCTCCACCTGCTGCGGCGAATAGGCAAGCAACTCGGCCTGATCGCGCCCCAGAATTTCCGCCAAGGCCCGGTTGGCCAACACGAGCCGGAGCGCGGTGCCCTGCGCAACCGCCAGCCCGTAGGGCAACCACTCAACGAGCACGCGATAGTCGTGCTCCGAAGCCTGGAGCGCTTCCGCAGCGGCGCGCAGCGTGCCGCTGTCAGTACCCGGCGCCGCAAGCTCCAACTCGGCGACGCGCGCGCGTAGCGCGGCCAACTCCGCCAAGAGCGCTGCTCGCGCTGTCGTATCAGCTTCGCTCACGAACAATGTCCTGCGCAGCGCGCGACGGCGACGCGCCACAAGCGACTGCCAACCGCATTGTAGACGCCAATTCAGCCCCTGAACAGCCACAAAATGCCGACCAAAAAACGCCCCCGCCCCAGCGCGGCTACGTATGCTGTGGTGCTACCAAACGGCTGAGATTACCGCAGCAGCGTCGCGACCGTAACCTTCCCGAACCTGGTTCGGGCGAAAGCGGCCACGTCGGCGCAGGCCGCCTCGACGACTGATGTGGGCCGTGCCATTCCCGTTATCGGCTGGGGGACGGCCACGTCACCTTCGATTGGTCCTTCAGTCGTCTCGACGATCTCCAGCAGCGTGATCTCGGCCGGCGGTTTGCGCAGCCGGAATCCGCCTGACGGCCCCCGCTCACTCGCCAGGATCCTGGTCCGCACCAACTGCTGCAGGATCTTTAGCAGCCGTCCGGTCGGCATACCGCAGGATTCCGCGATCTCCCGACCCTGGATCGGCGCGCCATCAGAATGTTCCGCCAAGTACACCACGGCGAAAACGGCATAAGAGGAGGCCCTACCTAAGCGCATAGTCTGCGTAACCTCCAGTGTCCGACATCGTGCCTCGCACGCCGGACACACACGGCCTGATATGATTCTATACGCATCAGACGCAACGTGCTTTCTGGGTGCGCAAAACCTCTCGCGGCGCCCTTGGCACGTTGCCCCTGCTCAAACTTAGAGTCGCTCGTTCGACCTTGCGGCCCGTTCTCCCCGGCCGTCTCCAGCGCCCATCCTCGCCAACATTCGCGCCGGCGTCAAGCACCTCGGCGCCTCCCTTTTGCATTGATTCGAGCAGTCGCCAAAATAGATGCGCAGGTTCGGTGCGGCGCATGCCCCCCCGAGACATCGCCTCTCCTCCCCTGCTCAGCCGTGGACCGCTCGGCCACCGCACTTTCAATACACACACGACACCATATTACGACAATTAGCTCTAATAGTTCAAATAACCACCCACGAAGGCTTGAACAACCTCTTTCACCCACTGAGTTGCAGTATGGCGGCGCCCCGCAAGCGGCGAGTGGCAACTCCACGCACATCGCGTTTCTTGCACCCGAACTTCCTCCACGTTCAGCCCGGCCGATAGCGACACGGCGCGTCGTAAACCACCCGTTCTGTCGGCCGTTTCCTTGCCGCACGGCGCGCGCCGGTCCTCCACAGGCACGTCTTCCCGGCCGGCAGCAATCCAACCGCATCTGCCGGCGCCGTTCCTCCAACGGCGCCGAGCTCCTCCTCAAGAGCGCCGGTCAGCGCCGGCGCCGCGTTACGCGTTCATGTCCTTCCAGCGCTTGGCCAGCTCGCCGAAGATGCCCAGCGCGATGGTCGCGATGATGCCGATGGCCACGATCGGCAGCCACACCTTCCGGTTGGGGTGGTAGTTATCCCAAAGCATCTGCGTGGCCGTTTGCGCCGCACTATTGACCTCGGCCGCCGCCAGGGCGCGGGCCTCGAACGGATTGAGTCGGAACAGCCGCGCGGCCTGGTCACTGGCATTCGACCAATCCTTGAGTGCCAGGGCCTCCTGGATCAGTGCGGGCTTGCCGGCCAGCCGCTCGTACATGTCGCGCTCAATGTCGCGACCGACGGGCGACAGGATAAGCTCCCAGACGCTCTTCTTCCAGATGTGCGCCTCGACATGCGCCCGGGACGCGGCGTCGGATTCGATCAACGTGCGCAACAGGGGCACATCGCGCCGCCAATCGCGCTGTGCCACCGCAATGAACCGCCGATGCGGCAAACCGGCCAGGTAGCAGAGATCATCCGCCGCCCCGCTTTCGGCCCGGGCCGCCGCCCGGGCCTCGTCATCCACCCCCAAAGCGGCAGACAGCGCGGCAAATGATTTCGTACGGTCGATGCCGAACTCATCGTCCAGCTCTTTGATGCGCCGCTTCATCTGCTCAGGCGGGTGCTTGAACTCGTAGGCCGCTACGACATCGTGCAGGCGCTGGGTGCCCTGCGCGAGGTACTCCAGCGCCAAGTTGTCGATGGTGACCGGGTCATCGCCGAACCGCGCCCACAGGAGGTCCGCAATCTCGTCATCGGTCTTGTGCTTGTCGGCGGGGCGCCCGGCGTTGACATCTTCGCGCACGATATCGAGCACTTCGAGCCGCTTCTTGCCGACCCAGCGCGCGACGGCATGGCCGTGTCGGGCCAGCAGATTGTCTTCCAGCAGGACGTGGTCGGCCTCGACCTGGGCGGCCAAGTGCCGAAGTTGGGCGGTCTGGGCCCGGAGCGCTTCGCGCTGTTCCGTGGCTTCCGCAGTGAGCGCCCCGGCCCCGAAGTCCAGGTCATTCGCCTGCCGGCGCAGTTCCTGCGCCAGCCCGGCCCGCACGGCCCCGCGGAACTCCGGACGGAGCGCCAAGTAGCAATAGCCGAGATTCGTGAGCTGTCCGTGATCGTAACGGAAGATCTCGCGCAGCCGGTCGGCCGCCTGGGCCGCGTCCAAACCCAGTTCCTCCTGGGCCAAGCCGAAGGCTGCGTCACGCTCGATGCCGAGTAGTTCCGGCAGCTTGTCGAGCGCGTCGCTCCAGTCGGCGGATTGTGCCGCCCGGGCCACCAGGGCCGGGTGGGCGGAGAGTTCCATCAGTGCCAGGGTGGCCTTCTCGCCGTAATTGTTGTACAGCCAGCCGCCGAAATACGAGCCGAGGCCGACGCCGACGCCGACCGGGATGTTCACGTAGCCGAGGTACAGGCCCACCTTGCCGGGCGGAGCGATCAATCCCAGATACTCGTTCTTCTTCGGGCCGGTCCACATCTCGCCGAGCGAGAAGAAGACCACGCCGGCCAGGAAGATCCAGCCGCTCATAGTCCAGCCGGCCACCAGCACACCCAGCGTGGCGACGGACATGCCAACCATCATGGCGCTGAGCGTGCGCATCTTGCGCGACAGCCAGGACATCGGCACCATCAACAGGATGATCAGGCCGGCGTTCAGATTGAGCAGAATCTGCTGGGGAACCTGTTGGATTCCGCGATCGCCCCATTCACGCAGGGCTTCGACCGGCGCGTGGGCCGCCACGCTCGAGCTGTCCACCCAGTCGGTGATGAAATTCGGGTGCAGATCCCAGAGCTGATACATCATCAGCCAGAAGCAGGACATGATCAGCAGCCAGGTGATCAGCCGCGGGTCGAAGATGTTGATGACGGTGCGCTTGAGCACGGCCCAGGGCGACTCGGTCTTGTCGGAGCCCGAGGGCACGTCCCGGAACGTCAGCAGCAAGAACAGGTTCACCACGGTGAACGCGGCGCAGAGATAGAACAGGTTCTGCCAGCCGGCCAGGCTGTGCGGCTTGCCCAGCACGATGGTCGAGATGAACGGCGCCGCGAACGCGCCGACATTAACCACCCAGTAGAATATGCCCCAGCCCAGCGAGGAATTGGCCTTGGTCAGGTTCTGGGCGATGGAAGCCTGCAGGGCGGGTTTGAAGAACGCCGTCCCCGTCGCCAGCACCAGGATCCCGGCGAAGAACCCGTAGTAACTGTGGAAATTCGCCATCATCACGTAGCCGACGGCGTTGGCCGAGATCGCGAAGAACAGCACGCGCTTGTAGCCGTAGCGATCCGCGATGCCGCCCGTGATGATCGGCAGGAACGACTGGAAGATCGCCCACCACATGTAGATCCAGCCCTTGTGGAGGGCACTGAGGTGCAGCCCGCCCGGCTCGGTGGCCTGCATGATGTAGAGCGGCACCACGGCCCGGATCCCGAAGTAGGCCAGCCGCTCGAACATCTCGATGGTGTTGAGCATCCAGTACGCCTGGCCAAAGGCCCGGTGCTGATGCTCGACAGTCTCCGTCGCCGACATGGGCACTCCTGTGCTGCGCACCTGCTTAGTGTGTAGGATTACGCGCCGCGCGGCGACGCCAGGGGGCAGCCTAGCGGCTCAGGCCGAATGATGGAAGCGCTGTGCTGCGCAATCAGTGCCGCAGCCGTTGAGTTCGGCACCGGTTCGGCCCTGACGGGCCGCCGCGAAGCACGCTGGGGCGCACGGCCTCCGTGGCAGACCTGCGATTTCGAAGGGTAGTCGGCGCTCAACGTTGGCCGCCCGCCACCGCGGGCAGGCTCAGGCCCAACACTGCTTCCGCAGCGGAGCGCCAGGGCCCGGCTGCGCAGCAACACGCCGTGCGGCCACGCATTACGCCGGCCGCACGGCGTGCTGCAAGTCTGCTGTCCCGACAAGCGTCAGGGGGTCTCGTCGCTGCTCCGGGCCGCGTATTGCAGCGGCCAGGGCAGGTTAGCCGCCAGCTTGACGCGCAGCAGCAACAGCGCCGTCTCCAACTGCGGATCGATCTCCGGAGCGGGAACCGGATCGGCCTCGAGGGCCTTGATCTCCGCGTCAGTCAGCAGCGGCGGATCGTCATCGTCCCCCGACTCGCCGTCCCTGAGCGCTTCGAGCAACTCCTCGCGCTCGGCTGAATCGTCCGGCGTGCCTTCATCCTCGTTGTGGATGATATAGGAGTCGCTCTCGCGTTTGAGAACCTGCCGGAACTCCTTCGGCGTCAAGGCCACCTCGCGGTCCGGCGTAACACCCCATTCGTCGGCTTCCGGCGCCTTGTGCACGGAGCGGCCACTGGGCAGGTAGTACAGGGCCGTCGTGAGCTTCAGCCGGGCCTTGTTGCCCAGTGACAGGACGCGCTGGACGCTGCCTTTGCCAAACGTCCGCTCGCCCAGCACGATTGCGCGACCGTGATCCTGAAACGCTCCGGCCAGAATCTCCGACGCGCTGGCGCTGCCCTCGTTCACCAGCACCACCATCGGCACGTCCACCTGCAGCGGCTCGGCCGTCACGCGCACGCTGGTACGCGCTTCGCGCCGACCGCCGGTGGAGACCACCTCGCCATGATCGACGAACGTGCTGACGGCGCGCACGGCGACGTCGAGCAGTCCGCCGGGGTTGTGGCGCAGATCCAGGATCAGGCCCTGCATGCCGTCGCGCTGCGCGGCCCGCAGCGCCTTGCCGATCTCCTCGTGCGTGTCCGGATGAAAACCGCTCACGCGGAGGTAGGCGATGTTGGCCGTGCGGTCGATCATGTAGTCCCAGCTCTGCGGGTCGTACGGCAGGCGCTGCACGCCGCGCACGGTGCGCAGCACGATCTGCCGCCGCTGCAGCTTGAAAGACATGCGTTCACCCGTGCTGGGACGGAACATGGTCAGCACGACCGGCGACCCGGCCGGCCCCATGATGTTGCGGACGGCGTCCTCGGTGGACCAGCCCTTCGTGCTCTCGCCGTCCACCTCGACGATCAGGTCGCCCGGCCAGATGCCGGCTTCCAGGGCCGGCGAGTCTTCCAGCGGCGTCACGACCTTCAGACGCCCGGTGCGTTCATCCAGGCTGAGTTGAATGCCGACACCCTCAAAACCGCCCATCATCATCTTGTCGAAGTCGGGCGCATCGACCGGCCAGACTACCGTGGTGTAGTCGTCCAGCCGCCCCAGCGCGCCTTCGATGAACTCCGTCACCAACAGGCCCTCGGGCAGCTCGACACTCTCAGTGCTCTGGTGGGCAATCCGGTTATAGAGCACGAGAATATCCCGGTAGCCGAAGCGCTCCTCGCTGCGTACCCACTGGCGCAACTCTTCCAAGCGTTCAAGGAAGAACTGCCGCGTGTCCGGGTTGCCCAGCCCGTGCAGGAAGTCGTACAGCTTGCGCGTCTGCGTCAGCGCAACCAGGTTGTCCAGAGCCCCCTCGGCCATGCTCTTGAAATCCGGCTCCTGGTAGTAGTTCTTGTCAACCAGGCGAATCGCCGACCGCAGCAGGTTCACATCGACATCCGCGATGCGCCGCTCCAGTTGCTCCTGGTCCTTGTACAACACCTCCAGCCGCGCCAGCCGCGCCGACTGCTTCCGCAACTCCGTGTATTCACTTGCTTCCCCGTGAATGCGCCGCAGCAGCGTGTAGCACGCGTGGACTTTGCGCCACTGCTGACTCTCCTTGTAGGCGGCCACCTCCGCCAACGCCTTGGTAGTCAGCTCCTGGATCCAGGGCTCAGCCGCGTACTGCGTTTCGCTCGGGGCGTAGGCGGCCGCCTGCGCGGCGAAGCTGAGCGCCAGGTATGCGTTGCCCTCGGCCAACGCCTGCCGCGCTTGCTCGACATTCCACGCGAAGGTCTGCTCCTTCATCTCCGTGCGTGAGTCGACCTTCTGCAGGTACTCGTCCAGCCACGCCCCAACCTGCGCCGCGCTCGCCGGCACCTGCCCCGCGGCCTCCAGACGCACCAGCTCGGCCCGTCCGGCCTGGCAATCCCCAGCCAGAATAGCGGCGTACGCCGACCGGAGACCGTCAGCACCCTGAGCCGCGCCGGCGGCGCTGAGCAACAGTGCCAGGAAACCCACGATCCTCATGCTTATAGGACGCATACCAATGCTCTCCTTTGGGTCGGCCTCGACAACAGCCCAGGCCGCACGGCCGCGTGCCCGCGCCCACCCCGAGCGGGAACGGCCCTGCTTCATTATACGTTTGTGGCGCCACCCCGCCCACGCCACAGATCCGTATCGGCTTGCCTCGACAAGTTCGCACACATGGCCGTTGCGCTGCGGCGGTCCACGCCAAACCAGGACGGTGAACGGTACTCCGGACGGTCGTGGTTGTCAGTCCGGCAAAAACGTGGATGATGGGGCGAATGGGCAAGTGTACTCGCGCCAGCGCACGCAGCCTGCCATCCGGCCGCGACGGACGGCCCGTGGTCCTCGGTATCGATCCAGGCCTGGAGCGGACGGGGTATGCCCTATTATCGGAAGTTGCGCGTGGTCCGGGACCGCGGGTACTCGACGCCGGTATCATACGCTTGGTCCGGTATCAGCCGCTGGAGCGCCGCCTGGTCCAGCTTGATGAGGGCTTGACCACCTTGATAGCCACGTATCGACCGCGCGTGCTGGCCTGTGAAGAGCTGTACGCCCACTACCGCCATCCGCGCACGGCCATCCTTATGGGCCACGCGCGGGGCGTGATCCTGGCGGCCGCGGGGCGGCATGGCATGGCTGTTCTGCCGCTGGCGGCGACGCACGTCAAGAAGATCCTCACGGGCAGCGGGCGCGCTAGCAAGCAGCAGGTGCAAAGGGCCGTGGCCAACACGCTGGGCCTGCCGGAGCTGCCTGGTCCGCACGACGTGGCCGACGCCATCGCTATCGCCCTGTGCGGCCTCTGGGTTTCGCACCGCAGTGCCATTGGCGAGCAGCCTGCGGCGGGAGAGCGTTGATGATCTGCCGAGTTACGGGCCGCATCCTGCTGGTGCGCGATGAGGCGGTGGTGGTTGAGAGCGGCGACCTGGCCTACGAGGTGCTCGTGCCCCGCTCCGCCCGGGCCGACCTGCAGCGTCTGCACGGCGAAGCCATCACACTGTTCACAATACAGTTCATCGAGGGCAATCCGGCCATGGGCCACTTGGCGCCGCGGCTGGTCGGATTCGTCTCGGAGGTTGAGCGGGACTTCTACACTGAACTGACGAAGGTCAAGGGGCTGGGTATGCGCAAGGCGCTGCGCGCCATGAGCGTACCGGCGGCCCAGATTGCCGCGGCCATCGAAGCCGGCGACACGCGTGCCTTGTCCGGCCTGCCGGAGATCGGTGCCCGCACGGCCGCCCAGGTAATCGCCCATTTGCGCGGTAAGGTACAGCGTTTCCTGGTGGCGGAGGTGGCGCCGGCACCGGTGGCGGAAATGAGCGCCGCCCAGCTCGTCGCTTTGGACATCCTGGTGCACTGGGGCGACCGCCGCGCTGATGCGCAGCGGTGGGTTACGGCGGCGGTGGAGGCGGATGCCGGCCTGACCGAGCCGGATCAGATTGTGCGGGCGGCTTACCGCATCAAGAATGCCGCCGGGCGCCAGCCATAAGGGAGTGTGCATGCCAATCGAGCGTGTCATCGGGCAGGCCGGACCGGAAGAGGAGCGGTACCTTACGTCGCTACGGCCGCAGCGGCTGGAAGATTGCGTCGGGCAGGAGGTTGTCCGCGAGCAGTTGCGCATCGCTCTGGACGCGGCCCGCCAGCGCGGCGAGCCGCTCGATCACGTGCTGCTCGATGGGCCGCCTGGACTGGGCAAGACCACGCTGGCGCACGTGGTCGCCAACGAGATGGGCGCCCGGCTGCATGTCACCAGCGGCCCGGCCATCACGCGCCAGGGCGACCTGATGATGATGCTGACCCAGCTCGAAACCGGCGATGTGCTGTTCGTCGATGAAATCCACCGCCTCCAGAAGGTGGTGGAGGAGTTTCTCTATCCAGCCCTTGAGGATTTCCGCGTCGACTACACGACGGAAAGCGGCATCGGCGGCCGCACCGTCAATTTCGCCCTGCGCCGCTTTACGCTGATCGGCGCCACGACCCGAGCCGGCATGCTCTCCAGCGCCTTGCACACGCGGTTTGGGCTCTTCTTCCACCTGCAGTACTACACGATCGCCGAGCTGACGCGCATCGTCGCACGCAACGCCGAACTGCTCGGCGTGCCGGCCGAGCAGGAGGCCCTCGGGTTGCTGGCCACGCGCTCGCGTGGTACGCCGCGTATCGTTAACCGCCTGCTGCGGCGTGTGCGCGACTATGCCCAGGTGCGTAGTGACGGCCGCCTGACGCCGAAAGTTGTCGATGCGGCCCTTGGCATCCTGCAGATCGACCGCCTGGGTCTCGACGTGCTGGACCGCGATTACCTGCTGGCCCTGATTCGCCACTACGACGGCGGCCCGGCCGGCATCGAGGCGATTGCCGCCAGCATGGGCCATGAGCGCGACACGCTCGAAGACGTGGTCGAGCCGTACCTGCTGCAAATCGGCTTCGTAATACGGACGCCGCGCGGGCGCGTCGCCCGTCCGGCGGCCTACGAGCACCTGGGCCTGGCGCCGCCGGCCGGGCCGCCGTCGGAGCCCACGCTCTTCGGGTAGCCGGGCGGCGGACACGCGGTCACGCGGCGCGTTACACTACTGGTGGTGCTAATTGTGGCAGGCCGGTTCGCCCGGCAACGCCGGATCAGCGAAACAGCAGCGAGGGCGTTTGGTGGAAATCGGCGCATTTCAACAGCTCATTGATCGCATGTACTCGGACAAGGACCGGCGGCGCGGCTCCGCCAAGACGTTCCTGTGGTTCGCCGAGGAAGTTGGGGAGCTGGCCAGCGCGATCGCCAAGCACGACCGCGCGAACATGGCGGACGAATTCGCGGACGTGCTGGCGTGGCTGGTTACGCTGGCCAACGTCGAGGGGATCGACCTGGAACAAGCGATCGGCAAGTTCACCGGCGGTTGCCCCGGATGCGGACAGATGGTCTGTCGTTGCGACGAGAAGTTGACATAGGGGGCCTCACGATGACTGAGCGACGGCGTGGTCTGAATGGGTGGGTTGGCTACAAGTTGGGCGCCGCGGTGCTCCTCGGGCTGTTGTGGGCGGCGTGGCCGGCCTGCGCCCAGCCCGATCTCCAGACGATCGACACGCGTTATTACGTGCTGCACACCGACCTCGATCCCGACGGCATCCGCGAGGTCGTCCAGCGCATCACCCTGATGGCAGAGGAGTATCACGAGCGCACGCGCGGCTTCTCCGGGGCGGTCAACCGCCGCCTGCCCATGTATGTCTTCCGCCGCATGGAGGACTACGTGCTGGCCGGCGGGCTGCCAGGCTCGGCCGGTGTCTTCACCGGCGATCGGCTGATGGCCGTGGCAGGACCGGCCGCCACGGACCGCACGTGGCACGTGATCCAACACGAGGGCTTCCACCAGTTCTCCCGGGCGTGCATCGGCGGCCGGCTGCCAATCTGGGCTGAGGAAGGGCTGGCCGAGTACTTCGGCGAAGGCATCTTCACGGGCGACAGCTTCTACACGGGCCTGATTCCGCCGGAGCGGCTGGCCGAGGTCCGCGCCGCCATTCGCGACCGCAAGTTCCGCCCCTTGGCGGCGATGATGCACTTGGATCATCAGACCTGGAACCAGGAGGTGGGGCAGGCGCACGAGCGCGCCGGCTACAACTACAGTCAGGCCTGGTCCATGGTGCAGTTCCTGGCTCATGGGGAGGACGGTCGCTACCAGGACGCCTTCGGTGATTTCCTCAGCAGCGTGAGTCGCCAACAACCCTGGGAGCGCGCCTGGGAGCGCGTCTTCGGTGGGGGCGTCGAAGACTTCGAGGCGCGTTGGCGTGAATACTGGCTGGGCCTTTCGGACGACCCGACCGCGGACCTGTACGCCGAAACGACGGCCGCCACGCTGACGAGCTACTACGCGCGGGCCCTGAGCCAGCGGCAGCGGTTCGACACGTTCGAGGACTTCGCGGCGGCGGCCGGCGAACTCAAGGCGCACGCCGAGGACTGGCTGCCGCCTGACCTGCTGCGCACGACGCTGCGGCGCGCCCCGCGCTACGGGCGCTGGTCGCTGCAGAGCAGGGGTCGGCCGCTGCTGGTGTGTGAGCGACCCGATGGCACGGTTCTAGAGGGCCAGTTCCGGCTCGCCAACAACCGCGTCAAGAGCGTGGAGGTTCAGATTCGCGCACCGCGGCAGCGCGGTCGGTAAGCAGACGCCTCGGGCGGTTGAGTCAGGGCCGACCCGTTCAGGCAAGCGGCCAGCGCAGGCTGAAGGTGCAGCCGCGCGTGTCGTTCAGCCGGCCCTGCAGCGCGGCGCCGTGGCGCTCCGCGATCAGCCGGCACACGCGCAGACCCAGTCCGACGTGCGTGCCGCCGCCGGTGACCAGGTCTCCGCCGGCCAGGAACGGGTTGATCACATTTTCGAGCAGCCGGCGATCGATACCGACGCCGCTGTCGCGCACCTCGATCACGGCAAACCGGCCTTCCGGCCGGGCCGAGACGCCCAGCGACCCGCGGACCCCCTTCATTGCCGCCCGCGCGTTGAGCAGCAGATTGAGCAACGCCTGCACGAGCAGGTCGCGCTGCACCCGCACGGACAATCCTTCCGCGATCGATAGCGATAGATCGATGCCGTCCTTCTCAAACGGGCGTACGACTGCCGCGACGGCTTCCGCGACCACGTCCGCCAGGCAGCACGGCGCGGTCGGCGGCTCAGCGCCATCGGCAAGCTTGAGCAGGCGCTCGCTGACCGCGATGGCACGTTGCACCTGGGACTTTGTGCGCTCCAGCGCCTTGCGCATGTCGGCCGGCTCGCCCGTGCCCAAGGCGAACTCCGCCCGCGGCAGCAGCGGCGCCATGAGATTGTTGAACTCATGCACGATCATGGCCGACATCGTTCCCAGCGCTGCGAGGCGCTGCACGCGAATAAGCTGCTGCTCAAGGTCCGCAACGGCCTGTCTGAGCTGGGTTTCAGCCGAACCGGACTGGTCGGCACAATCTGGAAAGGCGTCAGAAGACGGGCACCTGGTCGTGGGCAGAGGCTGCATACGCCACCTCACGGCTCGCGTCTCCCCCGGCTGTCGCTTCCGAGCTCTCGCCCAACGCCTCAATTCGAAATGCTAATGGTCCGAATCGAGCGTGTCAATGCCGTTCAACGCGCATATCCGCCGGCCAGCATACGCCGCCCGGTCGCTACAGGCGGTCCTCCGCCTTGGGCGGGCGTGTCATCAGCTCGGTGATTGCCGTCAGCGGGGCTTTGCCCTCGAAGAGTACGTCGTACACCGCCTGGGTGATCGGCATCTCAACCTCATGCCGCCGAGCCAGCTCCAGCACGGCGCGGGTGGTCGGAATGCCCTCGATCACCGAGGCGCTCTCCGCTATGACCTGCTGGACTGGCAACCCTTCGCCGATCCGCTGGCCGGCGCATC
>CAZYGM010000051.1:0-16701 GCA_964647015.1 uncultured Planctomycetales bacterium | reverse complement strand
GGATCTGCCGACACCAGACATGGTTCTCCCATACGCGATCCAGGTGAAACAGGTGTACGACATCATAGCCATGCATGCACGGCCGCACACCGCTGGCCAACTCGACCTGCACCCCCCGCGCGCGCAACGCCTCCGCCGTCTTCAGAACCTGCGTGGTGTCGCCCCCCGTGTGCTCACACAGATTCTGGCGCACCAGCATGAGAACGCGCATGGTCGTCAACCCGCTTGTGAGCAGCCGCGTCCGGCCGCAACGAAGCGCCGTGCCTCGCCGCCTCCGGCACGCCGGCGACCACCTCCTATGATCCGGTAGCCGGCCGCCCCAGACAAGCGCGAAATGCCCCGCTCTGACCGGCGCGCAGCCGTACGCCTACGGCCGGTCGGATCCCTCCGCCAGCACCCGGCAGCACAACCGTGCGACTGCCGCTCGCACCGCGCCGCTGAACGGAATCGCGTAACCGCGCTGCGCTTCGCCCGCTCCGGCGGTGGCAACGTTGACCCCGATCATCCGCCCCTGGCCATCGACCAGTGGCCCGCCGCTGAAACCCGGTTCCAGCACCGCCGTGCTCTCGATCAGAGCGCCGTAGTCACGCAGGTCAGCGGGATCGAGGCTGCCGTCCAGGTCGCGCGCCGGGCCCGTAATGACGCCCGGCCGTACCAACGCTGCCTGCCCCGGCTTCGGGCAGCCCACCGCCGCCACGCGCGCCCCGTGCTCCGGGACAGCCGGTGCCGGCACCACCGCCAACACCTCGTCGGCAGCGATGATCAGAACGGCCAGATCATAGCGCGCGTCTATTACGACGCGCGCCGGTCGGCAACTGGACCCGTCCTGGAACACCACCTGCACATCCACGGCGTCTTTTAGCACGTGTGCCGCCGTCAGCACGCAGCCGCCCGGATGCACGACCACGCCCGTCCCGCCGGATTGCAGCGCCAATGGCCGCGCCGCCGCCTCCGCCGCGCGCCCCGAAACCTCAGAACCCGCCACTTCCGTGCGGACGTGGACCACTGCTGTCTCAGCCCGACTGAGGAAACACCGCCAGACCGACTGGTTGAAGCCCCTGACCGCCACCGCCTCCCGCGTCGGAGCCGGTGTACCCGGGCCGGGCTGCGTGGGCGCGGAGCGTGTGCAACTGCCGACCAGCAGCAAGGCGAAGAGCAGGAAGCCGCCGACGCGTCCCATAACACGCGCTCCTCTCGCAAAACCAGAGCGTCACCATGTGAAATGTATGAAACGTTTAGGCACACGCGCCACACCAACCACACCGACACAGACCCCCAGTGGCTCCGGATTGCTCCAGTAGCCAACTGACGATCACGCGCACAAGACCTTTGACACGGCTAAGTGTGTGTCCCTAGAATGACTTACGTATCGATCCCATCAAGGTCCGGGAAGATCAGCGCGACGACGGGAGTCGAGCGTGAAGCCACCCAACGACGAGCAGCGCGCCGCCACCGATGAACTCGTGCCGTTGGTCTACGATGAGCTGCGCAAGGTCGCGCAGCACTACTTCCGCAACCAACCCCCCGGCTTCACGCTCCGCCCAACCGACATGGTGGACGAAGCCTGCCTCCACCTGATTCAACACTCCCACGTCCAGTGGCAAAGCCCCGAACACTTCCGCGCCATCGCCACCAAGAAGATCTGGCAGGTCATCGTTGACCACCTTAAGAAGCGCCACGCCCAGAAACGCGGCGGCGCCGCGCGCCGCTCCGCCGACACCGCCCAACCAGCCCCCGCCGACCGACCCGCCGACGGCTGGCAGCGCGTCGCGCTCGAGACCATCTCAGTCGAATGGCGCGATACAACCGTGGACCTGCTCGACCTGGCCGACGCCCTGGCCGCCCTGGCCGCCGAGAGCGAGCGCGTCCATGACGTCGTCACGCTGCACTGGTTCGGCGGCCTGACCTACGCCGAGGTGGCACGCTACCTTGGCGTCAGCGCCAGCACCGTCGAAAAGGACTTCCGCTACGCGCTGGCGTGGCTGAATCGGCGACTCTCGGGAGGACCGGACGATGGCCACTGAGGACCATCTGCGCGTCCTGGAGGTGCTCGAAGCGCTGGGCGCCGCCGCGCCGACCGACCGCGAGCAACTCATCACGCGGCTCTGCGGCACCGACGCCGACCTCCAACGCGAGGTCCGCTCGCTCCTGCCGCACTACGAAGCCACCTGCGGATTCGACCCGCGCCCCCCGCGCGGCACCGACCTGAACCTGCCCGGCACAACCACCTTCGCCCGGGTCAGCGCGGAAGCCGCCGACCAAGCCGACCTTGAACCCACACCGCCCTTCTGTCTCGGCCAATACCGCATCGTCGAAGTCCTCGGCCGCGGCGGCATGGGCGTCGTCTACCTGGCCCAGCACCCGACGCTGCGCCGGGCCTATGCGCTCAAGCTGCTGCGCGACGGTCTGGTTTCGCTTGAAGACCGTTGGCGCTTCGCGTTCGAGGCCCAGATCCTGCGACGCTTGCAGCACCCCGGCATCGCACAGTTCATGTACGCCGACGAGGTCCACACTGAACGCGGCAGTCGCCCCTACTACGTCATGGAGTACATCGAAGGCCCCAGCCTGACACGTTTCGCTCACGAGAACCAACTCGATACGCGCGAGCGCCTGATCCTGTTCGCCCGCGTGTGCGACGCCGTGGACTACGCCCACCGCCGCGGAATCATCCACCGCGATCTCAAGCCCGCCAACATCCTGGTGGAGCCGTCCGGCCAGCCCAAGGTGCTCGACTTCGGCGTCGCCCGATTAGCCGAGTTCCAGTCGTCACCGTGCAGCGAGGCCGGGCGGTTCATTGGCACACGCGAATACGCCAGCCCGGAGCAGATACGCGGCCGGGCTGAGGAGTTGACCGCCCGCTCTGACGTCTACAGCCTGGGACTAATCGCCCACGAGTTGCTGACCGGCACGCTCCCGCGACGCGCCGGCGGCCTGCCGCGATTGGACCTTGGCAGGGCCACGCTGTGCGATAGGGCCGGCCGCCCACTCCCCGGCCAGAACGAGATGCGCTACTATCTGGTCGCCATCCTGGCCAAGGCCCTGGCACGCCAGGAAGGCGAGCGCCACTCCACGGCCGGTGAGCTCGGGGCCGACATCGAGATGCTGCTGGCCTGCTACCCGCCGCTGACGCGCTGGTCAGCACTGCTCAGCCGGCTGGCCAACCTGTTCACATCGCGCACGCGCTGCGAACCCAGCCCCGCGACCCGCCCCCTGAACGCCGTGTTGCGCAAACGCATCGCCATGGCGATCGACTCTGAACGCTGCCAGCGCTTCTCCGGCGACCATTCCGTCCACCAGAAGTGAAGCTGGATGTCGCCGGCCCGGATTGCCGCCGACTTCAGTGCGTGGTAAGCGACACGCGAATATCGTGCTGCGGCAACTCCCTGAAGTACTGCTCCAGCGGCAGGCACACTTCCAGCGGCCGCGCGCCCGGCTCAACCTCCTTGCGGGCCTGCAGGTACGCCACCAGCGCGGCCGGAAAGGCCGTCGTACGTTCCATCGCCGTCAGGCCCGTGACCTCGTCGTGGCGCTCCAGCAGCTCGTACACCAGCGTGCGCGGCCGGCCCGCCTGCACACCCCGCACGGTGCAGCGCAGCACAACCAGGTCACGCACTTCCGGAAACGCCAGGCGCTCCTCCAGCAGCCGCCGCAACACGGCCCGCGGCGAAACCATCGTCCCGTCCGCTAGCGTCAGCCGCTCATCAAGACAGCCCAGTTCGAACAGCGCCCGCACAATCGCGAAATGCCCGGGGTAGCGCACCGTCTTGTAGTCGTACGTGCGCAGCCGGCCGCTGAATGTCTCCGCACAAGTGCCCGTGCCGCCCGACGTCACCGCCGCCTCACACCGGCCCAGCGGCTCCGGAAACTCGATCGTCTCAAGCTCCGTCAGCGCCGGCACCTGCACGCACTGCCCGTCACGCAGAAACTCGCCGCACCCACTGTACTCATTGATCAGGCCGTCGAAGTTGAACACCAGCTTGTAGCCCAGCGGGCCCACCGGCCGCTCCGGCAGGCCGCCGCAGCGCACGTGCACATCCTGCGGCTCGTCCAGCGCCGCCACGCCGTGCGCCGCCAAGATATTCCCCAACCCCGGCGCCAAGCCACAATCGGGCACGATGCTGACGCCCACGTCGCGGGCCCGCTCGTGAAAGCGAAGCTGTGCCCGGCTGACGTCTGTATTGCCGCCCAGGTCGCTGAACGAAGTCTGAGCCGACAGCGCCGCCTCGGTCAGACTCACGTTGAAGCGGTACGGCACGGCCGACAGCACTGCGTCAGCACCACGCATGAGTTCTGCCGCCGCTGCGACGTCGCTGACGTCACACTGCCGCGCCACCAGCTCGCACGATTGCCCCGGCAGGAGCTTGCGCAGTCGCGCGCGAGCCTGCTCGGCCACCGCCAGGTCCACGTCCGCCAACACGACGCGGCCGGCGGCGCAGTTCCTGACCAGATCGTACGCCAGCGCCACCCCCTGCCGCCCCGCCCCGAGAACCACGTAGGTAAACGCCACTGCAATACTCCTTGCGTCCCTCGCCGACCGCGGCTACGCCCGGCTGTCCCACAGCGGATCAGTCACGCCCGTCCGCTGATTGTTGAAGCGCGCCAGCACGAATAACGCGTCCGAGAGCCGATTCAGATACGGAATGACGTGCGCTCCTACCGCCTCCTCGTCCGCCAGCGCCACCACCAGCCGCTCCGCCCGCCGACAGACCGTGCGGGCCACGTGCAACTTCGCCGCCACCACGCTGCCGCCCGGCAGAATGAAGTTCTCCAAAGCCGGCATCTGCGCGTTGAACTCGTCAAGGCACTGCTCAAGACCGTCAATGTGACGCTGCTCGATGCGCGGACCCGGCCGCGCCGCCTTATCGGCCTCCGGGATGCACAAATCGGCGCCGAGGTGCAGCAGCTCGTTCTGAATCCGGCGCAACGGCTCGCGCAGTTCCGTTACCGGACCGGCCGCCAACGCCGCCCCAATGTGCGCGTTGAGCTCATCAACCGTTCCGTACGCCGCGATCCGCCGCGCGGTCTTCGAAACACGCCGTCCCGAGCCCAGCGCTGTGCTGCCATCATCCCCACTCCGCGTGTAAACCTTGGATATGCGCGCCATGCTTTGGCCTCCACGCGGGCCCCACGGCCCGGTAACCCGCTGCCCCCGTCATGCTCTCGCCAACCCGCCCATCTTTCAACTGGCCAACCCCGCCGGCCCAATCCCATTTCGCCCAAGCTCACCCGTCCCGGGACTCGACCAGCGGCCCCGCTCGGCCGATACAACCCGTACGGCCGGCGCGCACCGGCGGGCCGCTTTATTGGAACCAGCGGGATAGCGGAGACGGATCCATGGATCAATGGAAACGCAACTTTCTGAACAAGCTGAGCCAGGCCCAGTCGCAGTGGTCCAGCCGGTTTGAGGACGCGCTCGACACTCACTTCGTGCCGGTCTTCGACGAGTACAAGCAGTTCCTGACCGACAACGGCTTCCGGCTCTCGACGCCGCTGAATGAGCCCGGCCGCCGCTCGTTCAAGTTCGAGCTCGCCGAAAACGCCTACCTCCTGATGATCTTCCGCTCAACGGGCGTCGGCGAGTTCGAGCTGCGCTGCGAGAGCTTCGTCCCCGGCAGCGAGCCGGCCCTCGCCCGCACCACCGCGCGCGCCGATGAGTTGACCGAGGACTGGGTCACGAAACATACCCAGGCCGCGCTCGACACGTTTGTCGATTCACTGGCGGGCAGCGAAACCTCCAAGAAGGCGCCGGAGGCAACCGCGGAAGACGTGGATTCCGTGGCCGCCGCTTCCACGCTCCTGTAGCCGCCCCGCCGGCACACTCACACACCACGGCCGGACGCCGCACCTGAGCGACGCCCGGCCGTGGTGCGCGCCAACCGATACCCGCCCCGCCCAGCCGGCCGCGCCTACGCGTCCAGCGGGTTAATCACCAGCCCGCTCGCCAGCTTCGGGTAGAAATACGTGCTCTTCTGCGGCATCAGGTCGCCCGCCCCGCAAACACCGCGTAGCTCCTCCATCGTCGTGGCCTGCAGCAGAAACGCCGCGCCGCCCGACTCCTGGGCCACGCGCACAGACTCGCCGGCCGACTTCACGTACTGGACCGGCGGGTTGCTTCCTCCGCAAAGCTGCGGCGCCACCAGCCGGTTGATCAAGTACGCGTGCAGGAACGCCAGCCCCAGCGCGCGCCACGCCGGGCTGTGATCCGGCTCCAGGCTGTCCAGAATGTCGGCCCGCTTCGGCCGCACGGCCACGTAGTTGCCCGCCGGCGTATACAGCGCGACCGCCTGCGGTCCAAACGGCCGCAACGCCTCACCCACCGCGTCCGGTTCAGCCACCCGCAGCGCCTGCACCTCGAGCTGCTCATCCGCCATTAACAGGTCGGCCGTCACCGGCAGGCCGGTCAGCACGCGATGTGTCGGCTGGATCAGCAACCCCGGGTCTTCCATCGCGCAGAACACGCACAACACGTAGTTCGCCGGGTGCTCAGGCGGCAACTCGCCCTGCTGCTCAATCAGCCAGTCGCGATGCAGCAACCCCGTCCCGTAGCGGTGATGCCCGTCCGCGATGTAGATCGGCCGCGGCTTCATCATCTCCGCCACCGCCTTGATCTTGTCCGGAGCACTTACGCCCCACAGGAAGTTCTCAACTTCTTCCATCCGCCCGGTCGCCAGCGGCTCGGCCGGCAGCGCCGCCTCCAACGCCGCGCTGACCTCGTTTGCCATATCCTCGTAGAGGCCGAAGATCGGGCTCAGGTTGGCCTTCGTGGCCTTCGTCAGGCACAGCCGGTCCTCCTTCGGCCCGCCGAACGTGTGCTCGTGCGGAAAGACCGTCCCGGTGCCAAACGGCTCGAGCCGCAGCCGCGCGAAGAACATCTTCCGCGTATACGCCGCCCCACCGTGGTGATACTTCTGGTGATAAACATAGATCATCGGCTCGGCATCACGCACCATCGTCCCGTCCGCCAGCCACCCCGCCAGCGTGGCCCGCGACCCCTCGTACGCCGCCGCCGGCCCGGCCGACTTCGGCGGCATATGCGGCAGGTCGATCTTGACGAAATTGCGCGGGTCCTTCGCCAGAAACGCGTCCTTGCCGGACTGGTCCAGCACGTCGTACGGCGGCGCAATCAGCCTGGAAACATCGCGCTTACCAGCGCTCGTGGCATAACGAATGGCAGTGAACGGTCGAATGATGCTCATGTCGCTCTCTATCCTGCAAAAAAAGCCTGCAATCCGCCCTGCCGCCCCCGCTGGCGGCAGACATCGTGTCTAACACGCCGCCGCGCCGTTGTCCAGTCCGCGGAGAACCACCCTCGCCGCGAACTCGACTGCCGCTATGCTACCGCAAGTCAGCAGGCCTCGCTGTCGGCCACCACATTACTGCGTCACCACGCGTAAGGCGCGTCGGGTGGCCGCCACACGCCGCCTGCCTCCTGCTATAGTCTGTGGGCCAACAAATTGGCGCCGGATGCGGCGGACCTGCCCGTGCGCAAATCGCAGGCACAAAGCAGCACCGCAGACCGGCCGGAAACAGGAGGCCCAATTGGACGGCATCACGGCAAGCGCAGTTGCTGCGGTCGGGTTAGCCGCCCTCCTGGCGTCGGCCGTGGCGGCGGTCGCCGGCTTCGGCGGCGCGGTAATCCTTCTGCCGGTTCTGATCTGGGCGTTCGGTGTACGTGACGCCATTCCGATCCTGACGTTGGCCCAACTCATGGGCAACGGCTCGCGGGTTTGGCTGAATCGCGCTGACATCGACCGCCGCGTGGTCGGCTGGTACAGCCTGGGGGCCGTGCCGCTCGCCTTGCTCGGCGGACTGCTCTTCTCCGCCGCCCCTCTGGGCTGGCTGACGCGGGGCATCGGGGCATTCCTGATCGGCGTCGTAGCATACCGGCGACTCGGCCGCGGCCACTATCCGCGGCTTTCCGCGCCCGGATTCACGGCCGTTGGCGGCGGCGCGTCGCTGCTCTCGGCACTGGTAGGCAGCACCGGACCGGTGACCGCGCCGTTCTTCCTGGCCTATGGCCTCAGTAAGGCCGCCTACATCGGTACCGAGGCCGGCGCCACCGTCGTCACACACATCTTCAAGCTAGTCGCGTACGGCTCGACCAACCTGCTTTCGCAGCGCGTCCTGGTTGCCGGACTGCTCGCGGCGCCGTGCATGTTCATCGGCTCGTGGTTCGGCAAACGCATCGTCGATCGGCTGAGCGAACGGGCATTTGTGGTGGTGATCGAGATTGTGATGATCGGCGCCGGAACGATGCTGCTGGTGAGAGGCTGAAACGGCCGCCCCGGCAAGACGGGTCGTCAATAGACGCGCTCGGCGCTCGGCGTGACGTCGGCCAGCTTGGCCAGCAGGTAGGCCTCCAACAGCCCATCCCGACCTAGCGGTACCCAGGCGGCGCCCCGGCCGTCGGCGCGACGGACACCCGCCGCCGTTGGAACATCCTCGCTGTAGATCGCCAGCGCGCCCGAAGTCGTGGTGATCTGCCGCTCCGGCGCGCTGTAACGCCACTTCTCCACCTGCACCGCAACGCGATAAGTGTCTTGATCATCCCCATCGGTCGCGGGTGTGATCGTAATGCTTGCCGTCCGGCCCATCGTGTGCATGCTCGATTCCAGCACCTGGTACGGCCCCTGCGAGTCGATCCGCCAGGGCTCAAACCACTGGCCGCTGGTCGCCCGCGCCGTCACGATGGTCCCCCGTTCCCGGTCAACCGCCGCCGGCGGCAGGTCAGACCGGCGCAACAGGGACAGCGTCGCGTCCATGAACGCACTGCGGTCCGGTATCCGCATCACCATATCAGTCGGACCACCGGCCGGCGGCGGCGCCTGACAGCCCGGCAGCAGTAGCCCACTGAGTCCCGACAGCACTAGAACGAGCGCCACGGACCCGCGCACGGTCCCTAAATCACAGCGCAGCACCAAGTGGCCAGCGCGCCGCGCCAAGAAAAACCGTGTGGTTATGCGGTCCATGCCGCGATGATAGAAGCCCCACCGGGGATTGCAAGCTGGTTGCTATCGGACCACCCCCAGGCCGGCCGGCCCAACTGCTGATCGTCGTCAGAAAGGCGCGCAGACTTGAGCAAAAGCTTGCAACAATTGAGGTGGAAGCTGTCGTGTCCCCCTTCAAGGTCCCGTGCGCGGGTCACGCCGTCACGGGACCTGGTTTTTGCGCCGCGGCCGCGCCAGCCATAACTCCAGAACGCATGCCAGCACCACAACCACACTCAGCGGCACACGCAGGTCACTGCCGGCCGAAAGACGCCCCCACAGCGACAGCGGCGACTCCCCCGCCCAGTCCTTTGACGCATCCACCTCCACGCGCGCCACACGCAGCGCCCGCCGCAGTTCTGCCACCCCGGCCCGCGCCAGACGCGACTCCGCCGGCGACTGATTAACCACGTAAGCAGCCGACCGCTCCCCACCTTCAGAGGCCAGCAACGTGTACACCCCCACTTCGTCCGTCGGCCAGGGATTCACCGGCTCACCCTCCGCCAGCCGTGTCCAGGCCGGCGGCCCTTCAGCCTCACCCGGCGCGATCACCCGCACCCAACCGCTCGCCGGGAACACCGCGAAGCGCTGCCGCGTCGTCTCCCCCAGGGCAAAGCCGGCTGCACGCGTCGGTAGCCCGCGCCCTTCGTCAACCAGGCGATGCAGCCAGGTCAGCAGCCCCGCCGCACGTATGCCCAGATCGCTCCACACCGGATCCGGAGCCGTCGTCAACAGTAGCGCCAACCCGCGCCCGCTGCTCCGCGCCAGCAGCGCCGGCTCACCGTCCGCATACCGCGCCTCAACACGCACCCCTTCCGCCAGGTCAGCCAGCAGCAGCCGTTGCCGAACCGCGCAGCGCGTCAGCTCGGCCAGTTCGTCATCGTCGTGGAACGGCGACGTGGGCTCCCATTGCAGCACGCTCACGGCCGGCATTTCATCCAGAACGGGCGGTTGACGCGCAAACCGCTGGCGTAGCTCCGGCCAATCGTGTGCGCCCCGGGCGGACCCCGGCACCAGCACCAGCGTGGCCCCGCTGTCGACGTGCTCCGATATCGCGGCCAGCAGCCGGGCCTCCAGAGCCACATTCGACATTACAACGATCAGCAGCGGCGGCGCGCCCCCCTCCGCCGCCCCCGGATTCGGAACAGCGCCGCCCGCTACCAACTCAAGTCGGACGCGCTGCTGCCCGGCCGTCAGCGCGGCCGGCGCCAACAGGTTGTGCAGAATCAGTACCGACAGATCGTCTGTCACTTCGGCCGTCGGCGCCACCAACCAAACCACCGAAGGTTCGGCCGTCTGAAAGACCACGTGTCGCCGCTGGTCGAAATCCAGCCGGTCATCAGGCTCGACCTCAACCGTGACGGTGTGCACGCCGGGCGGCAGCGCCGGTATGTGCAGCGCGACTTCGCGCGTAGTGCCGGCCGGAATATCGAGCGGGCCGTCACGCACCAGTGTGCGCTCGCCCTGCCGGACCACCACCCAGCATCGGCCGTCCAGCCCCTCGGCCGCCACCGTGGCACGAATCGGCACCGGGCTGGTTGCCACGTGCAGGCGCGCCGGCCCCGTAGCCGCCAGCAGGCCCAGGTTGCTGCGTACGGAAGCCGGCGGCGTCACGACGCGCACGGCCGGATCCTCAATCCCGGCCAGAGCGATCGGCGACACGTTCTCCCAGGCGTGGGCGGCGCCGTCGGTGAACACCACGATGCGCTTGTTGGGCTGCGCGGCCGAGCGCAGCAACTCACCCGCCTGCTGAAGTGCCAGGTCAAGGGGCTGCGTGTGTGGCGGTGTCACGGCCGCCGCGCGCAAGTGGGCCGCCGCCGCGTCGGCGTCCGCCGTGAACTCTCCCACTGGCGCGCCGGCGCGCAACCCCACCACCGCCACGACCGACCCCACCGGCCAGCCCGGCAGCCGGGCCACGAAATCCAGCGCTTGCGCGCGACACAACTCGAAGTCTGTCACCGCCTCGTCGCGCTGATATCCCATGCTGGCGGAGTCATCCAGGATAACAACACACGCCGTCGGCCGGCCGGGTTCAATGAACTGCCGATCACCCGCAGGGCGGCACGTCGGCACCGCCAGCAGCAGCGCCACGGCCCCCAGCAGCCCGGCGCGCACCGCCATGAGCGCCAGATTGCGCAGCCGATTAGCTCGCTGCCCCGTCACCAGCACGCGCTGCAGCAGGCCCAGCGCCGGAAACCGTATGAGCCGCGGCCGCGGCCGCAGCAGGAGGTGTATTAGCACCGGCAGGACGACCACCGCCAGCCCCAGCAGCAAGGCCGGCTGCGAAAACGTTATCTGCGCCAGCCCGCTCGGCATCCGAACTCCGCAAACTCCGAAATCACCATTTTGTTCTGTACAGCCGCAGTACCTAAGGCTAACCTACGGACACTTCTGCGTGCCAGTCCGATTTTGCCGCGATAGGTACCTGGGGAACACATGAACGTGGAGCCTCTGGAGACGGCCGAGGGGGCTGGTTTCGAGGGCTGCCGACAGCTCAATGTCTTCCTTGAGAACCGCGTTGGTCAACTGCTGCGCATCACGCGGCTGTTCGAGCGCCAGCCAATCCGCATCCTCGGTCTCTCCGTCGAAGGCAAGGTGGACTGCGCCCTGCTCCGTATGCTGGTCAATGACCCCGACGCCGCCCTTGAACTGTGCCGCCACGCCAACCTGCCGGTTTCGCAGAGCGAGGTTCTGGTGGTCGAGTTGCCGCCCGGCAAACGCGGCATCATGACGATCTGTGCCGCGTTGATCTCTAGCGAGGTCAACATCAACTACGCCTATACCGTCTGGGCCACCGAGCGCAACAAGCCGTGCCTGGCCATCCAGGTCGACAGCCTCATCCCCGCCGTTCGAGTGTTGCACGACCGGCAATTCTGCCTGGTCGCCCAGCACGAGCTATGATGCGGGCATATGCGGCCGCCGACGATCCCCTTCGAGACCACTTCGCTGACGTTGAGCGACGGCTACCGCGCCCACGTGCGGCTCTGGCGCCCCCGCCGGGCGCCGCCCCCCCTCGCCTACCTCTACCTGCATGGTATCCAGTCGCATGGCGGCTGGTTCGCATGGTCCGCCGCCACTCTGGCCGACGTGAGCGGAGACCTTGTGCTCATGGCTGATCGGCGCGGCAGCGGCCGCAATCAGGACGCCCGGGGCGATACGGCGTCCGCAGATCGCTGGCTGGATGATATTGACGACTATTGCGCCTGGGTTCGGCGGGAGTTCGGCGTTAGTCGGTTCGCCCTCGTTGGCGTGAGTTGGGGCGGGAAGCTGGCGGCGGCCTGGGCCCTGCGCCGCCCCGAGCGCGTGGCGCGCCTGCTGTTGATAGCGCCCGGCCTGTTCCCGGCTGTTGACCTGCCGCCGGCCGCCAAGCTCCGCGTCGGACTGGCACTCCTCTTCCGGCCGCATACCCCCTTCCCAATACCCCTGGATGATCCCGCCCTGTTCACGGACAACCCCGCCGGCCGCGAGTTCATCCACACCGATCCGCTGAAGCTCACCCACGTGACCGCGCGGTTCCTCTGGCACTCCCGGCGCCTGGATGCCGTTCTCCAGAAGGCGCCGGCGCAGTCACTTTCTGCGCCCGCCGCGCTGCTGTTGGCCGGCCGCGACAGGATCATTCGCAACGAGCCGACAATCGCGTGGATTCGGCGTGTCGCCGCGCAACCGCCGGAGGTGATTGAGTTTCCCGCCGCGGCCCACACGCTGGAATTCGAGCCGGACGAGTCTGAACTGGCCCAGTTCCTGCGCCATTGGGCAGAAGACGCGGCGCGACTCCAGGCCCCATAATCCAGCCCGTCGCCGCATCCGCCGCTTGCCGGCCAAGTATAAGGTGCTAGAATTCCCTCGTCGTCGCAGCGCGGTCCGGCGGGGTGGGCCTGAATTGCGGGCGTTGAAGGTGACGATGCCTTTATCTGGTGACCGCTTGGTCAGAGAGCCACCAGAGTCCCGGAGCCACAGGTGAAGTCTGCTCGTCGCGGATTACTCTATGGTGTCGCCGCCTTCCTGGCGGTCGCGCCGTTCGTCGTCTGGATCTCCTCGATCCTGACCCCCGATCGTTCCCAGGCGGTTGTCGTGCCGCTGGCGTTCACCAGTATGACCACGCCACTGCGCGGCAGGGTCCTCGAACCGGCCACCTCTTCTGATTCCCTCCTGGCGCTGGGGCAGCGCGACCCGCTCGCCTTGGTACGCCTGGGCTACGAACGTTGGCAACGTGAGTTACAGGACTATCGCTGCACACTACTCAAGCAAGAGCGCATCGCGGGCGTGCTTTCGCCCGTCGAGCGGGTTGAGGTGCGTTTTCGTAAGTCGCCAGAAGCCATCTATATGATCTGGCGGGAGAACCCGTCACAGGTCAAACGGGCCCTGTACCGCGCCGACGACCCAGCCTATGTCGACGAGAAGGGCAACGAGTTGGCCCGCGTCGAGCCCGCCGGCGCCGTGATCAACCTCTTCGTCAAGAACATCCTGATGCCCATCAAGGGTGAGCGGGCCCGCTCCGTCAGCCGTCGCACCATTGACGAGTGCAGCTTTGGCGCGGTGTTCGAGTTATTCCAGCAATACAACGAGCGCGCCCGCGACGCCGGCTTGCTCGACGTGCGCCTGCGCGGCACCGGCGAGGTCGGCGGCCGCCCGACCTATGTCATCGAGCGGCACTTGCCCTACGGCGGTGAAGGCGGCCGCTTCCCCGACGCGCTGCTGATCATGCATCTCGACCAGGAGTGGTTGCTGCCTGTTGCCGTGGAGTCATTTGCTGATCCGGACGGGGCGGAACTACTCGGCCGCTACGTCTTCAAGGACATCGAGCCCAATCCCGGCCTGACCGACCAGGACTTCGAGTTCTAGCATCTTGCTGCAAAAACGGCGGCGGCGCCGACAGCCGGCCGCAGAACTACCGTCGGCGGCCGGTGTCCAACGCCGAACACGCCGCGAAACCGTGCTCCAGCGGCCAACCCCGAACTACCCGTCGCGTCTTGCGGCCGAACGTCAGCCTCGCCACCCTACGGTTGCCGCGAAGCCCCTCGAGCACCGCCCTGCAGACGCAAGGGCAGTTCCAGACCGGCGCGCTCCAGCAAGTCGGCGTCGGCGAGAATCTCTCGGGCCGGGCCGTCGTGGGCGATCTTGCCAGCGTGAAGAACCACCGCGCGGTCGCAGGTCTCCCAAGCCAGGTCCAGATCGTGCGTGGCGACGATGAGAGTATTCGAGAGCGCACCGAGCAGGCTGATAAGCCGGCGGCGGTTGCGCGGGTCGAGGGCGGTGCCGGGCTCGTCCAGGACCAGCAGTTGGGGATCATAGCTGAGCACGGTGGCGAGGGCGACGAGGCGTTTCTCGCCGCTGGAGAGGCGTTGCGGTACGCGCTGCTCAAAGCCGGGCAGGCCGACCTGTGCCAGGGCGCCTTGGACGCGGGCGGCGACATCGGCCAGCGGCAGGCCCAGGTGCAGCGGCCCGAACGCGACATCCTCCGCCACAGTTGGCGAGAAGAGCTGGTCATTGGGATCCTGGAAGACGAAGCCGACCAACCGGCGAACAGCGGCGAAATTGGCAGGGATGACCTCTTGACCCATGATCCACAGCCGGCCGGCGGTCGCGCGCAGCAGGCCGTTGAAATGACGCAGCAACGTGCTCTTGCCGGCGCCGTTTGGCCCGATGATGGCAACTCGTTCGCCGACCTCGATCTGCAGGTCAACGCCGCCGAGGGCGTCCTGCCCGTCGGGATAGCGATGCCGCAGGCCTACGATTCGAACGGCAGGCGGCTGGCTCAGATCGGCAGTCGGCGGCATCTCAGGCTCCCAGTAGCACGCGGCCGGCAACGACGATGCCGCAGAAGACGACACCGGCCAGAATGTCGCGCCGGTGGAAGTGAGGGGTGTGCAGGCCGCGCAGTTCGCCAGTGTAGCCGCGGGCGGCCATAGCGTCCGCGACCTGCTCAGCCCGGTCGTGCGCGCGGAGGAACAGGGCGCCGATGATGTGAGCGCCGCTGCGCAGCCGGCCGGGGCCGCGCGGGCCGATCGTGCGGGCGGCGCGGGCGTCCGTGAGCCGGTGCAGTTCCGGGCGCAGCACATCCAAGTAACGCAGCATGAAGGCCAGCATGCCCACGAAGATCGCCGACAAGCCGACGCCACGCAGCCCGACGAGCAGTTGATCCCGGCGTGTGCTGGCCCAGAGCAGGGCAACGGCGACCAGGCACAGTGCGGCCACTGAGCCGACCTGGGCGGCAGTCTCCAGACCCGGGCGCGTAATGGTCAGGAAACCCATCTTCCAGACGGCTTCGCCGGGTTGCAGGAATGGCAGGAAGAGGCAGATTCCCAGAATGGCCGGCAGCGCGGGCAGCAATCGCCGGACGAAGCGGCCGATGAGTCGACGGTTGGTGGCCAGCAGCAGGGCGAGAATCGCGACGTTAGCCACAAGTAGCGGCCAGCGCTGCGGCGGGGCGGTGACGATGCAGAGGGCCCAGACCGCCACGCAAATGAGCTTGACGCGCGGCTCCAGGCGTTCCAGGAGCGCGGGCGGCGTCTCAGTCAGGATCAGCGTCTTCTCATGCACAGGGGCTACGTCGAGTTGTGATCGGACGACGCGGACTGCTGGGCGAGCACGCGGGCCAGCCGGCCGGGACGCACCAGGAGTCGCCCGACGGCCAAGGACGCCAGAAACATGACGATCGTGCCGATCGCGCCGGCCAGGCTGGTGCTGATAGGGCCGTCTATGCCGGGGACGGCGTAGTCCGGCAGCAACGCAACCATCGGCTCGCTCGCTCCCGCGAGCGTCGTGTTGACGGGCGGCAGCGTCAGGTCGCGGGATTGGCCCGCGCGGCGAATAGTCACCTGAAGCGGCTGGCCGGCGGCGCTCTCCAGGGCGGCCTCAGCGTCGGCGAGCGTGACTATTGGTTGGCCGGCGATGCTCTCGATGATGTCGCCGGGCGCCACGCCGGCGGAGAGCAATTCGTATTCGTGGATCGCCGTAACGCGATCGGCGACGGTTCCCAGGCGTACACCGAGGGGATAAGCCGGGAGCGTGAGGAGGGCGCCGTCTTCGGCCAGAAGCGGCTCTTCGGCCACGAAGCCGTGCTCGGCGCCGATATACTCGAGTCCGTCGGGATAGTCCCAAAGGCTTGGCAGAAGCGAGAGGAACAGGGCGACGCACAGGGCGGCAGACAGGCCGAACGCGACGGTGGCGCGGCCGGGTCGCGGCTGCTCGGGTCCGGGGCGGCGGTCATAGATCAGCTCGGGCCGTGTCTTCAGGACAAAAGCAATGACGAAGGCCGTTATGATGGCCTCGCCGACGCCGATGAGGGCGTGCACGCCGACGAGCGGCAGCAGCACGTGACGCAAGGCGGCGGTGCCGGAGGCGGCCAGTTGCAGGCTCACGACGATGCTGGCGAGGACGACGGCGCTCCAGGCGGCGAAGAAGGTGGCGGCGACAATGCGGGCGGGCTTGTGGACGGCGCCGGCCAGGGCGGCACGGTAGATGTAGTAGCCAAAGAACGTGCCGATCACGCCCATGTTGAAGATGTTCGGGCCGAGCGCGGTCAGGCCGCCGTCGCCCAGCAGAGCCTGGAAGAACACGACAGTCGCGAGCACAAGACTGGCGGCCCAGGGACCCAGGAGCACGGCGGCCAGCACCCCGCCGAGGAGATGCCCGGTCGTGCCGACGGCTACGGGAAAGTTAACCATCTGCCCGGCGAAGACGAAGGCGGCCATGATGCCCATCACGGGCACAA
>CAZYGM010000050.1:5617-17196 GCA_964647015.1 uncultured Planctomycetales bacterium | reverse complement strand
GAGCGTTGGCGCGCCCGTGTTCACGCCGGCGGCGCCGTTCCTGCCGTTCGTCGGCTTCGACGGTGACGGCATTGGCGGGTTGGCCATGCCACCCCTGGCCGTCTGGGGCCCCGATGTCCTGTTGGGAACGATGACGTTCCCGCTGCTGGGCCTCGGCCTGACGGTGGTCGACTTCGGCGATGACTATCCCGACGATCTGACCGAGGGCTTTGCGCTTACGGGCGTTGGCATGTTCGCGACCGTCCAGTACTTTGGCGGCGAAATCGTCGTTGTTCCCGAGCCGGCCACGCTGGTTCTGCTGGCGCTTGCCGGTCTGGCCTTTCGCCGGCGCTAGGCATCGTTGCACCACGGTCGTGAGCGCTAATGGCGTTTGCGGCGGTGGGTGCTAGGAGATCGACAGGCCGCGCTTCGGCTATAGCAGCCGAGGCGCGGCCTTCTTATGCGCTGCAAGGCGCGGGTGTGCCGGCACTACGAGCCTGTGAGCGCGGCAGTTCGGCCGATTGGGCAGCGGATTTGGGGAGCATTGGCGCTCGTGCGCAGCGGGTCATGGCCGCGCAGGCGCGAGGTGCGACGCCGTCTCCGCGGAGTGCAGAACGAATCCGGCTGCGGTGCCCGGCACGAGCCGCAGGAACACGTGAACCGTGCGGACGGCGTTGCCGTCGCCGGCTTCGGCAGCCGCAAAGAACGCGGTGGATTCCCCCGGGACAAGTATGTGCGTCATCGGTCCTTCCGGGACGCGCCGTGCCTCGTCGAGCCGCCATTCCCAGCGCACGATGCGCCTGTCCCGCTCATCGCAGCCATCCACCCATAACCCGACGATACTCTGCGGATCAATCAGGCTGACGGCCAACCGCAGGGCGCCGATCCCGTCCACGCCGAACATGACCCCGCCGAATTGGTGCTCGAGCGATGCCGGATCGCCCTGGACGTAACAGCGGATGCCGCCACCGGCGACCGGCTCCAGATCAACAGATTTGCTGGCACCGACGCGGGTGCTCCGCCGGTCGGCGGCGGGGACATCCGTGAGATCGACGGGGGTGAAATCGAACGTGTCCGCCGCGCCGGGAGGCCCGAAGTACTGCGCCGCCTCGGCCCGGTGCAGAACGAAGCCCGCACGTGTGCCCGGCTCAATGCGAATGAAAACTTCGATCGTCCGAACCTCCGCCGGCGGAATCTTGCTGGTGAGGCGGAAATAACCCGTCGGCTGGCCCGGCACAAAGACCAGCGGATCGGGAAATTTCTCCATGCGCTGGCGCGGATTGATGCTCCAGTGCCAGCGCATCAGTTGCTCGCGCTTGCGTCCGTAAGCGTAAACGTACAGATTGCAGACGTTCTCCGGATTCGTCAGGCTCAAGCTCAGGCGCAGGGCTTGAAGGCCGGCCACGTCGAACCGCACGCCGCCATACTGACTCTCCTGGCTGTCGGGATCGCCTGTGATCTCGCACCGCAACCCCTCATCCAAGCGCTCCAGTTCGACCTGCAAGCTGTCCCGCTTCCAGCGACTCAAATACTGGCTGAGATCGTCGGCGAACGAGACCGGGTGGAACTCGAACGCGGAGACATCCTGCGGTTCGGCTGGGAACGTCGGCCGGTCGATGATCTTCAGTGGGTGGGGAGGGGCTTCCGGCAGAATCTTGAAGACGCGAGCGTAGTAGTTGCCGCCGCGATTCTCAGCCCGGAAGACCTCAATCCAGTTCGGCGGCGGCGTCGGATCCGGCGCATCCGGCCGCCGATGCATGTGGCCTTGTTCCAGATGGCTGACCACCACCCAGCCGGTTTCGGCAGCGCGGGCTTCTTCAAGCGTTCCAATGCCGCCCTTGATGCGCTCAAAACCGTTCAGCGTTTCGAACATCCGCTTGGTATAGAACGGCACATGGTGGCTTATGTCGAAGTAGATCGTGTCCTGCTCTCCAGCGGCGGCCATTACGTAATCGTACGCGCGGCGAATGACCTCCCCGCGAAAACGCCCGTGCTGCTGCCATTCCGGCCGCAGTGCAGCCGCGGTGGCCGCGAGCAAAGCCAGCCCGACGGCGACCGCCATCCCACGTGCCCAGCGCCGCGGCAGCCAGGAAAGCAGCGCTTGCACGCCCGCGACCGTGAAGACTATGAAGAGCGTGGATAGTTGCAGCGAGTAACGCTGCGTCCAGTTCATCCATTTGGTCGCTTCCAACCAGATGAACGTCTGTGTCGCAAGCAAGAGCAACAGCAGCACGCGGGCGGGCGTGCGCCGGCTCCACAGCGCCGCGACGACAAAAACCGGGAACGCGAGCACGGCGTAGCCCAATACCCATTGCTGACACAAATACTTATACGCCTGATGAAAAACCTGAGGATACGGATAGGTCGGGGTACGCGTGCCATACACGTCGAACAACCGGCGCAGCGTCAGCCGCCAGTAGAAGAGGAAATCGCCGATTGCCCACCAGTAGAAGCAGCCGATGATAACCTGAACCAGCAGGAAGCCGCAGAAGATGGAGACTACTCGCCAATCCACGCGTCGCCGGGCCCAGGTGGAATAGACCGCCCAGAGCCCGAGCGGGCCGAACATCATCCAGCCGACTTCTTTCACGTACTGCATGTATCCGAGCGTCGCGCCCGCCGCCAGCGCCCACAGCCAGCGCCGCTTTGCGGCCTGCTCCGACCGGATCAGGAACAACAGGAACACCGCGTACACGGTTGCGAAGATGTTGTCCTGCAGGCACACAGTCGCCATGTAGGCGTCGATCGGCACGCACGCCCACAGCCACGCCGCCAACGCCCCTCCACCAGGCCCGGCCAACGTACGACCCAACGCAAAAACGACCAGAACACCGGCCAGACTGAACGTCAGCGGCACGAGCGCGATCGACCACTCGTGAACGCCGAACAGCCGCATCGACAAGGCCAGCGGCACGTTTACGCCCAGCCGCCGAACATTCGCGCTGCCCCTTAGCCTGCCCTGGAAGGCGTCGATGGTCTCGGGCGCCAACGGAATGTGATCAGCCCGGATCACCTCCGGCGACATAATCCTGTACGACGCATGGCAGTGGCTAAGATCGTCACTTGCGATCAGGCCGGTGTAGAAGTAAAGCCGGATGCCCAGGGCGACGAAAACCGCGGCCGCCAACAGAACGATCTCCCAGCGCTGCACCGACGATCGTGCACGCTGCGACTCGAAACCACCAAGCGGCGCGACCGTGCCCCGGGCCTCCTGAGCATCCATGTTCTTCCGTGCTCCTCATAATCGGGTGTCGCCCGCAGTGCCGCGGGCAGAATGCAGAGACGACCGCGTCGCGCCGCACGCCCGTTCGTCTAAGATCACCGTTCGCATTCCAGGATAATGTGCGTCCAGGGGATCAACAACATGTCGTGGCGGACCGAAACGCGGACTTGCGGAAACGCGCGCGCCGCGAGCGTTTGATAGCCTTCCGGCCAACGCACGCTGCGACCACGATCGAGCCCGATCAACAGCCGCGCGAGCCGCGACTGGTCGTCCGTGTAACCCGGATCCCACGTCACAAGTCGCCCGCCGGCGCGCAGCGCGGTGTGGGCCAGCGTGAACAAGCGCGCCGCCTCGTCGTCGTCCAGGTGATGCAGCACGCCGATCGCCAGCACGAGGTCGCAGGGCGGAACTCGCGCTAGCGTCGCCTGGTCCACCCGATCCGCCCAGAAGAAACCGCGCTGCCCAAACCGCTCCCGGGCGCGGGCGATGTACTTCTCGTTCGGATCGAAACCGAAGTACTGGACGTCGGGTAGCGTTTCGAGCACGTGGGCGGTGCCGCAGCCGATGTCCAACACGCGCTCGCCAACCTGCGCCCGGATGTACTCGCGCGCGAACACTTCCCGGCTGGACGGCCGGGCCAGGAAGTTCTGCAGCCGCTGGTAGACCCTGGCCGAGGACAGCAGGCTGTAGATCCCCGTGCTTCGCTGCGCCATCATGATTGCTCCCGACCGACCGTCACGGCGCCGGCGCGCCGCGGGCAGTAGCCCGCGCGGCCAGGACGTTCGACCAGCCAATCCCGCTGCCCGCTAAAGCGAGCAAGCCAACGCCCGTCGTCATTAGAAGAAACCACGCATGCATCATCAGCGTCAGCCCGAGGGCGCTGTCACGGGGGGCGCCAAGCGTGATCAAGGCAGCTGTCGCGAAGAACTCGTAAGTGCCAACGAACCCCGGGGCAGCCGGGGCCATCATGCCCAAGCCTAATACCGCCACCACCAACGTTCCACCCGCCAGCGAAAGCGGCACGCCCAGCGCAACCGCCAGGGACCACACCAGCGCGCCTTCCAGAGCCCAGAGCCCCGCAGTTAACACCATCAGCAGTGCCATCCTGCGCAAGGAACGGATAGCGCTCAGACCCTCGGCCAGACTCGCGAACAACGATTCAAGCCCGGCGCCAAGCGCGGGCAGCCGAACGAATCCACACACCGCGCGCGCAATCCTCTGACAGACTTCCGGGCGACGATGCAGGAACACCAGCAGCAGCACGCCGACGCCCAACAACAGGCCGGATATCACGGCCAGCCGCTCCAGCCCGGGCGCCGGGTCCAGGAAGAAAAACGACAGCCCCACCACCGAAAGCAGCGCGATGCCGTCCAGAGCCTTCTCCACCCCCAGCGTCCCGAGCACCCGACCGGCACTGTGCAGCGAAGGATCGCCCGAAACGAGGAAGCACCGCAGAACGTCGCCGCCCCGGGCCGGCAGGAGGTTATTCGCCAGCAAACTGATGTAGAAGGCGCGCCCGGCAACCCAGAAGCCGGGGCGCTGCGCGCCCGAGAACATCAACTGCCAGCGCCACGGCCGCAGGGGCAGAGTCGCAAGCGAGATCAGCAGCGGCAACAGCAGGCAGTGCGGCGTGGTCGCCGCCACCTGCCGCCATGCGGCGTAGATATCAAAGCGTTGCAGAACCAGCCAGAGCAGCCCGCCGCCGAGCGCCAGTCCGACGATGCTCATGTAGTAACGAGACCTGCGAGCTTCAGACGCCATCTTGCGACACCGTCTCCCGTTCCTCGCGCCGGCCTGTCGGGGCTGCGCCGACGCCGGCTTTGTCCGCCGCGCCAGGCGCGCGCCGCACCGGACGGTCACGATCGATACGCAGGGAATCCTCGATGAAGTACTGCGGCCGCCGGCGGGCCGCCTCCAGCGTCCGCCACAGATACTCGCCCAGCACGCCCAGCATCGTCATCTGCACCCCGCCCAGCAGCAGCACGACGACCATCGTCGACGCCCAGCCCTGGATCGGCTGCGCCGCGGCCAGCCGCAGGACCACGATGATCAGGGCGTACAGGAACCCCAAAACGCTGCAGGCCATTCCCAGGTAGGACATGAACCGTAGCGGCACGTATGAGAACGACACGAACGCATCGGCAAAGGCGCGCAGCTTGCGCTCAATCGTCCACTTCGAGACGCCGTGAACGCGGGCCTCTTTCACGTACGGCACCTGGTCCTGGCAGAACCCCAGCCGCACGATCTCCCCCCCCAGGCTGGCGTTGGCCCCCACGGATGCCAGCAACGCGTCGATCACCTTGCGGTCCAGCAGCGCGAAATCCGAGCCGCGCGGTGGCATCTTGACCTTGCCCACGTGAGCGAGCAGCCAGTAATAGACACTGGCGGCCCCGCGCTCAAGCCAGTGGACCCCACGGCGCTCCTGGCGTGTGGCCCAGACGATGTGATTGCCCGCGCGCCAGCTTGCGAGCAGCCGCGGTATCAACTCCGGCGGATCCTGCAAGTCCGCCGCCAGATACACCGCGCAGTCGCCGCGCGCGTGCTCCAGGCCGACCAGTATCGCCACGTGGCTGCCTCTATTCGACGCCAGGCGCAGATACTGGAACTCCGGGGTAGTAGCGCAGGCACGCTTTAGCAGTTCCGGCGTCGCGTCGGTCGAATGATCATCCACCAGGATGAATTCGAAGGCAACGTCAGCAGTGCTCGCCGCGATGCCGCGCAGCCGCGCAAGCAAGGCCGGAATCCCGGCTTCCTCGTTATACACAGGTATGACGACGCTGACCTGCAAGCCGAACTCCGTCGCGCGGCCTTTCACTTGGGCCCTTTCAGGCGGCATTCAAGTAATTGAAACACGTGCCGCCCGTAAACCAATTCGTCACTGATGATCGTAACGGCGAATTCGCATGGTATGTAGCCGTGCCGACCCCGGCCGAGCTTCTCCGCAGCACGGCTGTGCCGCCTCAGCCGGTCGCGCTGGCAATCGATGAAGTACAAGCCATCCGCGCGATCCACGGTCACTCCTTGTCCAGCAAGGCGGCCATATTGCGTCCCAAGACATTGGCGGTCTTGTCATCGGGCAATCCCGCGCCAAGTGCGCGGAGATCCGCCACGGCCTCGCCGATGCCGATCTCCGGGAAATCCGACCCGGAAGTCATGCGCCTGTCAAACGTCCGCAGCAGATACGCCAGATCAGTCGCAACCGAACTGCCTTGGTAGCGCCGCAGCGTGAAGGAAACGTCCAACCACGCGTTGGCGCACTCGCGAATCGCCCAGGCCAGTTGCAGCATCCACGGCCCGCCCGCGTGCAGCAGCACGAACGTCAACTCCGGATGACAGCTCACCAGTTCGTGCACCGTATCCACCGGCGGCTTGCGCAGCCGCCCACCCGCGTGATAGAACAGTGTGTCGAGCCACACGAGCTTGCGTTCATGCCACCCGGCCAGTTCCTCCAGCACCGCCGCCACGCGCGGATCAAGCGGATCATAACGGTTCAGCCGTGGATGGAGCTTGAGCACACGAAACGGCGCGCCACGCAACTCCGCCCTGAACTCACCCGCGGCGGCCTGCGGCGTCGCATGCGCCGCCGGATTGAACGAGGCCCCCGCGACGAGCCGCCCGGGATGACGGGCGCACACGTCGAAGACGAACTCGTTCGGAATGAAACCCGCAAGCGCCACCACGACGGCCCGTTCCACGCCGGCCGCGTCCATCTCTCGCAGCAGGCGCGCTTCGCGCGCGTCGTGACTCGTGTTGAACCAGCGGCCATCGGGCGTCACGTGCGTAAGCGAATCAATGATCATGGCCGCCTCAAGCCCCCTGCTCAGCTTACGCTCCCACGGTCAGGTTACATCTGGCGCCTCAGAAACACTACGAAGCACTGCGACAGGTTCAACGGAATCAGCGGCTTCACGAACGTATTGAGCATCAGCCGCCATTGACGCTCCGCGTCCGTCAACCGGCCGTCCGGCCGCTTGAAGTACCACGCAATGTGATCCTCGCCGTTGTAGCCCTGGATACCGAGCACGTCCAGCCCGTTCTCGAGGAACAGACGCTTCCATTCCTGCGTCGTGCGGAAATGCGTGAGGCCCTCCTGCCCCTGCTCTTCCGACTCGCCATAGGCCAGCGCCCGCCAGATCGAGCCGAGGTAATACTGGTTCGGCACGATCACCATCGCCTTGCCGGTCGGCTTGAGCACGCGGGCCATCTCGCCCACCGCCCGCTCAGGCGCGTCGAAATGCTCCATGCTGCCCAGATTCACGCAGTAATCAAACTGCTCGTCGGGATACGGCAGTTCGTACGCCGAACCGAGCTGCAACTCCGCCCGCGGCGCGCGCCGCGCGGCCAGCTCGAGCGCCACAGACGAGAAATCCACGCCGCTCAACTGCAGCTCCGGCGCCGCCACGGCAGCAGCCTCCAGAAAGAAGCCCTGCCCGCAGGCGATGTCCAGCAAGCGCAGGCCCGCGCCCCCGCGCGGGATGTTGAGCCAGTCACAGAACGCGGGATAATCCTCCTTCGGGAAGCGTAGCTCGTCCTGGCGATGCAACTCGTTGTAGGCCTGTTGTCGGCGTTGCTCTTCGCTCATACATACCGCTCCCTGTAAGCCGGACCGCAGCGGCTTATCGCGCGCAAACCCTATATTTCGCGTTAGTTTCCGGCGCCTGAAAGCTCGGCGAGAGTATAGGGCTGCGCAATACGACCGTCAACGTATCGTACTCGTATCCGCCGGGCAGCCTCGTCCGCGATGTGCGCCGCCTCCGGCAAATCCGCCCCTAGCGCCACGATGAACCCCGCCCGATCTGCCGTGGTCCGCAAGGGCTGAACGCGATCCGCAGGCCCGACCGTCACGCCCACGTCCAGCAACGCCGGGGCGGCACGCAGCTCCGCCGGAATCTCCACCGCCTCGATCTCGCCCGGCGGCAGAATCACGAAGCGATAGTCCGCCCCGCGCCGCACCGTCGGGCGAAAGCCGTTCGGCGGCAGCCCGCACGCCATCCGGCAATACTCCACGAACTCGTCCACCCCGCTGACGTGCCGCGCGATCTCGGGCGTATGCCCGCCGCCGCAACGCGCCCCCAACTCCATCAACACCGGGCCGGCCGGCGTCAGGCAGAACTCGACGTGGGCCACCCCCTGCGTCAATCCCAGCGCCTCCGCCGCCCGCGCGCACATCTCGGCCGTCAAGGCCTCCTGGTCCGCCGTCAGCGGCGCGGGATACTGCACGCTCAGATCGACGCGGTACGGCTCCGGCGATTTCACCTTCCGGCTCGTGCACAAAACCGACGTCCGCCCCTCCCAGATCAACACCTCCGAACTGTGCTCACTGCCGCGCAAGCGCCGCTCGATGACGACTGCGCTGCCCTTCAATCCGCCCGCGGCCGCAAATGCGAAGGCATCCGGGACTTCCTCCGCCCCCTCCACGATGCGCACCCCGCGCGAGCCGCCGAAACTCTGATCCGGCTTGAACACCAGCGGGAAGCCGAGCTCGTCCGCAGCGGCGTGCGCTTCAGCCTCGGTGCTGACAACCTGGAACTCGGTGGAAAACCGCCCCAGCTCCACCCAGCAACGCCGCATCGCCGCCTTGCTCGTCGCGTTGGCCGCCGCTTCCCGCGCAATCGAGGCCAACCCCAATCGGGACGACAACTCCGCCGCCGGCCGCACCCCCACCTCCGCCATCGAAACCACCCCGTCTATTCCACCGGCCTCAGCTATGGCCCGCTGCAGCCCGTCAACGTCTACCAGATCGATGGCCCAACTCTGGTCGGCAACGGCGAAGCCCGCGGCATTCGGGTTGCGATCCGCGACGATGGCGTGGAAACCCGCGGCGCGCGCCGCGCGAATCGACGGAACGTTGTAGCGGTTGCCCCCCAGAATCAGCAGGCGTTTTCCGGTCATTCTGATCCCGTTCAGACCAGCGCCGCACTTCCCACGATGCCGGCCCTGACTTTCTCACTCCCGCGCGGCCAGCAGCCGACGGTTGATCTCCTCCGTTACCCGCCGCACGCGCGCCGCGCCCGCCTCGTCATAATCGAACAATACCCCGCCGCGTCCATCGGCCACACCGATCACGCGCGTGGGCTTGCTCACACTGTCCACGATCACGTCTCCCGCCCGGCCGACCGCGCCGCCTGCCACCACCGACACGCCGCCCATTTCGCTCCAACCCAGCGCCTCCTTGAGGACGCGTGCCGACTCGTGCGCCTGCTCCAAAGCGCCGGACAGCGCCGGCCAGATGTTCACCCGAATCAGCCGCGCCCCCCGCTGCCAGACCGCGGCCAGAGCCTCCGGCCGTAACGCGCCGATCCCGGCGTCAAGCACGTACGCGCCCTGCTGCAGACACGCCGCTTGCTCGAGCCCAAACCAGGGCGATCCTCGCGGCCAAACCGTCACCAGCCGGGCCCTGGCGATCCGCTCGGCACAACCCGCAGCCGCGCAATCCAGGTGCTCGAAGGGCATCGCCTCCAGATGCACCGCGCTCCCTGGATCCGCAAGCACCGTCACAACGGCGCCGCGCAAGTGCAGCCGCCACGCCAGCCGCAGGGCGCGCGGCTGGTCGCCCGCGATCACGATCGACACTTGCGATGCCGTCTCGTCGAGCAGCCGGATTATCTGGTTCTCGACCGCGGTGATCCACACGGCGTCGTCGGAATACGTGAGCAACTGGCTGGTATTCAGCGTGGCGCGCGCGATCCGGTCACACGGCTCGGCCATGTAGCCCTTCTGATCCGCGTCCAGCAGCACCACGTCCACCGCCCCGTCCGCCGCCGCCAGGGCGGTATCCAGGCCGGCCCGGCTGCCGATTGTCACCGAGCCGACCGTGTGCGCAACCGTCGTCTGGATGTTCCCCGACACCATGGAACGTTCCAGCGGCTTGTCACTTTGAACAATATTCAACGTCGCGAACCGGCCCGCCTTCGTCGCGTGCGTGCGTATCGAGCGCACCAGCGCGGGCAAGTCGTCTTCCGTTCCCAAGCGCCGCCCGCGCGCCCGGCCGAACGCCGGTATCGATATGCTGCGCCGCAGCTTCGACGCGGCAATCTCGCGACTGAGCCGTTCGAGCAGGTCGTCCGGCGCATCCACCTGGTCTTCTTCGCACAAGCGCACGATCAGGTCGCGCGAATCGATGCCGTGCCGGGCTGCGTGAGCGCGCACCTTCGGCGTAAACGACGAGTGGAAACCGGCGTACCCCGCCGTGATCGCGAGCGGATCCAACCCGCGACTCCGCATTAACGGTCCGATCAGATTGCGCCCCGCGTCCAGTGCGGCCGTCAGATCCACCTGCGGCAGGTAACCGCTCTTCTTCAGGATCGCCGCCAACGCCTCCGTCTTGGCGTTGCCGGCCGAGCGCCCCATGCCGTGCAACGACGAATCCACCAGTACCGCGCCCAGTTCGACGGCCCGCAGGCTGTTGGCGACCGCCAGGCACAGGTTGTCGTGCCCGTGAAACCCCAGCGGCACGTCGGTTGCCTCCCGCACCGCCTGGAAATACGCCGTCACGTCCCTGGGTACCATGCCACCGGCGGAATCAACCAGACACAAAACGTCCACGCCCCAGTCGCGCACCCGCGCCGCCAGCGCACCGAACTCTGCCGGCGTGACCGCGTAGGATTTCATCGCGTTGTAGGAGACCAGCAGACCAAGCTCCTTCGCACGCGCGATCGCCGGCCGCGCTTGATCGACCTTGGTCGCGTCCGCCCCGACGCGCACGAACGACATCCGGTGCCTGACCGCCAAATCCAGGTCCGACAGCCGCCCGATGCCCGGAATGAAGAACATGCCCCACCGCGCCGTGTGCAGCGCTTCCGAAGTGGCCGCCAGGTACTCCGCGTCAGTCGCGGCGGCCACGCCCTTGCCGGACTCGGAGGCGTGCAATCCCAGCCCGTGCCCGACCTCAATCCAGCGAAAGCCGACCGCCTCCAGGGCCGCCGCTATTGTCGCGGTGTCCTCCGCCGTGAACTGGAAGTCGATCAGGTATGACCCGTCACGGAGGGTAACCTCCAGAATGTCGGGGCCGGACTCCAACGCTAGCATCGCATGACTTCTTCGGCCACGGCGGCAATCTGCGCCGCGCGCAGCTCGGCATACATCGGCAGCGAAAGCTCCTCCCCGGCCACCCGTTCGGCCACCGGAAAATCACCCGGCTGGTACCCCAAATCGCGATGGATCGGTACCAGATGGACCGGGTCGGGATAGTGCTTGCCGCTCTGGATCTCCCGCTCGCCCAGCGCCGCCTGGAGCTGGTCGCGCTGCGGCGTGCAAATAGCATAGATATGAAACACGTGGCGCGCGTCGGGCCGCGTCGCCGGCGGGGTAACGCCGCCACCGGCCAGCAACTGCGTATACTGGGCCGCGTGGCGCCGCCGGGCCTCGGTCCAATTCT
>CAZYGM010000050.1:0-5517 GCA_964647015.1 uncultured Planctomycetales bacterium | reverse complement strand
GCCAGCAACTGCGTATACTGGGCCGCGTGGCGCCGCCGGGCCTCGGTCCAATTCTCGATGTGCCGCAGTTTGACCCGCAGCACCGCGCCCTGAAAGCCGTCCATGCGGTAGTTGTATCCCGGCAGCACGTGCTCGTATTTCTTCTTCTGCCCCCAGTCGCGCATCATGGCAATGCGCTCCGCGGCCGCCGCGTCGTTCGTGGTCACGCAGCCGCCCTCTCCGTACGCGCCCAGGTTCTTGCCGGGATAGAAACTGAAGCAGCCGAGGTGGCCGATGCCGCCCGCCCGCCGGCCCTTGTACTCCGCTCCATGCGACTGAGCCGCGTCCTCGATCACCGTCAGGTCGTGCCGCCGGGCAATCTCCATGATCGGATCCATGTCCGCCGGCTGCCCGTAGAGGTGCACCGGCACGATCGCCTTGGTCCGCTTCGTGATCGCCGCCTCCAGCCTGGTCGGATCCAACGTGTAGTAGGCCGGATCGCAATCGACGAACACCGGCGTCGCCCCCGTGTAGCGGATCGCCGCCACCGTCGCCACGAACGTCATCGGCGACGTAATCACTTCATCGCCCGGCCCGACGTCCGCCGCCAGCAGCGCCAGGTGTAATGCGCTGGTGCCCGAATTCACGGCGACGGCATGCGCGGTCTGGCAGTAGGCCGCGAACTCACGCTCGAACGCGGCGACCTCGCGGCCCAGCACGAACTGACAGCTCTCACAGACGCCCAGCAGCGCCGCCTTGATTTCTTCCTGGATGGACTGATACTGGGCCTTCAGGTCTAGAAAGGGAACCATCGCACTCTCCGCGCTCTTGCCGCACCGCTGGCGCAACCCAATCGCGCCGCCTCCGAAATCATCCTAGGGTGGTGCTGGTGGACCGTCAACGCGGGCCGCCGCCTGCCGCCACCGCCCGCCGCAACGCGTCCGCCACGACCGTCTGCTCGCCCGCCGTCATGTCGTGATAGAGGGGGATGATGATGGCTTCATCCTGGGCCCGCTCACTCTCCGGCAGTCGCGTGCAGCTCCGCGGCGCGCAGTCGCAACCGCCCGCCCGCCGCCCCGCGCAGCGCCACGTCTCCCGCGGGTACGCCCCCTCGCGATGGGCGCACATCACGCCGCGCCGCGTCGCCACACCCTGATCCAGCATGGACTGCATCACCGCCCGCTGGTCACAACCTGCCGGAAGTCGCACGCAGTAGCTCTGAAAGTTGTGCCGCGCGTATTCGGGCTCAAACGCCGCGCGCACGCCCGGAATCTCCTGCAAGAGTGCCGCGTACCGCCGGGCCAGTTCCCGCCGCCGCCGCACGAGCCCGTCCAGCCGGGTCACCTGCACGCGCCCCACCGCCGCCTGAATGTCCGTCATCCGGTAATTGTACCCCGGCTCGTCGTACGACTCGAACACCACCCCCGCCGACGCGTGACGCGCCCTGTCCGACACGCTCATCCCGTGCTGCCGCAGCAGCCGCGCCCGCCCATCAATCTCCGCGTTCGATGTCGTAATCATCCCGCCGTCGCCCGTGGTCAGAATCTTGCGCGGGTGGAATGAGAAGCATGCCACGTCCCCGTGCGGCCGGCCGATGCGCTCGAAGCGCCCGTCCCAGAGAATTTCGCTGCCGCTGGCGCACGCGGCATCCTCGATCACCGGCAGGCCATGCCGCCGCGCGATCCCCAGAATCGCCGGCAGATTGCACGGCAGCCCCATCTGGTGGACCGGCATGATCGCGCGCGTCCGCTCCGTGATCGCCTCCTCGATCAGCCGCGCGTCCATGTTGAACGTGTCCGGCTCAATGTCCACGAACACCGGCGTCGCCCCGCAATACCGCACGGCATTGGCCGTCGCGATGAAGGAATGGCTGACCGTAATCACCTCGTCCCCCGGCCCCACTCCGACCGCCAGCAGGGCCACGTGCAACGCCGTCGTGCAACTCGACACCGCGCACGCGTGCGGCGCCCCCACCGCCGCCGCGAACTCCCGCTCAAAGGCCGCCACCTCCGGCCCCTGCGTCACCCAGCCGGACCGCAGCGGCCGCTGCACCGCCGCGCACTCTTCCTCCCCGAACGCAACCTTCGCAACCGGTATCATGCGCCCTTGCTCCGCCATGTCCGAGCCAATCTCCGATGCTTATCGAAGCGGCAAACGTCTCACCCGCGGCTTTCCGCCCGGATGCCGGGATTGTCAGGCGAGGGCGCCGGGGACACAATCCCGAATCCCCGGCTCGTCAGGCGTAACCGCAAAGGCGGGCTTGTCGAGCGCAAGTGTCCGGCCCGCGCGGGTACGCCGCTGACTCAGATACCAGACCCGCTGTGACTTGTTTCACGCCACCGACCGCCCAGGTATTCCGTGATTCACCCCCCCTACCGCCGCGGCGGCGTTAATCGCACCGCTGCACCGGCTCCCAGTTCCGCTCACGCTCACGCTGCAGAAGCTCCTCCGGCGTTTGCGGCAAGGCCCGGTACCAGTCACGCAGCTTGCGCAGGCCCTCCGTCATCGGCGTGGTCGCCTCGAAGCCGAACAACCGCCGAGCCTTCGAACTGTCCGCCAGCAGCCGCAGCACATCGCCGGGTCGTGGAGCACCGTGTTCCAGCCGCGCATCCGGCCGTGCGACGATCTCCGCGACGAGGCGACCCAGTTCGTTAATGGACACTTCGTGGCCGCTGCCGAGGTTGAGCGTTTCGCCGACCACATCCGCCGCCCAACCGGCCGTCAAGATGCCGCCGGCGGTATCGCCGACGTAGGTGAAATCTCGCCGTTGCGTGCCGTCGCCAAAGGCGATCATCGGCCGCCCCGCCATGGCCCGCAGCATGAACTTCGGAATGACTTCGCCGCTGTCGCCCTCGTGATGGCAGCGCGGCCCGTAGACGTTGAACGGGCGTACGACCACGGTCGGGTAACGGTACGTCTCCCAGTAAGCCCGCGTGTAGCAGTCGCCCGCCAGCTTCGACGATCCATACACCGTCATCGGAAACGTCGGGTGTTCCTCGGTCATCGGCACGGTGCGGGCGGTTCCGTAAACCTCCGAGCTGGACACGTAAACGAAACGCGACACCCCGGCCTCGCGCGCCAGCCGCAGCAGCTCCAGCGTCGCGGTGGCGTTGACCTCGTGGTTCTCGCGCGGCGAATGGATCGAATGTCGCACGCCCAGGCACGCCAGGTGAAACAGGACGTCGATGCCGCGCAGCAGCTCCGCCATTCGTCGGTCGTCACGGATATCTACGCGCTCGAAACGAATCCGCGCGCCCAGATACTCGGCGATGTTCTCCCGCCTGCCGTTAACGAGATTATCGACAACGATCGTCTCGCCTACGCTGCGCCATTGTTCGCCGGTTGCCAGCGCCTCCACGAGATGCGAGCCGATCATCCCCGCCCCGCCCGTAATCAAGACGCGCTGTGAGTTTCCGCTCATCTCGTCATCCACCTGCCAGAATGCGCGGCACTCGAACCAGCCCCAATGGCTGTTGTCGCCGGCCCGCGTCCCGCTGCTGCGAGCCAAGGCCCGCCTGCCACCGGTCGTCTTCAACGCCGCAAACGCATGTCACCGTGTCTCACACGGGGAATTGTTCGCTGCCCCTAAAGCTCTACCATCTGCCCGTGCGCCGCGATCGACCCGGCCGCCGCCTCCAGAATCCGCACCACCCGCAAACCCGCCCGTCCGTCGGTCAGCGGAGTCTTGCCCGTCTGCACACACTCGACAAAATGCTTCGCCTCCACCGCCAGAGCCTCCGCGCGGTCAAACGTCGGCGCCCGCATCTCGCCGGTCCGATAGTTGATGTAGATGTTCCGCCGCGTCTCCAGATCGCCGTTCAGCTCGATGCCTTTGTCGTAGATCTTGATCTTCTCGCTCGGCTCCAGATCGTCGTAGACGATCATCTTCTTGTCCCCGCCGATGAGCGTCTGCCGCAACTTGACCGGCGCAAGCCAATTCACGTTCACGTGGGCAATCCGGTTGCCCGAGTAGAACACCGTCAGATACGCCGTGTTCTCCGGCTGACCGTGCACGTGCGCGATCGCCGTGGCCGAAACCGCCCGTGGCTCCTCCGGCATCAGATAATCCATGATCGCCAGATCGTGCACCGCTAGGTCCCAAAGCACGCTCACGTCGCTCTGAAACAGGCCAAGGTTCACGCGCGTCGAGTCGTAGTACAGCACCTCGCCGATCTCGCCCCCCTCGATCAACTCGCGTATCTTCCGCACCGCCCCCGTGTAGATGAACGTATGATCCACCATCAGGGTCTTGCCGGCCCGCTCGGCCGCCTCGATCAGGCGCTGACCCTGCTCGGAGCTCTGCGTAAGAGGCTTCTCCACCAGAACGTGGCGGCCCGCCTTCAGCGCCTGCAGTGCCAACTCAAAATGCGAAGCCACCGGCGTGGCAATCGCGACCGCGTCCACCGCGCGGTTCTCAAGCAGGGCGCGCGGATTGTCCGTAGTCTCAATGCCCGGATGCCGCAGCGCTGCCAGATCGCGCCGCTGCTGATCGAGATCGCAGACGGCGATGATGCGCGCGTCCGGCGTGGTCGCAAAATTCCGCACCAGGTTGGGGCCCCAATAACCGTAACCGATCACGCCTATGCCAATCATGTCAAGTCCCTTCCTGATACGCTGCCCGTGGAAACGAAGGTGCCGCACGCGTCTGTGCTGATGAGACAATTGCGGGTGGGTCGGAAGTCCCACGCGACAACACGCATAGTCAGACCGAGAACGGCCGACCCGGTGCCCGCCATGCTCGCCTGGTCTTCGCCGACATTCGGTGAAGTGCGCTGCCCGGCGACTGATATCATCTCAGCGGCCCTTTCACCCGCGCCATGGGTGATTATTGCTCGCTTCTCATCGTGGCGGTCATCTGGTCCGCGCCAACACGCGGGCCGGCACTCCGGCTACCGTTGCCCCATCCGGCACGTCGCGCGTTACAACCGCCCCGGCTCCAATCATAGCGTCCGCCCCGATCGTAACCCCGCACAAGACCACGACCCCGCTCCCAAGCGAGGCTCCACGCTTGACGCGCGTCGGGATGACCTCCCAGTCCGCCTCGGTCTGCAGCGATCCGCCCGCCGTCGCCCGCGGATAGCGATCATTGATAAACATCACCCCATGCCCAACGAAGACCTCGTCCTCGATCGTGACCCCCTCACAGACGAACGTATGCGACGATACCTTGCACCGCGCGCCGACCGTCGCGTTCTTCTGGATCTCGACAAAGGCCCCGATCTTCGTCCCAGCTCCCACCCGACACCCGTACAAGTTCACCAGTTGGGGGTGAAAGATCTTGACATCGGCGCCAAGCTGCACATCGTCTGCAATCGGCATGAAAGTAGTTCTCACGCGGGTCTTGCTTGCGCCTCAAAGGCCGCCGCCGGCGCCGCAGCGCCACACAGAACAGAGCAGCAGCCCCGCGCAAACCGACACCCGTCGGCCGCGCCCTCAACTCCGTCAATCCAGCCGCCGATCCTAGCGGTCGGCCTGCGCTCCGTCAATTCGCTGCTCCGCAGCGCCGCCAGGTGCCAACGTGCGGCTCACAGCGAACCC
>CAZYGM010000049.1:0-17282 GCA_964647015.1 uncultured Planctomycetales bacterium | reverse complement strand
CAACGCCGTCAACGAGCGCCCACGTCAGGTGGCGGCGGGCAACCTCACTGATAACCTGGCTCATACGCCCTGCTGCTCCCCCACTAATCCCACGCATCGCGCGCCAACTGCTGACAAATGGCGCCCTCCAGCCGCGAGGCCTCATCGATGGCGGCAGCAACTTCCGCCCGTCCGGCTTCGGTCGCCAGTTGCCCGTGCAAGTGGTCCGCGCTCGTGAAATGCTCGAATCGCCGCACAACGCGGTTACAGGTCGCCGCCCATTCGCCCGCCGCGTCCGCCCGTGCTCCGGCCAACTCCGCAGCCAATCCCCGCAGCCAATGCGCCAGTTGTCCGCGCACGTCCACCAACTGCGCAATGAAGCGCGCCTGACAGCGATACGAGCGCTCCGCGCAGCGCGGGCAAGCCTCCGGCTGCACCGTCGCCGCCCGCCAGGTCTCATAGGCGCGGCGACCGGTTTGGGCCGACGCGGCCACCGGCAGCCGGCCGGTGAACCCTGCGACGGCCAGCCGGGCGGCATGGTCGAACAGCGCCCGCGGCGCCAGACTCGGCCCGGCTTCGAGCCCCTCGACCACATAGACCTGGAGCGCCGGGCCGATCAGCGGGGCCGGCTCAGTAGTACCCAGCGTATAGCCGCTGAACTGGTTGCCGCGATACGCGTTGACCAGGCCCCAGTGCCGCTCCAGCGGCGCCGGCCAGCCGCACCAGGCCAGCAGCGGCTGCTCGTGCTCCAGCGCCGCACGCATCAGCGGCATGTAGCTATCGCGGAAGTGGACGACGAACTCGGCCGCATCGGCCAAGCGCTCGGCCGCCGCCGGTGGGTGCAACTCGCGCAGCCGCAGGCCAAGCAGGGCGGCCGTCTCCGCCAGGGCAGCGTCCCGGGCGTGCGCCGGCCACCAACCCAGGCACTCGCCCGGCACCGCCACGGTCAGCGACCCCAACCCCGACAGGCTGACCAGCTCATCGTACGGGCGCGCCGCGCCAGCCCGCGCCAGGACGGCCTGTAGCGCGGCGGCAAGTGACTCTCTCTGACCCGGCGCGGGGCGCCAGCGAATGTCGAGCATCCCGTAGCTCCCGTGCGAACGCGGCAGGACGGCGCGGTCCGCCTGGTCGATCTGAGTCGGACCGTGGCGTCAAGCGCCGCCGGCCACGCCAGTGCATTCTACCCCGCTGATTGCAACGGGGGAACCGCCGACCACGTGGCACGCGCGTTGCACCGTCCGGCCGGCGGACGCGGCCGGTGCCCGCCGTGAACGGCCCGGGCGTTCCACAAGTGCATTGGATGCCGGAGCTTCTGATGAAAGCGACAACGAGGCTGGCAAAGATGGTCCGCGGCGTGTGCCGCACGAAATGCGTGCGCGGTGCAGTTCTTGCGCTGATGTTGACGGTGGCGCTGCTCAGCGCCGGCTGCAACGACGTGCTCAGAACCTACGTGCGACAAGGCGCACTCGGCGTGTTGGAGAATACAATCGACTCAGCCTTCGACGTAATCGCCGACGCGATCGGCGAAGGGTTCAACAACCTCACGGGCGATTAGGCCGCGACGGTCGCGGCACATCCCAACGCGCACCGAGCCGGGCCCGCCCCGGCATCTGCGCTGTCCCGGCACGCCGATGCCGGGCAGAGCAAGCCTGTCCGCAGCCGGACTCTGAACGTAACGCGGCCGCGCCGTGCGCAACATGCGTGCGCATTCGGTCGCGCGTCGGCTGCTGCGGGGGTAGGCACAATCTGACGATGATCCGGTCAACACGTCCCCGGCACAGGCCGCGCCGCTGGTGCCCTGCGCTGTCACCGTGCCAGCCGCGGGCTTGGCACCCCTCGCGGTGGCGGCCTGCCGGCAGTTGACGGCGGTTCTCAAACGCACGTAACATCCTGATTGAACCATCGGCGGGTCGGACTTTTTCACGGAGGAGAAGGTCACGTTGAGTAGTACGCCGCCCAACGAGTCCAATCCGGCTCCACTTCACGCGATGGTTCCCCCGCCCGATCAATCCGAGGACTCCGGCGAACTGCGGCCGCGGCCGCTCGATCTGCACACACCACAGTTCACGCTGCGCGCCGTACTGACGGGCATGGTGCTGGCGGCCGTCCTCTCGACCTGCAACATCTACGTGGGCCTGCTGATCGGCTGGTCCATCAACATGTCTATCGTGGCGGCGCTACTGAGCTACGGCTTCTGGATGGGACTGCATGGCCTGAGCGGCGGCCGGGTGCGGCGCTGGGAATTGCTGGAAAACAACATCAACCAGACCGCCTGCTCGGCCGGCGCGTCAATCGCCTCCGCCGGGCTGATCGCGCCCATTCCCGCTCTGGCGATAATGACCGGCACGACGCTGACCTGGCATTACCTGGCGCTCTGGGTGCTGTCGGTCGCGCTGGTCGGCATCATGGTCGCCGTCCTCCTGCGCCGGCAAATGCTGCTGTGGAACAACCTGCCCTTCCCGATGGGCATCGCCAGCGCCGTCACGCTGCGCGAGATGTACGCGCGCGGGCGCGAAGCCGTCAGACGCGTCCTGGCCCTCGGCGCCGCCGCGCTCGCCGCGGCCACGGTCACGCTGACCACCGGGCATTTCGGCGTGAGCCCGCTCGGGCTGCCATTCGCGCTACACGGCTTCTCCGCCAGAACACTGACCCTCGCGCTGGATCCGAGCCTGCTGATGGTCGGCGTCGGCGGGCTGATCGGCCTGCGCGCCGGCGTGTCGCTGGCGCTCGGCGCGCTGCTGGCCTACGCCGTCTGCGCGCCGCGCCTGATTGCCACAGGCAAGCTGGAACTGGTCGTCGCCGAATCCCTGCACACGCTGCCGGACAGCGTAGAGCTTTCGCCGGAACTCGCGGCCCACGCCACCTACAACGCGGACCGCCGGCTCCTGGAATGGAAAGGCATCATGAGCGCTGCACAGCGCGCGGCCTTGCTGGCACTCAGCGACGACGCGCGCTATCGCGAGGCCGTCCAGAAACTGTACGTGCGGTCACAACTGGAGCTGGCCGTGCCGCTCGCCGAGGCGCCGGCGGTGGAGATGCTCGCGGGGCTGCCGTTGGAATACGACGCCGAGCGCAAGGTGCTGCGCGCCACCGCAGCACTTGACCGGGCGACCGTAGCCCGACTGGCGGGAACCGGCGAGTTGCACGCCGCCGCGGAAACGCTGGCCGCCTGGTTCGACTACACAACTACGCAGGAGTTGCAGATCGGCGCGCCACTGGCGGATTTCCCCCGGCACTTCAGCTTCCCGCACAACTGCCGCGGGCTGGTAACTTACAACCGGGCGCAGCGGCGTCTCGTCGTGCAAGGGCCGCTCAGCGCAACGCAGCGGGCCGCGCTGTTGCAGGCCGCCGACTCCTGGGAAACGAAGCACCCGCGCTCCGCACCGCAGATGAGCGCGTTCCGCGCCGCGGTCGAAAGCCTGCACGCCCGTTCCAGCAGCTCTTTCATGCCCTCCGGCGCCACGCTGCCGGCGGAATTGGCCGGCAGGGTCACGTATGACGACGACACGAAGACCCTCCAGGCCCACGGCGTCCTCAGCACGGCCGAGATCGCGACGCTGCGCGCCGTCAACCCGGATCCCGACTACCAGGCCGCCGTAACGCGCCTCGTTGCCGGCACGCGTTACCGCCCCATCAGCCCGAACTTCCGCGACATGCTGCAATGGCTGCTCTACCCGGGCGTGACGCTCATGGTGGTATCGTCGCTGGTCTCCTTCGCCTTCTCGTGGCGCTCCGTGGCCGCCGCCCTCACGGGCTTCGGACGCCGCTCGACGGGGCCGTCCGACCTCTCGGCGGCCGGCGACGTCACGCCGCGCTGGCTGTTCGCGGGCTTGCTGAGCGCGCTGCTGCTGTCCGTCGTGCTTCAGGTTTCCTTCTTCCAGATCCTCTGGTGGGCGGCGATCTTCGGCGTGCTGATCTCGGTGGTCCTGGCCATCGTGGCCGCGCGCGTCTCGGGCGAAACCGGCATCACCCCGGTGGGAACGATGGGCAAGGTCACGCAGCTTGTGTTCGGCGTGCTGACGCCGGGAAGTGCGGCGACGAACCTGATGTCCGCGAATGTGGCCGGCGGGGCCGCCAGCCAATGTGCCGACCTGCTACACGATCTCAAGTGTGGGCACCTGCTGGGTGCCGCGCCGAAATGGCAGACGCTGGCGCAGGTATTGGGCGTACTGGCGGGCACACTGACCGGCTCGGCCGTGTACCTCTTCATGTTCCCCAACCCGAGTGAGCAACTCCTCACGCCGGAATGGCCCGCGCCCGCCGTGGCCGCGTGGAAGGCCGTCGCGGAGTTGTTCCAGACCGGCTTCGGTGCCATCCCGGAGGGCACCGGCCTGGCGATGATCATCGCCGCCGGCGTTGGCGTGTTGTTCCCGATTCTCGAGCACACGCTGCCTGGCAAGGCGCGCCGGTTCTTGCCAAGCTGCGCCAGTCTCGGGCTGGGATTGGTCATTCCGGCCTGGAATTCGCTCTCGATGCTCGCCGGCGGCGTCATGGCGACAGTGCTGGGCCGCTGGTGCCCGCGCTGGAGCCAGCGCTACTGGGTGGCGCTCTGCGCGGGCATCGTGGCCGGTGAAAGCCTGACCGGCGTCGGCCAGGGCCTGTGGCAAATCGTCAAGGACCGCTTCCTGTAATCCGCCTCACGCCGGCTCGCCACGCATAGCCTCCCAGCGGCGTCACGGCCACTACAGGCGCAGCAGCACTGCCTTGGCATAGTCCGGATCCCCCGGAAAATCGGCCGGCAGCTTCGGCCGAGCCACAACGGCCACGGACCGGCCCGCCTGCCCGGCCGCCGCCTGCGCCGCGACCTCAAGCCGCCGGTGCGAGGTCCCCCGGTGGTTCGTGCACAGCAGCAGCAAGCCGTCTGCGGCCAGCAGCGGCAGCACGGCCGCGACCAGCCGGTCCAGGTCTTCCGCCAGCGAGAACACGCTCGCCGGCCGGCGCGTGCGGCCAAGCGTGGGCGGATCAAGGATAATCAGGTCGAACGTGCGTTGCTGCCGCTGCGCCCGGCGGCAGTAGTCGAACACGTCGGCACGGACCAGCGCGTGGTCAGTCAGTGCAACGCCGTTCACCTCCAGGTTACGGCGCCCCCAATCGAGCGCCTTGCCGGCCACATCAACGCTTACGGTGCTGGCGGCACCACCCAGCGCTGCGGCGACCGTGAATCCGCACGTGTAGGCAAAGGCGTTGAGGACCCGGCGACCACGGGCCAACTCGCGGATGCGCTGGCGATTCAAACGATGTTCCAGGAAAATGCCGGTCGCAAACCCGTCGTACGGCCGCACGAGCAGTCGCAAGCCATTTTCCAACACGGGGAATTCCGGCTCGACCGGCTCGCCGATCCAGGGATGCGCGTCGTGGTGAAGCTGCTCCAGGTCCGGGCGCGTGGCGCTGCGATCGGCCGGAAATACCTTGCGGTAGACGGCCCGGGCGGCGAGCTGCTGGGCAGCGGCCTGGCAGAGCCCCCGAACCGCCCCTTCCTCCATCGCCAGCCGCCCCAAGTGCACCTGAGCCACCAGGACGTCGCCCAGCTGCTCGATGACTAGGCCCGGCACACCGTCGCCAGCGCCATGCACGATGCGGAAGGCGGTCGTACGGGGATCGGCCCGCAGTCCCGCGCGGGCGGCAAGCGCGGCGGACAAGAGACCGTCCACGGACGCCCCGTCGGCAGCCGCTGCATTGCGAACCGGCCGGCCGGCCTTGAAGTGCGCAGATTGTGCGGGTCGGCGTGGCACGTGCGGCACCTGGTTATCGTGGCTAAGCGGCGCTTAAGCCGATGTCGGAATGCTGATGATAACCGCCGACGGGCCCAGCGGCTGGCGGCGGCCGGCGACTTTTCGATCAGCGGGCTCGTGCGGCCGGCCATTCAAAGGACGGCAGTCCGCCCGTATGATGGTGGCCTATGACGGAAGTGTACTCGGGATCCAGGCCGGGCCGACCGGTCCTGCTGCTCGTCGCCAGCGCGGTGGTGCTACTCGGCACGCTCGGGCTGGCGCTCGTTCAAGTCGAGCGCAAGCTGGCCTTGGGGGAGGAGTACGAGATTCCCGACACGCCGTTGCGGGCCCGGGCGCCGCGCGGCTGGCACGTCGATCGACGCGATCCGCAGGCATTCATCCTGCCGGTTCGGCGCGGGGCGCCCGGCCGCGAGCAATGGGACATCGACCGCCTCATTCGCTTTGGCTTCGCGCGCCAGGGCGCCTTTGAACCACCGGCGGATCTGTTGCGCGCAATGGTGAGCACCGGGACGGACGCGCCCGTGCCGGCACGCATCGGCGCTTTCCACGGCGTCCAGGTGCAGCAGTTGGAGCGGCGGCGCTGGCGGCGCTACGAGATCACGCGCGAATCAGTCTTGCGAATGGCCGTCCTGCCGGGCGGAGACGTGATTACCGTCCGGTACACGCCGATGACCCAATTGACGCTGGCCGACCTGAAGCTGGTGGACAAGGTCTGCAGCTCGATCCAACTGGACGATGAGAAGCTCAGCGTCTCGCCGGAGCAGGCCGGTGAGCATGTCGGCATCGAGTCGGCCTTCGAGCCGGACTGGCAAGCCGGACTGGCCGCGTTTCCCGAGGTGGCCGGCTGCTACATCGGCGGGACCGACCGTGGTTTTCCGGCCTGGTCGATCGGCGTGTTTCGCACCTGGCTCGCCGGCGGGCGTCAGCCGACCGACCTGTTGCACGATTTCGCCGCCTATGCCTGGCTCTTGCTGGATGAGGGCGCGCTGCGAATCGAGCAGTGGCAACGCGACGACGGCGCCACAGTAAGTGTCCTCCGCCATCCCGATCCGTCGCGCAATCGACACGCGATCGACGCCGCCTGGGTCCTGTCAAAATCACCCGCGGAGGTCGCCATCTTCTACATCTATACCAACGAGCGGCACCGCGCGGCTGCGCAGGCGGCGGCCGAAAAGATGGCTCGCGGCCTGACCTTCCGCCCCAGCAGGCTCGTTCCGGACGTGAATGCGGCCCAACGCGCCGGGGCTGAGCTGGCAGCGCTGCTCACGCGTGAGGGCGTGGTCTCCTGGTGGGGTCGCCTCCCGGTCAAGCTGCTGTTCGCTGGCGAAACCCTGCGCGGATCGGAAGGGCTGCGCATCGAGCGGCGCCCGCTCGGCCGCCGCGGCGAGTTGGGCTACCAGGGCAACGTGGTGCGGCGCGTGGCCGACCGCTTCGACGAGCAGACCGCCTGGAACATCGGCCCGCGCGCCCGGGCTTACGAGTACGAGTTCAGAACGTACGTCGGCGATGGCCTGTCAATCGAAGTGCGCGAGGAGCGGGCGGCGGACGCGACCGAAGTCACGCGCGTCATCAAGCTGGGCAACGGCCGCACCTACAGACGCGCGTTTCGGCCGGGGCCGACTTTCGTGTGCAAGCCCATTGAGTCCATAGCAGAAGCCCAGGTTGCCCGCAGCTCGCAGCCGCACCTGTTCGAAGGTTCGCTGGCGCTGGGTCGGGGTACTTACACGCGCCTGCTGCGGCCACTACCGCCCGTCGACGGCCGGTCGCGCGTGCTGGTGCAGGAGGACTTCTGGCCGTTTGGCGCAGTGCTCACGCTGGGCGAAGATGATGAGATGCTGACTTACGTGGAGGCGGACGCACGCTACCAGCGCCTCCCCGCGGACCGCTAGGGCCGCAGCGCCCTGCCGATGTGCGCACGGTGTTAGGCTGCGGTCCGGTGCGCAAGAGGCTGCCGTGCGACCGTCACCGGACGGCGAAACGGCGCATTGATCGGACACCTGCGCGGCGCGTAGAATGCGCCGGCGGTGGCGGACGCGGCCACTATCGTCCACAACCCACGTTTCAGGTGCATGGACACAGCAAAGCTGGATGTAAGTGTGGCAAGTCTGCCTGCGCAGCAGGGCGAGGATGCGCGCCGCGCACCGCGTGTGGACGAGCCCCCGCCCGTACCCACCGAGCAGCGCAGCACGTTCTTCGACCAGGAGTGGACCTACCGCGCGGGCTTCGAGCAACTCCTGAGCCGCGTACCAAGCGCGGCTTGGGAAGATCCGCGCTCACAGGGCTGGCAACTCGTCAAACGCAACGCCAGCCGGGAGGTCTGGCGCGCAGCGCTGGCCGGCCGGACCTATTACATCAAGTATTACTGCGGGGAGGGCCTGACCGCCCGCCTGCGCTCCTGGCTGCGCCGCTCGCCGTGCGAGTCGGAATGGCAAGGCGGTTTGTTCGCGCTGCGCGCGGGCATTCCTGCGGTGTCGCCCGCCGCCTGCGCGCGCCAACTGCGCCGCGCTGGCCGCGCGTGCGACATCCTGGTGACCGAGGCCGTCGAGCCGGCCTACCCCCTCAACGAATTCTGGCAGCAGGTCGTCGGCGATGACAGCGCCGCCCGACGGCGGCGTGACACGCATCATCTGGCCGAACTGCTGGCCGAGCTCATCGCCCGCGCCCACCAGTCCGGCTTCGAACACCTGGACATGCACGCCGCGAACATCCTGGTGCAGCCGGTCGCGGCGGGGCGCTACCGCGCGCTCTTCGTGGATCTGCACAGCGCCCGCTTGGGCGTGCCCATCAGCGATCGCGCCGTCGTGCGCAACCTGGCCCAACTGAATCAATGGTTCCGGCGCTACGGCAGCCTGGCGGATCGCCTGCGGTTTCTACGCGCGTATCTGCGCTGGCGCGACGAGTATGAACACGCCTTTCCGCACGGGCGCGCGCTCGGCCTCACGTTCGCCGGCCTGGTGCAAGCGCTGGCGCACGCCGCCCGCGGACACGCCGAACGCCTGGGCGCGCAGCGCGATCGACGCACCCAGCGCGACGGCCGCTATTTCTCCCGACTGCGCCTCGCCGACGGCTGGCGCGCCGTTGTACTGCTGCGCACCAAGCACGCCAGCGCGGAGTCGCGCGCCTCGCGGGCCGTGCTGGAGCGCGCCTGGTGGCGGGCACAGCTTGCCAATCCCTTACGCTGGTTCCAGGACGACCAGGCAACTGACTGCAAGGACTCGCACTCGGCGATAGTTCGGCGGGCACTGCTGCCGCATCCCGACGGCAACCTCCCCGTGATAATCAAACGCCCACGCGCCCGCGACTGGCGCCGGCGACTGAGCCAGAGCCTGGGCCGCTCGCGCAGTTTGCGCGGCTGGCGAATGGGCCACGCCCTGCTGCACCGCCACGTGCCGGCCGCCCGCCCGCTGGCCGCCCTGGAACGGCGCATCGGGCCCTGGGTGCTGGACAGCGTGCTGATCACCGAAGCCATCCCCGGTGGCATCGACCTCGAAAGCTACCTCCGGCAGGCCGGCGACACGACTACCGGCCCGGCCTGGTGGCGTCTGAAACGCGAGTTGTCCGCAAAGGTGGCCGCCCACCTGCGCGGCCTCGAAGAACGCGGCTTCGCCCACCGCGACTGCAAAGCCAGTAATATTCTGGTCGTACCCCACACGGGACACCGCCTGCTGTGGATCGACATGGATGGCTTGCGGCGTGCCCCGCGCGGGCCCGGCTGGCACGCCCGCGCCCGAGCGCTGGTCGCATTGCACGTGAGCCTCCAGACCTTGCCCGGACTAACGCGTACGGATTGGCTGCGGTTCCTCATGGCCTACTCCGCCCGCTTCGGCGCGGACCCGAACGCCTGGCGCGGCTTATGGCGACAACTATCCCCCCCTATCGAAGACAAGCTGCGGGCGAAGGCGGCCCGCCGCGATTGGAAGCTCAAACGCTACGGACGCGAGTAACGTCCACCCCCCACATGCACGGCTCAGTGCATCCCACACCAGCGGGTTAATCTCACGGGTACGGACGAGGTTCTGCACCGCCCTGCCGCTTGCCCAGCGCTCCGCGGAAGCTCAGGCCGCGCCTGGCCGCCTGCCGGCCCATCATTTCTCGACCGCAGCCGGCTTCTCCTCCGGCACTGGCGGAACGAAAAGCTTCTCACCCAGCCCGTGGCGCAGGGCGTACTCATGCATGCGCGGCAGGTGGCGGAGTACCGTCAGATCGTCGTGAGTATCCGCGCCGATGGCCACACGCACGCGGTGGTTCGGCACGATCTTGAACCAGCGGTCATGGTTCTCCAGCGGAATGAACTTCGCGCTGAGCTCGTAGAAGATGCGGGCGTTGGCCAGCGTTCGGACAACCTGGTCCATGGACGTGGACGGAAACTGGTCGGCCACCACCGTATGCGCCAGCCCCACCGGGCAGGGCCAGCGCCGCGCCTGGTTGGCCAGCGTCGTCAGGCCGGCCCAGTCAACGTACTCGAACATCAGGTACTCGATGCCGTCAAGCATGTTACGCACGCAGGCCAGCATCGCCTTGTTCATCTGCCAGTTGACCTCGGCCCCGCAGTAGATCTTGACCTTCCCGGCCCAGCGCTCACGCGCGGCCCGCACCTGCTTGACATACTCGCGCGTTTCCCGGGCGAAGACACCCTCGAAGTCACGCTCGCTGTTCACCTCGCGCGAGGACGGCGTACAGAACAGATGATCGCAGATGCCGATCCCGGCCATGTTGAAACCCAGGTCCAGGTGGGCCTCGACGATCTCATCGATCGTATAGGCGCCGTCCGAGAACGGCGTGTGGTTGTGCAGGTTATATAGCGGCTGGCTCATGAGGTTCTCCTGCCATCATGGCGGACAACGCCGACTATCAGCACGCCGGCGTCTCGGCTTCGATCAGCTTGTTCTGGAACCGCCTACGTCGTGCGGTGGTTCCCCCAATCCGCACTATTCCTCTTCCCATTTGCTCCGCAGTGGCCGGCTGCTCCGAAACGGACGAGCAAGTCATCCGCCTGGCGCGAACTGCGGCCGCCGGCGTGCGAGCCGCGCGGCCGACACCCGTACACCGCACAAGGCCGGGCGCCAAGTCAGTCCTGCGTCGAACCAGCGCGGTCAGCCGAACTCCAGGACCCGATAAAAACCTCTTCACGGCCGGCCGATAACTCCAACGCCAGCCGCCCGGAGTTGAGCTGGAATACCTCGAATACCTCGCCCCCGGCCACGGACCGAGTCTAACCGAGCCGGCCCCGAAACCCAACCCATGCGTGGAGTATAACACGCCCGCCAGAATCGGCAACCAGTTCAAAAGGCCGACAGCCGGTTTCCCAAACGCCTTTCTCCCCCCCGGTGGGCCCACCCGCCAACCGGCCGACCCACAAAATTCTTTCCCCCACCCCGAACCCCACCCCGGCATAGTCGTATGACTGGGTGATAGGTTGCTGCGACAAGACCTTCTCCTTGCTCCTCCTTCTCTCAACGACCCGAGGGCGGCCCTCGCAAGACGGCCGCCCTTCTGGTTCACCTGCCTGACCGACCCGCCACAAAGCGTGACGCCCTGCACGACGACCGCCAGGCAGTTCCCCCATCGCCGGCCCTGAACGCCAAGCGGCCGCCGCAGCGCCAGCCTCTCCTCGCCGGCGCTGCCGGGACGCCACTCCGCCACCCCCCTGCAACGCCGCCCGCTCCCCCCCTACCGGCCGCGCGTCTTGAAACTGACCCTGACCGGCTCCAGCGGCACGCCCGCAGCGCTGACAAAGTTCTGCGCCGCCGGACAATTCAGCGCGAACTCGTACTCCCAGTTCGGCTTCAGCCGCACCGGAATCGTAAGCACCATGCCGTCGGCATCGTAGCTAATCTCGCCCGCCAACTCCGGAAAATGCTCACCGCCGCCGCACACCGACCACGACCGATCCGCCATGCGCCGATCGAAGCGGACGGTAATGGCCGTCAGCCCAGGGTCAACGTCCGTCGCCCCGTTGGGCGGGTTCATCTCCACCACGCGCGGCGCCTCTCCGGCCGCCGCCTGCGCCGGCTCGCTGGCCGGCCCCAAGCTCTCAGCGTACTCGTCAAAGAACACCACCACCCGCGGCATGAAAGCATCCAGCGTCGGATAGCGCGCCCGGTCCGCCTCGTACTCCTCGAGCAGCTTGACCAGCTTGCCCATCCACTTGAACCCGCGCTCGTACTCAGCCTTCGCCAGCTTGACGGCGGCCGGCCGACCCTCCTGCGCCAGCACGTGCCGCACCACGCACGCACGCACCAGCGACTCGTACATCATCGTCTTCCAGTTCCCATACGCCATGCGCCGCATCTCTGCCGCCACCGGCCCGAAGATCCGCTCGCCCGCCGGCTGAAGCAGCCGCTCGTACTTGTCCACCAGCGGATTCACATAGGCATGGCAGAATTCGTGCATGATCGTCGCACCGAAGGCACCATCGGTGAAAACCGGCCGACCTTGCTCGTCAAAGCTCCAAGCCCCAATGATAGCCTTGATCTCGTCGCGCCCATCCGCCGTCCGCACCGTCACGCCGTAGCACCCTCCGCCGTTCAGCAACCCGACAATCACCTCAGGCTCGGCCTGCGCCCGTTGCCCAAAGTACTGTTCGAGCCAACCGAGGTAATCACGCTCATTCAGCACGGCCGTCAGACGCGCCCCGGCCGCCTCGTACAGTTCGGCCTCCTCCGCGCAGAAGCGGTTGAACCCCGTCTCCGCGACGAAGCTGCGCAGCTTCCCCACGAACGCCTCCGCCTCCGCCGGCCGCCAGCGCCGCTCCAGCGTCGTCGCCTTATCCAGCGGCACCTTCACCGCCAACTCCTGCGTGTCCGCCAGGTGCACCGCCAGGCTCATCACCGCGTCGTAGCTGATCCCACGCTGCGCCCGCAACTCCCGCGCCTGCACCACCGCCGCGTGCTCGCCAAACCGCCCGAAATGCGCCGCCACCCGCTCCGCGTACGGCGACGCCGAGTTCGCCATGTTGTATTCCGGGTTGCCCGCCAGCCGAAAGACAATGCTCAGCAACTCGACGCGCGGATCAACATGCGCCTTGAGCCGCGCCTCCGCCAAACACACCGCCGACACCGCGCCCACGGCCAGAATGGCCCCAACCCTGACCAGCACAGCCATGATAGTCCTCCCACGACGGTAGCAGCGCGACAATCGCCTCCACCGCTACTCAGTGCGCACCTCGACCACCTCCGCCAACCCGCTCGCATCCACGTCCAACACCCGCACCAGGAACGCCCATTCGTCCGCGACTTCCTCAATAATCTTCGCCGTCGGCTTGCCCGCCGCATGCCCCGCCTTCGTCTCAATCCGGATCAGCACCGGGTTCGCGCACCCCTGCGCCGCCTGCAGCGTCGCGATGTACTTGAAGCTGTGCGCCGGCACCACCCGATCATCATGGTCCGCCGTCGTCACCAGCGTCGCCGGATAGCACGTCCCTTTGCGAATGTTGTGCAGCGGGCTGTAAGCGTGCAGCACCTTGAAATCACCCGGATCGTCCGGACTGCCGTAGTCCGACACCCACGCCCACCCAATCGTGAACTTGTGGAACCGCAGCATGTCCATCACCCCCACGGACGGCAACGCCGCCCCGAACAGATCCGGCCGCTGGTTCACGCACGCCCCCACCAGCGTCCCGCCGTTGCTCCCGCCCGCAATCGCCAGCTTCGCCGGCCGCGTATAGTCATTCGCGACCAACCACTCCGCCGCCGCAATGAAATCATCAAACACATTCTGCTTGTTGTGCCGCCGGCCCGCGTCATGCCACTCCTGACCATACTCCCCCCCGCCGCGCAGGTTCGCCGTCGCCAGCACGAACCCCAGCTCCATCAATATCACCCGGCTGACCGAGAACCTCGGCGTCAGCGACGCATTGAACCCGCCGTACCCGTACAGGTACGTCGGATTGTTCCCGTCCAGCTTCAAATCCTTCTTGTGCGTGATGAACATCGGCACGCGCGTGCCGTCCTTGCTCCGGTAGAACACCTGCTTCGTAACGAACTGCTCCGGGTCGAACTCCACCCGCGGCCGCCGAAAGACGCTGCTCTCCCCCGTCGCCACCTCGTAGCGATAGATCGTCGTCGGCGCATCAAAGCTCGTGAACGCGTAAAACGTCTCAGTATCGTCCCGCCGCCCGCCAAACCCGCCCACGCTGCCAATCCCCGGCAGCGCCACGTTTCGCCCCGCCCGGCCGTTCAGGTCAAACGTCCGCACCAGCGCCCGCGCATCCTGCAAATACGACGCGATGAACGTATCGTTCACCACGTTCACGCCCTCGAGCGTCTCGGCCGCCTGCGGTATCACCTCCCGCCAATGCTCACGCTCCGGCTGCCGCGTATCAATCGAAATCACCCGCCCGCGCGGCGCATCCAAGTTCGTATAGAACCAGAACACCGGCCCATCATTACCCACGAACGCGTACCGCGCATCAAACTCATCCAGCAGCTTCACCGTCTCCGGCGCATCAGCCGCTAAGTCCTGGTAATAAATACGGTTACGCGGCTCCGTCCCCTGCCGGATCGAGATAATCAGGTACCGCCCGTCCTCGCTCACACCTCCGGTGAACCCCCACTCCTTCTCGTCCGGCCGCTCGTACACCAGCACATCCTCCCCCTGCGCCGCACCCAACCGGTGATAAAAGAGCTTGTTGTAGTAGTTTACGTCCGCTAGCTTGTCTCCGCTCGGCTCGTCGTATCGGCTGTAGTAGAACCCCGCTCCGTCCTTCTTCCACGAAACCCCCGAGAACTTGATCCACTTCAGGTGATCTTCCAGGTCTTCCCCGCTGTCAATGTCCCGCACCTTGTATTCAACCCAGTCCGACCCCGCCGTCGACAGCCCGTACGCCATGTACCGCCCGTCCTCGCTCACCGCCACTCCGGACAGCGCCACCGTCCCATCCTCGGACAGCGTATTCGGATCAAGCAGCACGCGCGGCGTAGCCGTCAGCGATTCCGCCACGTACAGCACGCTCTGATTCTGCAGGCCGTCGTTTCGCTGGTAGAAGTAGCGCCCGCCCCGCTGCCACGGAATCCCGTACCGCTCGTAGTTCCACAGCCGCGTCAGCCGCTCCTTGATCCTCTCCCGCGCCGGTATGCCCTCCAGGAACGCGAACGTAACCTCGTTCTGTGCCGCCACCCACGCCGCCGTCTCGGCCGAGTCCAGCTCTTCCAGCCAGCGATACGGGTCGGCCACCTCCACCCCGTGTAGCACGTCCACCTGCTCCACCCGTTTCGTCTCCGGGTAGACCAGCCGCCCTTCCGCCGCCCGACCCTGCGACCCTGCAGTCCCCACCAACAGCCCGGCAACCGCACAGCTCCAGATCACTCGCGTACTAAGCATCGTCACTTCTCCAGCACCAACACTCGGCGAACTTCCACAACGCACACGAACACCGCCCACAGGCGGTCTTGCAGAACCACCGGCGCACCGCCCTGCCGCCGCAGCGACCGGCCTCCTGAACCCGCGGCCGTCAGTTGCCCAGGGTCGGGCCGCCGTTCGTTCAGCGCTTACGCGGCTCCGGCACGCCATCCCAACCAGCCCCGTATTATCCCGGATAAACCCCACCCCGCCAAACCACCCGACAACTTCACACCGCCCCCCCAACTCCCCTGCTCAACCGGTCCCCTGTCCCCCTCACCCCCACTCCCCGCCCGATCCCCCCGCGACCCTCCGAACCGAGAAACTATGAGCGTGTCCTCCAGGGCGGGATAATTGACCCAGTGTTTTTGGATACGGGTTTGGTTATCTCGACAAAGGAGGAACACGCTATGGTCTATATTGGAATGGATGTGCACCAGTCGTCAACCACGTTTTGCCTGTTTGACCCTGCGAAGGAGAAGGCCGGGCGGTATCGCACGGTGACGCGGCCCACGACGGCCGAGGCCCTGACCGAGGTACTGGCGCCGTTTGAACGTCAATGCCAGGTGGTCTTCGAGGTGGGCACGCAGGCGCAGTGGATTGCCCGGATCGTTCGGCCGCTGGCCGGCGAAGTGCAGGTGGCCAACGCCAGCCGCATGCCCTGGCTGTTTCGGGAAGGCCGCAAGAACGACAAGCTCGACGCCCGCAAGCTGGCCACGCTGCTGTACCTCAAACAGGTTCCGACGGTGCATCTGCCGTCGGCCGACATTTCGGCCTGGCGTGCGCTGATCAACCACCGTCGCACGCTGGTCAAGCGTCGCACGATCCTGAAGAATCAGATCCGCTCGATTGTCCGTGCCTTCGGCTACCGTTGTCCCCACAAGAGCTGTTGGACGCGGATTGGCCAGGTGTGGCTACGTTCGTTGACGTTTGACGCGGCTCGCGACTGGATGGTGACATCGTTACTCGACGAAGTGCGTCTGGCCGACGCGCGGATCGCGGGCCTGGAGAAGCAGTTGGATGCCATCGCCCAGACCCAGGCCAACGTGGCGTTGCTGCAGACGATTCCCGGCATCGGCCCGCGAACGGCGGAAGCCATCGTGGCCTTTGCCGACGGAGCAGAACGATTTCCCAGTCGCAAGCACTTCACCAGCTACTTCGGCATGACGCCGACCGAGGATTCGTCCGGTCGGATTCAACGTTACGGTCACATCAGCAAACGCGGGCCCAGTGTGGTCCGCTGGCTGGTGGGAGAAGCGGCACATCGGGTCATCGCTCGGTGTCCGGCGTTGCGTCGCTTCTTCGATCGCATTCAGCGCGGCAAGAAGGATCGGTACAAGAAGGCCGTGGTGGCGACGGGTCGGAAGGTGTTGTCCATCTGTTACGGCATGATGCGTAACCAATGCTCGTTCGATCCGGAGAAACTGTTGCAGCCGGCCGCCTGAGGTGGTTGGCCGAGGCCAGAAGCTCAAGCCTCGCAGGAACCCGTCCGCAGGCGGGACCTGCGGCCCACCCGGTCGGCCGTCGCCCACTCGCTGCGCTCGGACAGGGCGAGCGACGGCCGACCGGGTCCCGAGCCGCAGGTCCCAGGCGGACTTGTATGTTGCGGGAGAGCCGGAGACACATGCAGAAGCGTTGGAGTCCGATTGGCAGGCGGCATCATTGGATCAAGGAGACGGGGCACAAAGCAGAGCCCGGGCACTGCGGTTGGTCGAAAAGAGACCGTTCACCGAGAATGGGCCTGCCACGCAAGAATCTCATGTGCCCTCGCAAGCCGGGCGTCAGCTCGCTTCGAGTGAGTACGAATGGAAGCTTGGACGTCGTCCGTCAGAGCCCCAACCTTGACCGGACCGCCCGCTGGAAAACGAAAGCGCCTGGCCAAACGCGGGGTCGCGGCTGGTCGAAGGAGACCGTTTCCGAGAATGCGCCAACCAGGCAACAAAGATAGGCTGGGTCCGAATCCCCCATTGACACGGAGACGCTCATGGAAGCCGCGACCGTAAGGGAGCGGTGCCTATGATTATCCCCCACCCGCCAACCACAACGCGGGCCGGGCAAGGGCCTCGCAACCCTCACCCGGCCCGCCACATGACCTAACCCAATACTCTGCGGCCCTCAGAACTCGCCGCTACTCCATCTCCGCCAGCAGCGCCGCCATATCAGCCCCCGCCCGCGTACCGGCGAATTCTTCAACAGCCGCCGCCAGATCCGCCACAAATACCGCCAATTCCT
>CAZYGM010000048.1:0-17829 GCA_964647015.1 uncultured Planctomycetales bacterium | reverse complement strand
TGGCGCAAGCTTATGTAACCACTTGCCAGATCAGGAGTTATGAAACCACTTCTACGCTGGTGCAGTCATCAGTGGGGTTTGGGGACACAGTCCAGGGTCGGCGGTCGCTTTCCTATTGGGATTACTTTCGCTTCGGCGTGGTGCCGGAGCCGGGTAGCGGCCTATCTGTGCTGGCTTTGCTTGTTGTGTTAGGCCCCTGTCGGCGCGGGCTGCATATCGAGAGGGTCTAATCATGCGAATGCTGATGTTTGGGCTGTGCTTGCTGGGGTTGGTCGCGGGGTCGGCGTGGGGGGAGCCGTACTACCTGCGCTATGACGCTGACGTGTTTCCGGAGGAGGCCGGCTGGGAGCGCCACAGTACGGATCCGCACGGGGAGGTCATTCGTACGATCGAGGACGGTGTGTTGACTATTGATTCGAGCGCGTCGCTGTTGACCACGGACTGGTATCTGCGCGAGATCCCCGAGCTTGAGTTGAGCCCCGGGGAGGAACTGCGGTTGGAATGGCGCATGCGCACGCTGATGACGCAAACGCACTTGTATAGGAGTGACGTGGTAGTGGTGATTACAAATGCGGCATCAAGAGGTGTGGAGTTCTTCATGGCCCCGGATTTTATATCGGTACAAGGCGACGAACCGGGTCATCCCGCAGCGCTCTTCCTCCTGGAAGATGGAGCGTGGAACACGTTTCAATTAGTAAGTAGTGATCTGGAAGAGTATACGCTGTTCGCCAATGGTCGTTACGCGTTCAATGGATCGTTTGTACGGCACTTTGTCGCCGGCCCCAATCTGGTCTGCTTCGGAGATGCGATCTTTGGCCGTTCATCGATTTCCGAGTGGGACTTCTGTGATATCGGTGTCGTTCCCGAACCGCAGGCGCTGGCGCTTGTGCTAGCCGTCGGAATACTAACCATTCACCCGAATGTGCGCGGCGGCGTGCGGAGGGCGCGGTGCGAGCGCGTGTGTTCTCGGATTGCGTGCTGAAGTGAGGTTTCGGCAAGGAGGACATGGCTATGCGAATGCTGATGTTTGGGGTGTGCTTGCTAGGGTTGGTCGCGGGGTCGGCGCGGGGGGAGCCGTACTGGATTGCGTATGAGGGCGATGTGTTTCCGGAGGAGGCGGGTTGGCAGCGGCACTGGGGCGACGAGCACGGGCCGTTTGGGCCGGGTGCGGAGCGCTACATTGAGGACGGCGTCTTCGTGCTCAATTCGCTGCGCCACGATCAGATCTTCGATTTCTACGACGTGCAGAGGTCAATCGACCCGGGGCCGGGCGAGACGTTCGTCGCCGAGTGGCGGATGCGCGTGGATGAGCAGAGCGACTTCGGTGACGCAAAAGTCATAGTGGCGCGGGATGCTCCGGACGGACACGTGGCGTTCCGTTTCGGCGCAGACGATGTGCTGAGCGAAAACGATGGCGTGTGGTTCGCGATTGAGCCGAACGTGTTTCACACATACTGCTTCACGTCACAGGACATGGAAAGCTTCGCTTTCTATATCGACGGCGACTTGGTGCATACCGGGATATTCGAGGACTTCTCGCTCCTGGATTCCTTTGTCAGCTTCGGCGACGGCGTCCAGGGTCGGCGGTCGCTCTCTTATTGGGATTACTTTCGCTTCGGTGTGGTACCGGAGCCGGGTAGCGGCCTATCTGTGCTGGCTTTGCTTGTTGTGTTAGGCCCCTGTCGGCGCGGGCTGCATATCGAGAGGGTCTAATCATGCGAATGCTGATGTTTGGGGTGTGCTTGCTGGGGTTGGTCGCGGGGTCGGCGCGGGGGGAGCCGTACTGGATTGCGTATGAGGGCGATGTGTTTCCGGAGGAGGCGGGTTGGCAGCGGCACTGGGGCGACGAGCACGGGCCGTTTGGGCCGGGTGCGGAGCGCTACATTGAGGACGGCGTCTTCGTGCTCAATTCGCTGCGCCACGATCAGATCTTCGATTTCTACGACGTGCAGAGGTCAATCGACCCGGGGCCGGGAGAAACGTTCGTTGCGGAATGGCGGATGCGCGTGGACGAGCAGAGCGATTTGGGCGATGCGAGCGTTGGCATTTCGCGCGACGCTTACCCCGGGTACGTGCAGTTCTACTTCGGCGACGATGCAGTCTTGAGTGTGACAGACGGTATGTTGTTCGCGATCGAGCCAGGAGTGTTCCATACGTACCGGTTTGTGTCGCCCGACATGTTGCAGTTCGAGTTTTTTATAGACGGCATGCTAACGCATCAGGGCGCGTTCGAAGACTTCACGCTGGTGCAGTCGTCCGTGGGGTTTGGGGACACAGTCCAGGGTCGGCGGTCGCTTTCTTACTGGGATTACTTCTGCTTTGGTGTGGTGCCAGAGCCGGGCGTTGGCGCGTTGTTAATGGGCGCGATGGTGGTCATCGCGGCAGTGCAGCGGTTGGGCAGAGAACAAGGTTGACAGGAGACAAAGAATGATGAGAAGGGTATTGGTATTGCTGGCAGTCATGAGCTGTGGATGCGGTGTGGCCGTGGCAGAAGACAACTTTATCCGGCAGTGGAACTCGAGTGTCACGCCGGACAAGTACGAAATCGACCAATACGCCAGGAAGGCAACCATCAAGGCGGGCAGTACGGCGATCTTCAAGTTTGAGGCTTTTGATCTGGACACGGCGTATCCGTACGGGCCGGGCGAGATTGCCATCGAGATTGACTGGGATGGTGCCGGGCAGGTGGACGTCATGGTGGTGGCGGATCCGGCGAGTGGCCGGGTGTACGGTGCCAAGAACGTCCTATGGCTTGATCTGTGGGGAGCGGCGAGTTCCACGATAAGACAGGTCAATATCTCGGGAAACCTGGCATCCGGCCCCGGCGGGATGGTGTGGGCAAACTCGATCATCGGGCCCGTTACCGTCGGCGGCAATCAGGCGGGGACGATCTCGGCGACCGGGTCGATTACCGGCAACATAAGCATTGCCGGGCAACTGGGCGCGGGAATCTCCGCGAGCTCCATTACGGGGACCATTACCGCGGCGGGCGTGGGGACGCATTCTGGGAACATCACGGCAAACCCCGGGAACCTGACGGCGGTCAACATCGGCGGGCGCATGAACGGAAACATCAGCGTTGGTGGGTCACTGACGGGGAGCATCGCGATCGCCGGTCCGCTGGGTGGCAAGATTGAGATCGGCGGCAGCGTGGCAGAGGGTCGTCAAATCCAGGTGGGTAGCGTGCTGGACGGAGACACGGTGAGGACCGGCATCGGCGTGGGCGGCGACCTGGGCGGCACGATTACCGTGGCGAGCCTCGTGGGCAATGGGATTGAGCGCGACCCGGGTGTATTCGTTGGCGGCGATGTGTCAGGGACGGGCAAGATCACGGTGAGCGGCGATGGGACGTACGGCTGGGTCGCTGTGAACGGTGCGCACAATGGCGAGATCGCGGTTGGCGGCGATCTGAGCGGGTACGTGCGGCTGGGATATCCGTCGGGGGCCGCGCACAACGGGATTGTGACGATTGGTGGTGATCTGGGCGGCGGGACGCCCCAGTGGTCTGACCCCAGCGCACGGGTCTACGGGACGCTGAATGGTGAGATCCGCGTACTCGGTGCGCTGTACCGGACGGCCAGTGCGGACTACGATATTGAGGTGACGTCCGGGCTGGGGACCGGCGGGGCGATCGCGATCGACTGGGACGGCTGGGACGCGAGCGACGCGTGGGACCCGAATGCGACGGTGCAGATCGGGGCGCAAACGTAGACTGGCAACACGCCGGCGGCGCGCGTCTACGAGATCACGTGCGAACGTGCGGATCTCAACAACGACGGGGCGGTCAACACGTTTGACATTGATCCGTTTGTTCTGGCGCTGAGCAGCGCGGGCGATGGGTTTGATGACTACGCGGCGGCGTTTCCGGGCCTGCTGGGGAGCGTCGAGTTCCATGCCGACCTGAACTGCGACGGGGTGGTCAACTCGTTCGACATCGATCCGTTCACGCTGCGGCTGACGAACCCGACGGTCTGGTGCGCGACGTACTGGGCCGCCGGAAGCTGCCCGGATTGTGCCTGCGGCGGGCGTGACGGCGGGGGCGCGGGCCGGGAGGGTGACGGCGGGCTGGGCGAACCGGCGGTGGTGGCGGCGTTGTATGGGGAGAACGTGGCGCCGGAGCGGCTGGGCGTCATCGTGGCGGCGATTGCGGAGTTGGCGGAGGCCTACGGCGACACGCCGCGCGGGGCGTTCTGGGCGGCGGTGTTGGCAGAATTGGAGTAGCGGCGGAGAAGCCGGCGCAGAACCGGCGTCCGGCGAAACGGGCCGAGAGACTGTCGGCGGAAACCGAGGGTCGCGACCCGCCCCCGGCCCCGCCCTGGGAGGGCGGGGAGTTTGAGTGGCGGCGAGTTCGTGTGCGTTGAATGAACCGCATCTTGGTGACGGCGGCGGAGGATTGGGTCAGGTCATGTGGCGGGCCGGGTGAGGGTTGCGAGGCCCTTGCCCGGCCCGCGGTGCGGTTGGGGGGCGGGGGCGGTTGGGGCGGCGCGGGGGCGGATCGGATTGCGCCCGGGCGGCCCGGATTGAGGGTGGGGGCGAGGGGGCGTATTATCCGTATTAGCATGATGGAGCCGGTGTGCCGGTGGGTTGGAGGGGGGCGGCAGGCGGCTGTGCTTGAGGTGCAGGATGTCCACGTTGGAACGTCAGGTTGCGCGAGCCGGCCGGCGGCTGAACGGGAATCTGTTCCTGGAGCGGCTGTGCACCGGGGTGCTGGCGGCCGCCGGGCTGTGGACGCTCACGCTGCTGGTTGAGCGGGCCTTCGTCCTGGGGATTCCGATCAACGCGACGATCTGGGCGGCGGGGCTGCGGACGGGGTCCCGGAGGCCTGAGGCCCCGCCACCCACACGAAACAGCGAGGAGCCGTTTTCGTGCCGAACAACCCGCTCTGACATTCGCACGCTATTGCGTTGCGGCGTGTGAGAGGTGTGACAGTGCGAATTGCAGGTCTGGTCGTGATGGTCGCCGTGGGGCTGGTTGGCTGTGCCGCCCAGCCCCACGGTGGAACTCCGCGGGGCGATAGCGCGTTTAACGACTTGCCAGTAGTGCGTGTCAGGACTGCGCATGTTCTGTCTGCCGGCGTGCCGGTGAGCGCGGGTGGCGTCCTGTCGGCCAACACGCCAGGCGATGATTCCAAGGTGGCCGCGGTGGATGGTATTCCCGCCATCGCGGCCATCGTCCGGCGCAGGGCGACGCCCACAGAACCCGCGTTTCCGACGGCGCCAGTGGGGTCGGAATCGCCTGAGCCGTGTCCTTCCGGTGAGCGTGCATGAATCGTGACGAGCGGTGGAGTAGCGTCCGCTGTGGCGGTGGGGCGGAGGACGGCGGATGCGAACCGAAGTTGTGCGTGAGGTTCCTGTGGTACTGAAGCGGGCTCGGGGGCGGTTGGAGCGCTGGCGCCGGACACGCCGGCCGGTGACGTCGGCACATTGCAGCGCGGCCCCAACCGCTGGGCTTGAGGTGCCGGCGGAAGGGGCCGCGATGTGGTGTGCTGGATGTCGGTGGGTATGAGGCGACGCGATCGGCTGTCGTTAGCTCCTTTGTTGCTGGGGATTTACGCGTCTGGCGCGCACGAACCCGTGTGAGGAAGAAATGGTCGGACTGCTTTGGACCTGCCGCGCTAATCGCGCGACGCCAGGAGCCCAATCGCTTCGATCAGCGTCCTTCGCAGCAGGACCAGCGCCTGATACTGCTGGTTTGCGAAGTATGCCTCGCCTTCCGGCGTGACGGCCATGCGCCCCGTGGGCTGGTCAAACAACTCGATATCCTCAATGACCACGTCTGCGACGGGCACGCCGGTGAGGTCGCCTTGCTGCTGAGTCGGTACGGCGGCGAGGCGATCGACCACGTCCATCCCGTAGACCACGCGACCGAAGACCGTCAGCCCTGGCGCATCGGCCGTGGCATCCAGGTCGGGATGGTCGGCCACATGGATGATGAACTGCGCGGTGGCCGAGTCGGGGTCGTCGGCGTAGTACAACGCCACCGCTCGGCGGACGTTTCGCAGGCCGTTCTGGGACTCGTTCGCGACCGGCGTTCCGGCTTGCTTTTCGACCAGGCCGAGCGTGTAGCCGCCGCCCTGGATGACGAAGTCGGCCACGACGCGATGGAACAGCGTGCCGGCGTAGAAGCCGTCGTCCACATATTGCAGGAAGTTCTCGACGGTGATTGGGGCGCGGTCCGGGTTCATCGCGATGACGAACTCGCCCAGTGAAGTGACTACGCGTGCCGCCGGCACGGTCTGCCCGGCCACGCTGCGCTGGGTGCGCTGCACCTGCCGGATCACAACGTCCGCGACGGGCACGTCGGTCATGCCCTGCCGCTGGCCTGTGGCTGCCGCTCCGATCGCATCCACCACGTCAAGCCCGGCGACAACCTGGCCGAACACGGCGTAACCTAGCCGTTCGTCGTCGGCATCGAGGTTCAGGTTGTCCTTCAAGTTGACATAGAACTGCGCGGTCGCCGAATCGGGATCATCGGTCCGGGCCATGGCGACCGAGCCGCGGACATTGGAGAGGCCATTGTCGGCCTCGCTGCTGATGGGGTCGCGCGTCTCTTTCAGGAGCAGGCCGCGAATGTACCCGCCGCCGTGCACCAACGAACCGGCGACAACGCGATGGAACAACGTGCCGTCGTAGAAGTCGTCGAGGACGTACTGCGCGAAGTTCGCAACGGTAGCGGGGGCCTGGTCGGGATCGAGCTCAATGACGAATTCGCCGAGCGTGGTCGTCACCCGCGCCGCGGGCACGGTGTCTTCGGCGAAGTAGGGGCACCCGGCCACTTGCAGCAACGCCGCTAGTGCCAGACTCGCGAAACAAGCACGTTTCATTGCTGCGACCTCCCAGTCAAGGCAAGGGTTCCGGGACCGGTGGGATGATCAATTCGGAGAAGCCGGTTCCGAGGTTATACATCAAGGAGCGACGGAGCGTGCCGCTGGTGCTGTACTGGTCGCCGCGCAGAACACGGGCCCGGTAGTCGGCCACGGGGTCATACATCGCGGTTACGCCGAACGGGCCGATGCGGATGTTCGCGGCGACCCATTCGCGGAAACGAGTCTCAGGCGTATGCGGGACATCCAGCACGTCCCCCGCCCGCAAGGCGAAGTCGGTGCTGTTGCCGGCGAGCACTTCGGCCAGATCGACTTTCACACGCAGTTGCTGTCCGTCCGGCAAGCGGCGCCAGAGGGTGGCTTCCGGCGGGTCGAGGAAGTCGCGGACCCCCCCCGCCGCCGCGACCGTGCGCACCAGAGATAGGCTGCCATTGGCGGGCACGGGCACCGGCCCGGGCGCGTTGACGAGCCCGGTCACATAGATGGCGTTCGACTCCGCCGGCTCGACGATAACCATGTCGCCGGACTCGAGCGGGGCGGCCAGCAGGGCCAGGCGCACATCATTGACGTCGTTGAGGTTGTAGACGATCGGCTCGCGCTCCGGACGGATGGGCCGGACGTGAACGCGCCCCGAGTTGGCGGAGCTGAACCCGCCGGCGGTCGCGGTCGAGCCGAAGCCGCCGGCGGCCGCCAACGCGTAGACAACGTTGCGTTCGTTGTGCTTGAGCTTGACCAGCCCGGGCATGGCCACGGTTCCCAGGACGAGCACGGTGGTCGATTCCGGCTCCACGAGCTGCACGTAAACGGACATGTCCTTGACGACGGCCGGCGTATGTGCGGCGATGACCGCCTGCTCGACCTGCTTGAGGTTCAGGCCGGCGAGTCTGACCGGGCCGACGACCGGCATGAGGAGGTGCCCGTCGTCCTGTACGCGCAGCTCGAGCGTCGTGGGCGTGTAGCGTTCCTCCGTCAGGCCGTACATGCGGATGGCCAGGACGTCGCCCGACCCTACCGTGTACGGCTGCAGCTCGGCCAAAGCCAAGGTGCTCGGCTCGACCGGCACCGGCGTCACCTCGCGGGTAGCCTCCTCAATGCTCTGCATTTCGGCGACCGTGATGCGTTTGTCGGCCGTGCAACTCGAGAGGAACCCGACCAGCAGCACGGCGCAGCACGGCACGCGCAAGCGCATACTCCAGAGTCGTCTGATTCCGGCCGCGCACCCGATGCTTAACGAGTGCTCCGCTCCGGCGCGCTTAAGAATAGCAGTCCACAATTCATCCATAACTAACCTTCCAGTTCAGGGCATACATGGATCTTCAGAGCGGCAACAGGCAGGGATGGTGCGCCCACTGCGTCCCGCACCGACTGTTTGACCGGGCCGGCGCGGGCGGCGATTAACGCCCTCGACATGGTGATGCAGGCAGGCCACCCGATCAGTCCGACAGTCCCCCAGCGCCAGGTACTCGTTGCTACGGTTGCTGCGCGGCCGCGAGCAGGTGCTGGATCTCTGCCTGCTCCTCGGCGGCGAAGATCGGCCGGCCTTCGCTGGCGGCCAGCGCCTCCTTCAAGTGGGCGGTCACCGATTCCCAGTCCTCCAACTGGGCACACACCTGTGCCAGGTGAAACAGCGACCGCGCCCGCTGGACCGAATTCGGTGGAGTCAACTCAACGCTGCGACGGTACTCGGCGCGCGCCTCGTCCAAGCGCTCCGACTGCCGGAGCACGAACGCGAGCGTATCGCGGAAGTTCGCATCCGTGGGCTGCAAGGACACTGCCCGACGGGCCGCGTTCAGGGCCTCCTCCAGACTGATGCCGCTCTCAGCCAGCACCCAGGCGAGGTTGTTGAGGGCCGCAGCGTGGCTGGGCTGCAGCGCCAGGACCGCGCGGTACGCCTGCTGGGCCGCGAGCGCATCGCCGCGCTGATACTCCAGGTCGCCTAGCGCCAGGAGCGCGTTGACGTTCTGCGGGGCCAGCTCATGCGCGCGCTGACACAGCGCGATAGCCTGCTCAGTGTGCGCCGACGAAGCCGCCAGGGCATTCGCCGCCGACACCAGCAGATCAGCATCCTGCGGCCGGACCTGGGCGTTCTGCATGAGGGTCACGACGTCGTCAAAGCTCTGCTGGGCTGCCAGGAGCAGCACCCGCCCGTGGAGCACGCCGGGATGGTCGGCCGCGAGGGCGGCCGCCGCGTCGAGCGTCCGCGCCGCGCCGGCGAAGTCCCCCGCCAACCGATACAGCTCCTGCAGGGCCAGCAGCGCGGGCATGCTCGTCTGGCCGGCGTCTGTGGCGCAGAAAGCCGCGAGCGACTCTATGGCGGCGTCGGTTTCTCCTAAGGCCATCTGCGTCTGCGCTTGCAGGATCCACAGAGAGTCGTTTTCCCGGTCGGCGGCGACGCGTTCATCCAGCCTTGCCAGGGCTTCGCGCAGCGACGGCGTATCCTGCTGTCGGAAGGCGACTTCGAGGAGGATCAGCAGCGCCGCGGTGTTCTCCCGGTTCGTGGCCAGAACGAAGCGGGCGTGCTGGCGGGCCACATCCAGGCGCCCCAGCAGCAGCTCGGCCCGCGCCTGGGCCAGCAGCAAGCTCTCTGTGCCGGGGTTGGCCTGGAGTCCGCGCACCGCCAGATCGCGGGCAATTACGACCTCGCCCAACCCAAACGCCAACTCGCACAGACCCTCGAAGACTTCCAGCCGCGTCGGCGCCGCCTGCGCGGCACGGCGCAGCAGCTCGCGCGCCCGGGCCAAAGACTCCGGCGTATCGAGTTGGGCCGCCTCCACGGCGCGGACCCAGATCAGGTCGGCGTCGTCCGGCAGATCCCGCTCCAGCGCGGCCAGAAGCTCATCCGCCCGTTCGCGGTCGCCGGCCTGTCCCCGCGTCAGGTACGCCTTCGCGAGCCCGCGGCTGAGCACCTGCGAGTCCGGATAGGCCTGCAGCCCGGCTTCCCATTCCTGGATAGCGCGGTCCAACTGGCCGGACTGAGCATAGAACTCACCCAGCACGGCCGGGCCGAAGTCGCTCTGTGCGGCCTGCGCCACAGCCGCGTAGTCCTGCTCGGCCAGTTCCGGCCGGCCGACGCTGTTGCGGTAGGAGGCACGCAGGAGAAACGCGTCAGGCGTCCGATCCTGTTCGACGAGCCGGTCCAGCACCGCCTCGATTTCCGCGTGGCGACCCTGGTTCTGCAGGATGGACGTCCGCACGCGCGCCACATCGAGCGGCGCGGCACCGGCCGCCTCGGCCTCATCCAGAACACGCAGCGCGGCGTCGGCGTCACGGTTCTGCGCGAAGCTCACCCAGGCCAGGCGCACCAAGTCGAGCGGGTCACGGTCCGCTCCGGCCGTCCGCATTTGCAGTTCATGCAGCGCGCTGTCGTACCGCTGCTCGCCGATATCCAGCGCCAACCGGCGGGTGCTCGCCGCGGCGGGCGACAGCGCCTGCTGCATGCGCTGCAGCAAATCGCGCCCTTCGGCAAAGCGGCGCTGCCGACCATACAACGCCAACAGCCGGTCAGCCACCTCGAGCGAGCCGGTGCGGTTGAAGCCGTTCAGGTATGTGCTCTCGGCGCTCGCCAGGTCGCCCAGGTCCTGGAACATCCGGCCCAGCAGCAGGACGGGGGCAGTGAGGCTGGGGTCCGCGTCGAGGCAATACTTGAGATGGGACTCGATCGGCTCACGCCGGGCGCGCCAGTCGCGGCGTTCCAGCCATAGCCGAGCCTCATGAATACGCCAAGTCACGCCGCTGGCTCCCTCGCTGCGCCGAATCTCATCAACCAGGGCAGCGGCCGCCGCTTCGTCCCGGGCAATCTCCGGCAACTCCAGCAGCAGCGCGCGCGTCCGGATGTCGTCGGGACCGGCCGCTGCCAGCTCCTGCAGCGCCGCGATTGCGGCCGGTCGGTCACCTTCGACCAAGTCCAGCAGGGCCAGCCGTTGTTGCAGCGCGGTCCGGCCCGGCTCGGCCGCGAGGGCTTCAAGTCCGCGGCGCAGGACGGTACGGGCCTCGTCGGTCTGCTGTGATGCAGCGAGGAAGTCGCCCAGCGCCAGCCAGGCGGTCGCGCGGTCGGCATGGTGCCGGCAGGCCTGCTCCAGCGTGGCGCGGGCCTCGTCCGAGCGCTGGCTGCCCGCATACAGCCGGGCCAAGGCCCGATAAGCCGCCAGCGGCTCCGTGCACTCCTCGATTGCCTGCTTCAGTTCGTCCTCAGCAGTTTCGAGATCGTTACGCTGCTCGGCGACCGCGGCCAGCACGAGCCGGACGCTCACCTGGTCGGGAAAACGAGCGCGTAGCTCGTGTAACTCGCGGGTCGCCGCCGCGATCTCCTCGGCCGCAGCCGGCCCGCCCCGTTCGTAGGCAACGCCGAGCTGCGCGGACAGCCGCATGATGGCAATCTCCGGACTGTCGCTGTCACTCTGCTCCAGCGTGCGGAGCGTGCCCAGCGCCTCGGCCCAGGCACCACGGGCCATCTGGACTTGGGCCGCGAGCCGGGCCAGGCGGGGGTGGGCGGTCGCGCTTACGCCGATGCGTTCGACAAGCCGCGCGGCACGCGCGGGCTGGTCGGTCTGGATGTAGGCTTCGGCCAGCAGGGATTGAATCGCCGGGCGGGTGCCCCGCTGTTCGGCGACGGGGGCCAGGTGTTCGATGACCTCATAGGGCTTGTTCTCCCCGCGGGCGACCACCGCGTGCAGCCACGCCACCTGCTCATCTCCCGGAGCCAGCCGGCCGCTCAACCGGAGCGCTTCGACGTAGTCTTCCAGACACTGGCGCGCCTCGTGGCTGCGGCCGCCGGCGACGAACAGCTCGACGGCGATGGGCAGCACGCCGGCGCGTTGCGGACGGTCGCCGAGCTCTTCGAGTATCCGTTCTGTGAGCGCGACGCCGCCGGCGATATCCCCGGTCAGCAGCGCCAGCTTCGCGTTCTGAACAAAGAGGGCGACGCTCCAATCCGCCGGGTCGACCAGAAACGGCTCCAGTTCGGCCCAGGTCGCGTTCCTGGCTGCCTCGAGTTGAGCGGCGGCCCGGTCGTATTCCTGCAAGGCCAGCCACTGTTCGCTCAAGAGCAGCCGGACGCGCGGCTCGAGCGTGCCGAGCGCCTCGGCGCGCTCCAGGTCCTCGCGGGCCAGGCGGCCCTGCGCTTCGGCGTCGCCGGGCGGCGTGCCCGCTACGGCCTGCCGCCGGGCGGCGCGCTGTACCAGCGCCAGCCCGGAGTTCGGGCAGCGGTCCACAGCGAGATCGAGCCATTCGGTCGCCGGTGGGCCGGCGTCGGGGCGGCCGGTCGTGCCGGTCAGCCCGGCCAGCAGGACGCACGCCTCGACGAACTCGTCGCAGGCCCCCTGCCCCTCGGCGAGCCGGGCGACCAGGCCTTCAAGCGCGGCTCGGGCCGCGTCGCGCCGTTCCCGGAAGAGCAGGTCCTTCACCTGGGCGATGACGGCGGCCGGATCGTCCGGCCGCAACTCCAAACGCCGGGCGGCGATATGCCCCAGTTCGCCGAAGTTCCCGGTCGCTTCGTAGAGCAGTGCCAGCCGGGTAAAGGCCTCGTCGTTTTCAGGAAGCACGCGCAGGACGGCGCGATAGGCGCCGATTGCCTGGAACAGATGCTCCGGCTTGACGGGCCGCATCGAGAGCTGGGCGTAGGCGTACTTGCTCAGTATCTCGGCGTCGTCCTGGTGCACGGAGACGTAGCGGCCCAGGTTCAGCCGGGCCGTCTCCCAGTCGCCTTGTTCATAGGCCGCCAGTCCCGTGGCCAGGGCGCGGCGAACCATGAGCGCCTTGCGGCCCTTCCAGCCGGCGTAGAGGCCGCCGAGGGCCACGACGCCGACGAGGGCGGTGACGGCGAGGATCTTGATCTTGCGACGCGCGGACTTATGCGGCTGCTCGGACATGGCTGTCACACCTTTGACGCGGATGGGGGTTAGCTATGCGGAATCATCCGGCCCACGTCGGGCCGGGTTGGCAGCTTTGGGCGCAGCGAGCGTCAACGGCACGCTTTCCCGCGGCTCAGTTGGAGGGGGGCTGCGCGGGGGCGCGTACCGCGGCCCGACGAGAAGCGGGCGGCGGGTAACCGACACAGGTTGTCGGGAAGTCTCTGCACTGCGTGAAAGATTCAGCCCCCCCGCCGACCAAGGAGCGCCGTCACCCCGCGGGTCAGACCGCGGGGCGACGGCATGCAGGGTAATGGAACCAAGAGGTCGGGCCCGCCGCTGAGCGGGCCGCTTAATCAGATCAGGCATTTAGCCACCGGCCGCTGCGCCGCAGCCTTCAGTTGCCGGTTTGACGCATGGATCGCGGGGGGACACGCGTCGCCAGGGTCGCCAGGAGTCCGCCGCAAGGTTGGCGCCGTCCGCCCCTGGCCGACGTGGGGCGCCGAAAACGACTGGATATGTCCATTTCTGCTGCCGGCACACGGCCGCCGTGGCCGATTCTGTGGCGAACTGTTCAAGTTTGGCCGCGCGCTCGCCGAACGGTAGTAGTGGGGGAACAGATGCAGAAATGGGGCCCGCCGTGGGGGGGCGGGCCCCTTGTTCAACTCAGGATGTCAGCCAACGACCGGTACTGCGGCCGCCGGCTGGTCACACCAACTGCTTCAGGACACCCGGCGTTTGATCCAGGCGAGCGTGCCCAGGCCGATCAGGCCGAGCAAGGCCGCCGCCGGGGCGGGGATGACCGGTACGCCGGGGTTGATCTGCCGGACGATGTCGTCCGTCCCGCTTGGTTCGAGAATCACCGGTCCGACGTCGACTACACGGTATGACCCATAATCCGTATGCAATGGGCTCGTCACCATGGTCTGGAGATAGCCATTCGACGCGAGCTCAAGCGACATCGAAGGCCCATGTGCTCCAGGGAGCGCTCTGTCGGTGTGATGGAACAATGACCGCTCGGCGGGTGAGACGCTGCCCAGGCCGCGCTCTGCAAAGCCGCCTTCCGCACTTATCATCTGAAGCGCGAAGGCGTCGAACGGTCTGACCGCGTATGCGTCGCTTCCATGTCCTCGCTCAGTGAGTAGCCGGCTCCAGCCACTTTCCACTGGGTCGCCGACGACAACGGCGGCGCTCACGGTCCCGGCCGTGACTATTAACAATAGCGGAATAACAAACGCCAATAACTTGTTCATTACTTACTATCCTGCCCGGGGCATGGTTGCCCCCATGGGGGCAACCATGCCTCCGTGTGAAGTCCTTCAGTGCGAACGCGGCTTACGAAACCCGCCGCTTGACCCAGCCGAGCATGCCGAGGCCGATCAGGCCGAGCAACGCCGCCGCCGGGGCGGGGATCATCAGCCAGAGCTGATCTTGCTTCTCGCCATCGCCCCAGTACATTTGAAGGACGCGCACATCGCCAATTCCGCGACCGTACCAGACGCCGTTTTCCCCAACTGCCGCCACCGCGAGATTGTAAAAAGTTGTGGCCAAGCCGCTAGGAAGCGAACCTTCTTCGCCCTCGATGTAATGAATCGCGGCCTGCAACGCCCCGGCCGACGCGTCACGCGTGGTTCCCGTGTAGTCGTAGTCGGTTAGCCAACCCTTGGCGAAGTACGTGTACAAAAACGCGGTTTTGTCGTCAAGGTTGTCGCCAAGTCCTGGCACACCGCCGTGCCACATGTGCGACCCAGGGCTGCCGTCAATGAACTGTGTACTGACCCAGATGTCCATGGGCTGCGCCACATACTCCGTGGCCTCCAGGCAGAACGTCTGGAAGGACTCGGAATTGCCGTCCCGTGCCTTCGTCCACGAATGGTACGCCGCGTTGCTCAGAAGAAGGCCCCGTGTCTCAGGATCGGGATAACCATCGGGATGCCGCAGCGTGAATTCGCCGCCCTGGCCCTGGTAATAGCCCGTAATCCGATCGTAGTATGCCCGGCCGCCGTCGAAACCGGCACCGTGGTATGGAGAGGCGAAGCTCGGCGCTGTAACAAGCAACACCACACCGACTACCCCCGCAATCGTGATAATGCGTTTCATTGGAACTCTCCCAAGTTTGTTCATCGGTCTGCGCGTTGGCCGCGCTCTGTTCCACATCCAGTAAGCGCGCTACCGCGCGCACTGACGGACACTTGATCGGGAAGAGTTCGGCGGGGCGCGAGGAGACTCGATGAGCAGGAAGAATTGAGAACACAGTCGCGAGCAGGGCTCGCGTGGGATGCGGTAGGAGACCTGCGCGCGCAGGTCGCTGGGCAGCTCGAAGACGCAGGCCGGCAGGGCTGCGTGGTCGAAGTCGATCGAGAGCGGCGTGGTATGGCCGACCTGGACCGCGTCGGCGTGGTACCAGTCCGGCAGGTGGCCCAGGTGCAGACGCCGGAGCGAACGAAGGCCCGGCAACGCGACGAAGCTGGCCAAGCCGCTGAGCACGAGCGCGAGGCTGCTGGGCGGCGGGGGAAGCTCGGTCACGCCGGTTTCCGGCAACTGGCCGGTCGCGACCGCGGGCCAAGGCGACGCGACGCCGACGGGGGCCATCTGGCCGGCGCCGCCGAGGAGCCAGTTGATCTGCTCCAGGCGGCAGTCGGCCGGCGGCTGGGCCAGCGGCGGCGCGACGATCGGCGCCGGCTCGCAAGCGGCGGGGCGCCAATCCTGCACGCGCACGGCGTCGGCCTGCGAAAGCGCGCAGCCCAACAGCAGGGTAAGCGGGATGGCGATCTTTCCCTTCGCCCAAGACATAAGGAACGGCCTCGGCGCCTCCATTACGAGACAGTAGTTATATACATAGTATGCCGCGCGAAGGCGACGGTGTCCAGCGCTTTTTATGGGGTTTCGCGTGAACGTGCACTGCAGCGCGCGATGCAATGGGAAGTGCGTGGCTGGGCGGTGTACTGTAGTGGTTCCATGTACGGGGTTCTGTCGGCGACGCTGCAACTCCGCACGGTGGCGTCGCAGGCGCGCGGACGCGCAGACACGCAGACACAGCGGCAAGCCGAGCGTGCGGGTGGCGGTTCGGAGCGGCGTGCTCAATGGTGTAAGTGGTCCGCAGTTGGACGAGTGTTCCCCTTGCGCCGCTGCGCTGAGGAAACGCTACATAGGTGCGGCGCGGTCGTGTGTTAAGGAAACACTATAGGTGTTGCATTCGGGTGTTGTGAGACTGAGCCGGCAAGAGCTTGCGGCGGGGCGCCATCGGCAACGTGTCGGCTTCGCAGGGTTGCAGCGCCGTTTTCGGCAGTATCCGAGGGCAATCCGAAGAGTTCGCGCACGCTGGGCCGTATGGTTAGGTAGTGGAAACATAGCGCCGAGCCGCGCGCTGGTGCTGGGTGGTGGTTGGCAGCGGGCGGGTCGCCTAGTGCAGAGGGATGATTCTTAAAGAATACGAACGTGTCGCGAATTCGTAGTCCGATAACACCGCCGACCTGTCGCCATGCTGGCAAGTGGGGCGAGACTGCGGTCCGCGCTACGAATAGCTTAGTTTGCCCAGACAGCCGGGATTTGCGAAAGTAGATAGACAGGCAGGGGACGGATAGCTCCGGATGAGAGAGGAGCGGCTCATGCGCGCCACCACCAACCGCGGCGGCTGGTTTCTGCTTTGCGCAGCGGCAGGCCTGCTCGCGCTGGTCAGTTGTGGGGACAATCCGGCGGGGCCGACGGGCCTGCTGGATCTTGACCAGCTTGCGGACGACAACCTCGTCCTGGACGGGCCAATCGCGCACATAGATGCGTCTGCGACGATCGCAATCGCGCCGGCGACCATCAAGTTCAGTGCGGCGGGCAGCGTGTCGCCGTTTGGGGACATCGTCGCTTATGACTGGGACTTCGGTGTCGGCGGCATTGTCGCCGCGAGCGAGACTTATCACACCTTCGTTGACCCGGGGCTGCACACTGTTGGTCTGACCGTTTACGACCAGATTGGCGAATCGGGCAGCGCTGCGGCGCAGGTCGCCGTGCTGCCGGAAGTTGAGATCGCGTGCGCGCCGGCCGGTGCGAGTGGGCCGGCACCCTTGAGACTCGAGGCGAGCGTCGTTAGTATTGACGGGACTTCCAGTCTGCCAGGCGACGTTGAGTTCCGCTGGGACTTCGGGGATGGTGCCGTGGGGGAAGGGCCGAACGTCGTGCATGTTTACGAACGGCCGGGTCGCTACACGTTGGTGCTTGTCTTGGCACTGGGTGCGCTGACGCTCCAGGGTGACCAGTTGGCGGTCACGGTGGATGGGCCGTTCGTCGCTGATAACCAGCCGCCGGTGGCCGATGCCGGGGCTGATCAGGTTGTTGTGGACGAGGATGGCGACGGTGCCGAGTTCGTGCTGCTGGACGGGAGCGGCAGCTATGACCCGGACGGGAAGATCGTCTGGTATCGCTGGGCACTGACGGAAGGGTCGCAGGTCCTGGCCGTGGGGCAGGAGCCGAAGTGCGAAGTGCCGCTTGCGGTCGGTCAGCACGACATTACGCTCACTGTGACGGACGATCAGGGGGCCCAAGGCAGCGATTCGCTGCGCGTGACGGTGGTGGCGCGGGCGGCGCTGGCGGCACTGGCGGTGACGCCGGCTGATGATTTCGCAAGTGAGGGCGAAGTCGGCGGTGCGTTTTCGCCGGGGCATATGTCGTACACGCTGACGAACGTCGGGCAGGAGGAGTTGGACTGGACTGCCACGAAGACGCAGAGCTGGGTCTCGTTGTCGAGCGCCGGCGGCACGCTGGCGGCCGGGGCCTCGACGACGGTCACGGTCTCGATCAACGCGGCGGCTGACGCCCTGGCGGCCGGCAGCTACAGCGATACGGTCACTTTCACCAACACGACCACGCACAGTGGGGATACGACGCGCGGCGTCAGTCTGACGGTTAACCCGCCAGCCGGGGTCCTGGCGGTCACGCCGGGCACGAATCTGGTAAGCTCCGGGACCGTGGGCGGGCCGTTCAGCCCGAGCTCGCAGGTTTACACGCTGCAGAACACCGGCGGGCAAACCCTCAACTGGACTGCTGCGAAGACGCAAAGCTGGGTTTCGCTATCGAGCGCCGGCGGCACGCTCACGCCCGGCGCCTCGACGACCGTCACGGTCTCGATCAACGCGGCGGCGGACGCCCTGGCGGCCGGCAGCTACAGCG
>CAZYGM010000047.1:0-17845 GCA_964647015.1 uncultured Planctomycetales bacterium | reverse complement strand
TGTCGGTCCAGCGGTTGGCGGGGGGCGGCGGCGGCCTGAGCCAATACGCGATGCTCGGGCTGCTCGCATGCGCCCTTCGTCTAGCATATGCACCGGCCGAGTTGCTGCCCAACCCTGGACTGGTGGCGATCGGCTTGCTGGCTGCGGCCGGGGCCGCGCTCGTCGCCGCGCTCGTGCCACTGTTGGGGCGCTGGTGGCACCGGCGGCGCCTCTGGCGGACAGCTCCGCATGAGTTGGTCGTGCCGCCGCCGGACTATCGCGTCTTCTGGACCGCCGTGCTGGTCATTGCGGCTCTGGTCGGTGCCGCAGGGTTGCTGGTCGCGGAGTCCTGGCCGACGCCGCTGGGAGTATTCGCAGCGGCGTTGGCGGCATTCATTGCCGGCCACCGCCGGCAGAGCATCCCCGCCGCCGAGCTTGGGCTGGTGCTGGTCGGTGCGGGGATCGTGCTTATGGCGATGGCCTGGTTGCCGGCGGCGCCGCTTAATCCACTGCTGGGCAGCGCCGTGGCCGGGGGCTACCTGCTGTGGCTGGCACGCTTCTGGCACCAGCAGTTGCACGAGGGTCAGGCCTGGACGACGGCCGGGCGGCTGATACCGTCAGCCCGCCGGCTGGCGTGTGCCGCAGCAGTGGTCTGCGCCGTTCTGGCGGTTGTGGCGGCGACTGACGAGCACACGCTCGCAGAGGCCGGCCGCTGGCAGGCGCTGCTGACAACCCTGGCGCTGCTGGGGTTCTGGTCGATGCTGGTGCGGGACGCCGGCGGGGAGGGCGGCACGCTCGGGGCGTTTGCGGCGTGTCTCGTGTTGCTGTCGGCGTGCGTGCCGGCGCGGGCGGTGCTGGCGACGGTGAACGTGCCGGCGCCATGGCCGGTCCTGGCGACCGGTGCGGCATTGCTTCTGGCGCTGCGGGTTGGCTGCCAGAAAGACCGGACGGACGTCGATTCGGCCTTCAACGCTTACATTGGCGGCTTCCTGCCGGCCGGCGTGTTGTATGCGGTCGTGTTGTCAGAGGCATACGGCCACGCCCGCTTCGGGCTGGTCGGTATTGCGGCGCTCGCGGGCCTGTTGCCGGCGGTGCTCATTCGCTGGCGGCCGTGGCGGCGCGCAGCGCGCGGCGGGCCGGTGGAGCAACCGTAGTGAAGCGCGTCTTCCCAGACCGTCTGGCAAGTCGGCGGGTGGTCGTGGTTCCGCCCGACCTCGACGCCGACGGCCGGGCGCGCTTCGTCGCCAAGATCGCGGCGGCCGTGCGACAACAACGGGACTTGGCTGAACGCTGCGCGGACGTGCTACGGGTCAGCGGCGAGGTCGGCGAGGAGGGCGACCGCCTGCTGATCCCGCACGAGCCGGCCGCGCCGGCCGATCCGGACGCCGTCATCGAATGGCAGCCGCGGCCGGACATCAACACGCTGCTGTGGCTCACGCTGCCGGCCGGGCGCGCCCTGCGCGCCGCGGCGCAAGCGCGCGTTGTGCACGGCGGCATCCAGTTTCGATCGATCTTCCTCGACGAGGCCGGACAGCCCAAGGTGGGCGACTTCGGGATCGCGCCGGCCTTCGCCGACGTCTGCGGGCGCGAGCTGCGGGCCCGCATCTGCTGCACGCCCGGCGCCGGGACGGAGGCGGACGGCGTCGTGGACTCGGGCACGTGGGAGTTGCTGCGGCCGGGCGAGATTCGGCCGCACGGCTGGATCGCCCCGCTGTTCGCGCACGAGCTGTTCGAGCAGCAATTGCCGCTGAACTTGCAGGCGGATCAGTTCGCGCTGGGCGTGGTGCTGTTTGCCGTGGCGACCGGCCGGCACCCGTACGGGGCCAGTTGGTCGGATCCGCTGCTGAACCTGTATTTCCAGATCGAGCCGTACGCGCTGGCGGAGGTGCGTGCCGACTGGCAGGAGGCCTTTGCGCATGAGCGCGCCGGCGTGGCGGCGAGCACGGACCGACCCATCCTGACCTGGGCGGAGCTGGTTCTGGGGTTGCTCGCCAGCGAACCCGAGCAGCGGCAGTCCATGGTCGGCCAGGCCGCGGAGGCGTGTGCCGCGCTGGCGCCGGCCGAATGGGCGGGGCTGAAGGAGGCGATAGCCGCCGGCCGGCAACTGCTGGAGCAGGGCGAGGCCCTGGATTTCCTGGAGAAGCTGGCGCCCTGGCGGGAGCACCCGGCCTGGCCTGAGCCGGGTCGCGAACGTCTGGCGGCGTGGATCGGGGCCATCGATGCCCAGAAGGACTCGCTGCGGGCGCGCAAGGCACGTGAGCATCGCTTGGTGGCGGGTCGCGAAGCGGCGGAGTTGTATGACCTGGCGGCGGCCCGCGCGCACGCCGAGGCGCTCACGGCCGACGCGGACGCCGAGGAGGACCTGCGGCAGGCGGCCGAGGCGCTGCTGAAGCTGTGCGAGGAGCAGGAGCAGTTCATCGAATCGGGCGCTGACGCGCTGGCAATGGCCTACCTGGACGCGGCCCAGGAGGCTCTGGCGGCCGAGCGGCTGGACGACGCGCGCGAAGTGCTGCGTGGGATCATGCAGGACCCGGGCATGTCGCCGCTGCGCGCCGCGCAAGCCCGCCAGATGCTTGGTGACGTGGAGTTGGCCGCGCAGCGCCTGGAGCGGCAGACGGCTGAGCTGGACGCCGCCGTGGCCGAGGAACAGGCCTTCGAGCTGGCGGCCGCCGAACAGCGCCTTGCGCTGCTGCTGCAAGAAGAGCAGCCGGCCGAGTCGGTGGCCCGCCGGGCGGTAGCCTTGCTGGAGCAGGTGCGCACCCGTTTGCGACAGCGGGGCGAATGGCGGACGGCGCTTGAAGAGGGGCTGGCCGCCTGGGAACAATCCGATCTGCCGGCCATCGAGCAACGGCTGCAACATGTGCCCGAGAATACCGGCGATCCACAGGTCGATCCGCAGCGCGCGCGACTGGCGCAAGCGGCCGCGCGCCTGCGCCAGGCGCTCGAGCAACAGGCGGAGGCCGAGCGCCAGCTCGCCGAGAACCAGCCCGGTTCGGCCGCCCGCTGCGCCACTGCGGCGGCGGCGGTTGGTGAGTTGCCAGAGTCGTTGTCTGCCGTGCTGCAGGAGTTGACGGCGCGCTGCCAGAAGGCAATCGAGCAGCAGCGCCTGGCGACGCTCGCGGTGGCGCGCGAGGCTTTGAACGCGGCACAAGCCGCCTTTGATGCGGGCGACATCGCCGCCAGCCGCCGGCGTCTGGATGAGGAAGTCCTGACCGTTGCCGAACTCCCGGACGACCAGCTCGCGCAGGCCCAACGCCTCTCCGTCGACTGCGCGCGGGCGGCACAACTGCTGGACCAGTTCACGGCGGCCCGGGCAGAGCTTGCACAGGAGCATTTCGACGCCGCGGCGGCTTGTCTGGACAGGGTCGCGGCCGACGGCCTGCCGGGTGTGCTCGTTGCCCAGAAGCAGCAGCTTGCAGATGAGATTGCCGCCGCGCAGGCCGCCTTCGTTCAGCGGCAGCGGGACGAGCTTGGTCAGCAGCTCGAGCAGGCGGCGGCGGCGCTGGTTGCGGGTCGGCTGCGCCCGGCCGGCACAATCCTGCGAACGGTCGAACGGTCGGCGTACCTGACGGATGAGTTGCGGGCGCGTGTTGCGGAGCTGCGCGCGAAGATCGACCTCCACCGCCGCGGGCGCAAGAGTCGCTGGCCGCTGGCGGTCGGTGGGGGTGCGGCGGTGCTGGTTTGCGTGCTGGGGGTGTGGCTGCTGATGCGTGGCGGTGACACGCCGCCGGCTGCGCCGGTTGTTGAGGCGCGCGTTGAACCGGAGCCGACGGTGGTCAGCGGCGACGGCCCGACCGTGCCGCCTGAACCGCCGCCGGCGACCTCGCCGGCCGCGGAGCAAGTCGTCTCGGCCGAGCCTGAGCCCGAGCCTCAGGAGACTGCCGTAGTCGAGATCCCGCCTGTTCCGCCCATCAGCGCCGTTCAGACCGAAGCGGAGACGCCGACTGCCAGCGAGCCGGCGACCGAGCCTGTTGCGGTCACCGAGGAGGCTGCGCCGGCGAAGACTGAACCTGAACCCGAACCGGAGCCCGAACCCGGGCCCGAACCCGAGCCCGAACCCGAGCCGGAACCGGAGCCCGAACCCGAACCGCCACCTGTGCCGACCTTTGCCGACGCCGGCACGGCTTTTCGGGCGGCACTGGCGGACTTGCTCCCGGCAGACGTGACGGGGCTTGAACTCACCGGCGCGCCCCCGGACGCCATTACAGCCCGTGCATTCTGGAATGGGCGCGAGTTGGTGCCGTATTCCGAACTGACGTTCGATGAGCCGGTCGGCAGGTTCATGCAGACGCCGCAATCCGTGGCGGCGTGGTTTGCCCGCCAGATTGACGCGCTGGCGGCGCTGCAGTCAGCCCGGCCGCGGCCCATGCTTGATGAGCGCTACGACACACGGTTGGTTCTGGCCGGCGACGAAGCGACCGTTGCAGGCGTGGACGCGGACACAATCGCGATCAGCGTGCCCGCCAGGTTGCGAGACGACCCGCGGCCGACGGCACAATTTGTCTTCGCCGGGCGCCTGGCGGATGATCGCCTGACCGCTACTGACACGACCCGCGACGCGTTCGCGGCCTACCTGACCGGTCTGCGCCGCCAGCAAGCCCCCGCCGCGGCTGAGGCCGTGCGCCAGGCGCTGGCCGTACCGGACGGCGTTGAGCTGCGGCTGCCCGAACCACTGCCCGACGGCGAGAGCTATCCGCTCACGCTCGCGTATGCCGGGCAGCCGCTCGCGGCGGTTACCATGAACTGGTCGCCCGACTCGCTGACGTATGAGCCCGACCTGGTCGGCGTACCTGCGGCCATCAGCAGCGCATTGGTGCGGCTCGTCGAAGCCGGGCCGGTGCGGCAAGCGCTGGTGGATGACTGGCGCCACTTGGCGGCTCAGTTGGCACCGCCGGCCGGAAGACCAGGCGCCGCGTTCTTCAGCCGGTGTGTCCTGCTAGATGTGAAGCCGACGGCGACCGCTGAACCATTCGAGTTGGCCGCCGTGGCGGTAGTCGGCCCACCGGCGGCTCCGCTGGAAGAACGGATCGAACTGAATCTGGCTGTGGCGTTCGAGGCCGGCGCTTTGACGTGGCGCAGTTCGGCAATTCCTGCGGCCCAGCGGCAAGTCGCGCAGGCGCTGCAGCGCCTGGCCGCGGACCAGCAGCTACGCGCGCGGCGGCAGCAGCGGGCCGTGGAGGCGCTGACGCGCGAGTTGAACGTTGCAGCAGGCGCCATCCAGGCGCAACCGGACGGCGACTTGCTGCTGGGTACGGCGTCATCGGCAGAGGGCGTGTCTCGATACGAGTGGACCTGGAATCCGGCGGAACTCGAATATGCCGACCGGCGCCTGCTGCCGCCGCCGAGCCTGGAGCGCGAACTCGCGGCGCTGGCGGCGGGGCCGGTTGATGCGGCAAGCTTCGTGAGCGTTCTGCGCGAAGTGACGCGGCGCAAAACCAGCGCCTACGGCCACGCGGCCTATCGCCCCGCACCTGAGTTGGAGGCGCAAGGCGACCCGACTGCCACGCTGCTTGAAACCAGCCGGGCGTTGCAGCGTCTGGTCGCGCCGAATGTGGCTGCGGATCCGTTTGCGACGATTTTCGTCGAGTATTACGTCGGACCGGATGATGTGTATGGGCTGGCCTGGAATGCACAGACCGGCCCGGGCGACCAGATTGTCGGCTGCGAGCAGCCACGTATCTGGCGCGTCATGGCCACGGCCGAACTGCGCGGCTTCGATACGCCCAGCGCATTCCGCGAGCGCTACACGGCCGACGCCGCCTTGGGCGAGAACCTGCTCGGGCGGGCGCTCGGTCCCGCGGGCCCGCCGCTGGCCGCGTCGGCGGGCGGCTCGTTCGGCCTGGTCATCGCGCCGCACGAGCGGCTGTGGCTGGTGCGCTGGGAGCAGGTGCGCGTAGCGCCGCGGTCCATAGTGGGGCTGGACGACCGGGGCGCCGGGGCCGTGCGCGAGTTCTCCTCGTTGCGCCAGATGCTCCAGCCGAGCACGTCGCGGCGCGGGCAAGTGAGTTGGCGCCGGGCCGGCGTGTGGTGCGTGCCGACGCTAGGTGGCGTGGCGCAGGCGCCGGCGGAGGATGTACGATTGGTCCTGGGCGCGCTGCTGCCGGGCAGGCCGGAAGTGGCCCTGAACTTCGATCGGCATAACGACGTCGTGTTCGCCTATGCTGAGGATCTCTCGCTTTCGGGAGACTTCGCCTGGCGTGAATATGTGGAGCGCGTCCAGCGGCGGGAGATCGGCTACACGTTCTGGGAGCGCGGCTGGGCCGGCGAGCGCTGGCGGCCGACGCCCTACACCAGTTTCGCCCTGATCCGCTCGCTGGCGGAGTAGCGGCCGGCCTTGGCGGCAAGCCCAGCTTGTACCGCCCGCTGGGCCGTCTATAATGCCGCGGCGTGTGGCTGTTCAGGTCGGCGAGGGCATTAACCCGTCATCCGCGCCTGCCAACTCGTTGACGGGGCGGCTGGTCGGAGAAGCGATTGGAGGCTGACATGGGCAATGGCGATACCGAGCTTCGCAGGATCGCCTGGGGTGAGGTCTTTCCTTTTGTGCGGCTGTTTCAGACGTTCCGGCTGGCGATTGTGCCCAGTCGGATGTTGCTGGCGCTGCTCTGTGTGGCCGGCTGCTACATCGGCGGTCGCGTCCTGGACTCCATCTGGACCGCGTCGGGCTGCGGCGTGGCGCTGGATCCGGCCACTCGGCAATCCGAAGTCGATGCATACGCGGTGGCATCGGCCGGTGATTTCGACCGCTGGCGGCAGCGCACCGAGCGGGCCCGGCAGAAGCTGGAGCGGGTGGCCCTGGTCAAGCTGGGGCAGGCTGAGGATGAAGGCGGCGCCGAGCGGCTGCTCGCCACGCGGCCGGTGAAGGGACTGCTGGACCTGGACGCCCAACGACGCCGGGCTGATCAGGCTACGCAATTCGTGCAGGAGCGGCTCAAGCGCACGCTGGCTACCCTGGCGGATGACCGTGATCTGCCAGCGGACGAACGGGCCGCGCGCCGCGCGACGCTGGCGCAGTGTGCGGACTACCTGCTGTTGACGCTTGCGGGGCACGCGGTGGACCGCTTTGACCTGCCTGGGGACACCGTCTTCGCGTTCAATCAGCTTGCCCCGCCGGGCGCGGTTACTGACGAGCGGGAACGCGGTGATATGCTGCGGATCATCGAGTCACAGGTGGCGCTCAACAACCTGATGCAGAGCAACCCGCGCGGGCCTTTCATCACGCTCCTGGGCTTTGAATCCCGCTGCTTCGCGGCCGCCATTCACGGGGTGTGCAGCTTCCGCTGGGGCTTCGGCGGCGGAGCGCTCGACAGTGCGCCGTCGCTGCTGGGCAGCATCGTGTCGGCCGGCCGCGGCATCGCCTGGTTCGTGACTCAGAGACCTTGGTACGCGGTCTTCTACGCGATCTTGCACTTCGTCCTGTTCTCGTTCCTCGGCGGGGCGGTTTGCCGCCACGCGGCTGTACAGGTAACACGGGACGAGACTCTTTCACTGGGCGCCGTGCTGGGCTTTGCCCGGCAGAAGTTCGGCGGCCTGCTGTTGGCGCCAGTCATTCCGGCGGCGTTCTTCCTGTTCGTGGCCGTGGCGTTGTGGTTAGGCGGGCTGGTGACGGCCATCCCGGTGGTTGGCGAACTGCTGGCGGGCGTGCTCTACGGACTGGCGCTGCTGGGCGGTTTCGCACTGGCGATGATCCTGCTCGCCACGGTGCTGGGTTTGCACCTGATGTGGCCGGCAGTTGCAGTTGAGGGGTCGGACGCCTTCGAGGCCGTAACGCACGCGGCCGGCTACGTGGGACAGCGCACCTGGCATGCGGGCTTCTACTCGCTACTACTGTTGCTGTACGGCGGCGTGTCGTTCGTGATGGTCCGCCTGATCGGAATGTTGCTGCTCAAGTTGACGCACGTGTTCAGCGGCGCGGGTATGACCTGGTTCGGCAACATCAGCGGCTGGCGCACACATTCGATATCGAAGCTCGACGCCATGTGGAGCATGCCGGCCTGGAACGATCTGACCCTGCTGCCCGCGACCGGCACGACGCCCTTCTGGGGCACATTCTTCAACGCGCCGCTGAGCTTCACCGAGACCATTGGCGCGTTCCTGATCGCCTGCTGGGTCTTCCTGGTCGTGGCGGCGGTCGGCGCCTTCGTCGTGAGCTTCTTCTTCTGTGGCAGCACGCAGATGTTCCTGCTGCTGCGCCGCGACGTCGACGCGGTTGATTACGACGAGATCTTCTACGAGGAAGCGGGCACGGAGCCGCTGGAACCGGCAGCGGCTGGCGTGCCGACGGATGCCGCGACGGCTGCCGAGCAGCCGGCGGACGAAGGCGGCGCCGCGCCAACCGATGACGGCAGCGCGCAGCCGTAGCAGGCGCACATGGCCAAGCACGAGCGTTCCCGAACGGTCGCAGCGCAACCGGAACCGACGGCCGCGAAGGACTTTGCCCGCCTACGGGCCTCGGGCCAGGCGGCCGGAGTCAGCCGCGCTATCGGCGGTGGGTTCGTGGCGGCGCGGAACGCGCTGGCCCGCCAACTCGTGCGGCTGGGCGTCGCGCCCAATCACCTGACGTTCTTCGGCTTTCTCATGACGGTCGGGGCCGGCTACTGCCTGGCGCGCGGGGCGTCGCAGCAGGTGCCGTACTTCGTCGGCGCGGCGGGCCCCACCGGCTGGTGGCCGCTGGCGGCCGCCAGCTTCCTGATTCTGGGCGGCGCATCAGACATGCTGGATGGCGCAGTCGCCCGGCTGGGGCGTCAGAACACGGCATTCGGGGCCATCTTCGATTCCGTCCTCGACCGTTGCAGCGACATGGCCATGTTCCTGGGCTGCGCGGCGCACTTCGCCTGGCACGGCAACCTCACCTACCAGACGCTGGCGATCGTGGCCCTCGCCAACGCCATCATCATCAGCTACACCAAGGCCCGGGCGGAGAACCTGATTCCGGATTGCTCGCCGGGCTACTGGACGCGGCCGGAGCGCGTCGCGGCCATGCTGATCGGCTGTCTCGTGGGGCACGTGCCGGCCGTGCTGTGGCAACTGGCGATACTGTCGGCCCTGACGGCCTGGCGGCGGGTGTGGTTCGCTTGGCGTGCCACGGCCGCACAGGCGGCCGGACGGCCGTTGCCGCCAACCGGACCGGGGCCGGGGCGCTGGAGCCGGCTGTTGCTTTGGCGTTACCCGCGCGGCTCGATACCTTACGACCTCGTTACGGGCCTTAATATTGCCTACATTATCTTCGCCGCCCGGCTATGGCCGCAGCTCCTGGCGACCGGCGAAGCGGCCGACCCCCTGCGGCGCTGGCTGGAGCGCTGATTGGCGGGTGGGCGAAACCAGCCGTTGACCTGCGGCCGAACCGGCGGATAATCGTAGCTGGCAACTTCTGAAATCAGCCGGGCCGGGCTCCGACTGAAAGACTGGAGATTCGCACATGACACGTACATCTGCCTCTCGGTCGGCCGTAGCCATGTTCCTGCTGGCGTGTTTTGCCCTGGCACCCGCGGCCGCGCAGGCGCCGACGCCAGCGGCGGAAGTGCCGCCGGCCGAAGCCGCCGCGGCGCGTGAGCCGGTCCTGGCGCGCGTCATAGAGGTCACCGGCGACGCCGAGCGCGCCGCGCTGGGCGAGCAGGACTGGCAGCCGTGCCAGGTCGGCGACGAGTATCCACAGGAAACCGTCATCCGCACCGGGGTACGCTCCTCCGTCAAGCTGCAGATCGGCGATGAGGAACCCTACACCGCCGTCGTCATTGACTCGGCCAGCAAAACGGTGCTTACCGAGGCCTTTAAGACCGCCGACACGAAGCGCGTGCGCATGGGGCTGGGCTATGGCCGCATCCGCGCCGGCGTCGCCGAAGGCGGGCTCAAGAGCGATTTCACGGTGGACAGTCCGGTCGCCACGCTGTCGAAACGCGGCACGTGGAACTTCGGCATGTTCTACGAGCGCGGCACTGACCGCTTCGAGGTCTTCCTGCTGGATCGCGGGCTGGTCGAGGCGCTGAACGAGCTCACCGGCGAGCGGCGGCAGCTCCTGCCGGGGCAGGCGGTCACGCAACTCATGCGCCGCTGGCTGGATGAGGCCCAGGTACGGCGCAATGTCCCGATTCCGGATCTACTGGGCCAGGGGGAAGTCGACGTGGCCTTCAACCGCTTGCGTAACGACGGCCTGGGTGTGATCGATCCGGCCGGCAACCGCACGGCCCTGATCGATCTGTCGAATGACCTGGCGCGGCAGCAGTTCGCGGCCCAGGTGCTGCCCCTGGTGCCGGTGTCGCGGTTGCCGGTCGAAAATCCCCTGCGGCCGGAGGGTTTCTTCGGCACCGGGCGCGGCGACGAATTGATTCCGGTCATCCTGGATTCGCAGTCCGCGCTGGTCCAGCAGGGCTTGGCGCGTTCGGGAACCTACCAGTTCCGCCGGTCCGCGCTGGAAGACTGGTTGCAGAAGCACGGTACGCAGCGGCGACCTTAGCCGGTCGCGGCGCAGTGCGAATCAACAGGACCTGACGCTTGCCGCTTAAGTTCACCAAGATGCATGGGCTCGGGAACGACTACGTTCTGATGAGCCTGTTTGATCAATCCGTGCGCGCGACCGCCGAACTGGCCCGTGCCATAAGCGATCGGCACCGCGGCGTCGGAAGCGACGGGCTGATCCTGGTCGGGCCGCCGGAGAGCGCTGACGCCGACGTGCGCATGCTCGTGTTCAACGCGGACGGCTCGCACGCCCAGATGTGCGGCAACGGCATCCGCTGCCTCGCCAAGTTGTGCTACGAACACGGTCTGGCGCGGCGGAATCCATTGCGCGTGGCGACGGATGCCGGCGTGCTTACCCTCGAGCTGACGTGCACGGCGGACGACCGCGTGGCGCTGGTGCGGGTGGACGTCGGCGCGCCGGTACTGGAGCCCTGGCGCATCCCCGTGGCGCTGGGCGGGCAGCGCGTCGTGGCCGCGCCGTTGCCGCTGCGGGCGCACGTGCTGTCGGTCACGTGCGTATCATTCGGGAATCCGCACGCCGTGTTCTTCACCGACGACGTCAGTAGCGAGCCGCTGGACCAGTGGGGCCCGCAGATCGAGCGGCACCCGCTGTTTCCGGAGCGCATCAACGTGCATTTCGCACAGGTGCTGGCGCCCGAGCGCGTCCGGATGATCACCTGGGAGCGTGGCGCCGGCCTGACCCAGGCCTGCGGCACCGGGGCCAGCGCCGTCTGCGTGGCCGGCGTCCTGAATCGACTGACCGAGCGCGCCATCACGGCCGAGCTGCCGGGCGGTGAGCTGTCACTGGTCTGGGATGAGCCGAGCAACCACGTCTTCATGACCGGTCCGGCCACGGAAGTCTTTCAGGGCGAGTGGCCGGACGAATAGCGGCGCCGCGCGTCAGTGGTCCAGTCTTGAAGCGTGCGTCGCGGCCGCGGGGGCTTGTTCCTCCCGGGTCGGGCCGGAGGCGACGCACGCGGCGCCCAGCCGTTTGAAGTCCTCCAAGATCATGTACAGGCAGGGCGCCAGCAACAACGTAATGGCCGTCGCGAACAGGATGCCATAGCCCAGCGACACCGCCATCGGGATCATGAAACGAGCCTGCCGGGAGGTCTCGAATATCATCGGCGCCAGGCCGCCAAAGGTGGTAAGTGTCGTCAGCAGCACCGGGCGGAAGCGCCGAATGCCGGCGCGCAGGATGGCGTCATGGGCGTCCGCGCCCTCGGCGCGCAGGCGGTTGGCATACTCGATCAGCACCAGCGTCCCGTTAACGACGACGCCGGACAGCGCGATGATGCCCATCATGCTCACCACGCTCAGGCTGTAGCCCATGAGCCAGTGGCCGAGCACGGCACCGACGATGCCGAAGGGGATGCTGACCATTACGATCAGCGGCTGGATGTAGCTGCGGAATGGAATCCCCAGCAGGACGTAGATCAGCAGCAGGGCCGCCAGGAAGCCGCCGCGCAGGCTGGCCAGGCTCTTGCGCATGTCTTCCTGCCGACCCTGGAGGCTGTAACTGAGGCCGGGGTGGTCGCGCAGGAGCTCCGGCAGCACCGTGGCCTGCACGGCGGCCAGCACGCGGTTGGTCTCGTCCCGCGGCACAACATCAGCCGTCACGCTGACGGTGCGGCGGCCGTCGCGCCGGTTGATGGTGGTATAGGCGCGGCCGCGCTCCACGCGCGTCGCGTCACCCAGGGGCAGCTCGACTCCGGCGGGGGTTTGGATGATGAACGACTCGACGTCGTGCTCGCTGATGCGCTGGGATTTGGGGAAGCGCACCATCACCTTCACTTCGTTGCGCCCGCGCTGTTGCCGAAACGCTTCCGCCCCGTAGAAGGCGCCACGCAACTGCCGGGCCACATCGTTGGCGGTCAGCCCCAGGCTGCGGCCGGCTGGCAGCATCTGAAAATCCAGTTGCCGTTTGCCCGGCGTGAAGCCGTCGTCGATGTCGGTGGCATTGCCGAACTGGGACAGCGCAGCGGCCAACTCGGTGCCGGCCCGGTCCAGGATGGCAAGGTCACGATGAGCCAGTTCGATGGTCAAGGCCTTGCCCGAGCCTGGGCCACGCCGGTCCGCCTGGAAGCGCAGGGATTCGAGCCCTTCCATGCGGGGTGTGCGTTCGCGCCACAACTGGGCCGCGCGGGCGGTGCTGATGGGGCGCACGGCCGGCTCAGTCAGAAAGCCGGTCACCATGATTTGGTTCTCGTCGATGCGCGCGAGCACGCCCTTGAATAGCTGCGCGCTGCCATGCTCGGCGGCCACCTGGTCCAAGGCGCGCAGCAACTCGTCGCGCACGGTCTCCAGGCGCGCCAGGGGCGTGCCGTACGGCAGCACCGCGGTGGCGTCGACCTCGTCGCCCTCCACCGTTGGCATGAGCACCAGGCCCATGCGACCGCTGGCCACATAGCCGCCCGCCAGCAGCAACATGGCCAGGGCCGCAGCGGCCGTCAGGTAGCGCAGCCGCAACGCGCCGTCCAGCAGCGGTCCGAACCACCCTTCGATCAGGCGCGCGATCGCCTGGCTCAGCCGGTCGTGCATGCGGTGAATCGCCTGGCCCAGACGCGTGCCGCCTTCCCGCTTGGAGTGCGCCAAATGCGTCGGCAGCACGAAGAGCGATTCCAGCAGCGAAATCAAGAAGACTGAACACACGACCAGCGGGACCACTGCCCAGACCTTGCCCATGAAGCCGGGGATGAAGGCCAGCGGCGCGAAGGCGGCGATGTTCGTGAGATTGCTGTAGGTGACCGGCGTCGCCATGTCGCGCGCCCCGTGGATCGCCGCGGTGGTCAGGTTCAAGCCCTGCTGGCGATACTCGAAGACGTTCTCACCCACCACGATCGCGTTATCAACGACGATGCCCAGCGAGATGATGAAGGCGAACAGCGAGATCATGTTGATCGTGACGTCCAGGCCGGGCATGAACAGCAGCCCGCCCATGAACGAGATCGGAATGGCCATCGTGACCCAGAAGGCCAGCTTGTGCTCGAGGAAGATTGTCAGGATCACCAGCACCAGTATCAGCCCCATGAACCCGTTCTTGAGCAGCAACTCCAGCCGCTGGCGATAGATATCCGACTGGTCGTGGACAATGTCGATGTGCACGCCGGGCGGCAACTGGGCGCTGACGTCGCGGAGTTGGGCCCGCACGGCGTCGGCAACGCCGATCGGCGTCTGCTCTCCCACCCGGTAGACGTTCAGGGATACCGCGGGCTTGCCGTTATACGTGATAAACTGGTACGTGTCCTCGAACGTATCCGACACGCGGCCCAGGTCGCGCACGCGCAACTCGGTGCCGTCGGCCGAAGCCACAATCGCTATCTCACCGAACTGGCGGGCCCAGTCACGGCGCTCCGTCATGCGCAGCAGGACTTCGCCGGCCGAGGTCTTGACGCTGCCGGCCGGCGTCTCAACGGCGGCGCGGCGAACCACGTCAGCGATCTGCTCCAGCGTCAGGCCGTAGGCCCGCAGACTCTCCTGCGACACCTCGATGCTGACCTCGAAGTTTCGTTCGGGCCCCAGGTCAACCTGTGTTATCTCGGGCGCCAGCAGAAGCCGATCACGCACCTGCTCGGCCAGCTCGCGCAGTACAAGCTCGTCCAAATCGCCGTAGATCGCCAGGTCCACGACCTGGCGCCGCATTGTGGCCAGGACAACCTGTGGCTCTTCCGCATCCACCGGAAACGTGGTGATGCGTTCGACTTCCTGCTGAACCTCCTGATAGACCCGCTGCCGGTCGGTGTCCTCCTCCAGTTCCACCGTGACGACGCCAACGCCTTCGCGCGCGGCGGCGGTGACTTGCTCCACGCCGGTGATCCCGCGTACGGCCTCCTCGATCGCCAGGACGATGCCCTGCTCAACCTCCTCCGGACTGGCCCCCGGGTATGGCACGGTGACCGTCACGAAATCCAGGTCGAACTCCGGGAACACCTCCTGCTTGATGCGCAAGGCCGTGAAGAAGCCGCCGATCAGCAGAAAGAGCATGAGCAGGTTGGGGGCGACCGAATGCCGCACCATCCAGGCAATCGGGCCACGCTCCACTAACGGGTCGGGTTGGAGGCTCATCGAGTGCTGCCCTCGCGCCCCGACACCTGGCCCGGCGTCGCCAGTCCCGCGACCTCGGCATCGCCATCCGTCAGCCGCAACGCCATGCCCGCAACGGGCGACGACAGGTCCGACGTCACCAGGCGCTCGCCCGCTTCCAGCCCGGCGCTGACCAGGACGTGGTCGCGGCCGCGGAAGACGATATCGACCGGGCGGATGTCCAACTCGCCCTGCGGACTGACAATCCAGGCCGTGTCACCATCGCGCAGCTCTTCGCGACTGATGGCGAAGACGTTGCGCAACTCGCGGCCGGCAATCGCCACTTCCACGTACGAACCCAAGAGCAGCGGCGCGTGTTCATCATCAGGCTGACCGTCACCCAGCGGGTCCGGGACCGACACCAGCAGCCGGGCCATGCGGCCCTGTGGCTCAAGGTCGCCCAGCAGTCGCACGACCTCGCCGCTCCACTCCGAGTTGACCCCCGAACCCAGGCGCCGCATGACGCGCACTGCGGACCCCGGCCCCTCCTCCCCGGGGAAACGGATCCAGCGCAACTGCTCGACCGGCACGGCCACCCGTACCCAGTATTCGTCCGTGCCCACCAGCGTCGCCAACTGCGTCTGCGCCGTCACGAACGCGCCCACATCGACGTTCTCATCCACTACTACGCATGAGAACGGCGCCGTAAGCGTGGTGCGCGCCAGGTCCAGCTTGGCCCGCTCCAGAGCAGCCCGGGTTGCCGCCACGTCGCTTGTCGCCGCCGCCAGCGCCGTCCGCGCGTCGTTCAGCTCTTTGACGTTCGTGGCTTGGTGGACCTGTAGCCCCTCAACACGTTCAAGTTCCCACTCGGCCGAGCGCAGTTGTACTTCGGCGCGCTCCAGAGCGGCCTCGGCCTGCCGCACGGCAATCTCGTAGTCCGCCGGGTCAATGACCACAATGAGTTCGCCGGCCTCGATGCGGCCGCCGGGCACGAGGGCCGCGTGCCGTTCCAGAACCACGCCGCTGACCTGCGGCTGCAGGATGATCCGCTGGGCCGCAATCGCGGTCCCCAAAGCTTCAACCACGGCCCGCGCTGTGCCTGGCGCCACCAGTCTGGTCTGAACCGGCGTCGCCACCGGCGGTGCCGGTCGCTGCTGTACCTGTGGGGCTGTCCGGATGAGCTCATAAGCTCCCAGCGCGCCGCCTGCGACCACCAGGATGGGCAGAATGCCGTAGAGAACCGCGGAAAGCGCGCGGGCCATAATGCCACGCCGCGAACGGCCGGTTGTGCTCATGCCTCGGTCTCCGCGCGGGGGAAGTTCTGCAGCGCCGCCAGCGAGAATTCGGCGATGTGCGCGGCGATAAGCTCAATGCCCGCCGGCGTATACTCCAAACCGGGAATCAACTGCGATACAACAGCTCGCCGATGCGCAATATGTGCGCATTGCCCAAGGATGCTCTCAGCACACAGCCGCACCGCCAGGTTTGACGTCCGCGGCGGCATGAGCTCGCGCACAATCGCCGTGAGTTCCTCGAACCGCGGTCGGATGAAGCGTTCGACTATTAGGTCCATCACGCCGGTGGGCTCCGCCAACTCGCGCAGCAGCAAGCGCATTCGCCAGGGCGCCTGCTCTTTCAACACGAAGCCGCGCAGAAGATATGCGATCATAGTGCGTAGCCGCTGCTCGGGCGGGTGGTCACGCTGGGCTTCGAGAATCACCTGGTCACTGTCGGTAAGCTGCTGGTGTGCCTCTTCGAACAGGGCTACGTACAAGCCATGCTTATCGCGGAAGTAGTAGTTCACCGCGTTGAGATTGGCCCCCGCGCGTTCCACAATCTCGCGGATTGTGGCCCGCTCGAAGCCCTTCTCGGCGAATACCTCGCCCGCAGCTTCAAGCACGCGCTGGCGCGTGTGCATCGACTCGCCGGTATTCACGGTCACCCGCTGCTCCTTCCATGTGTATTAAACGCACAACCTAAACAATTGTTTCACCGACAACGAGCCGGGCATGTAAAAAGTTGTAAGCCACTTAAAAGAAATGCCTTACGGTGGCGTGGCGTTCTGATGCCCGTGCTGCGGTGGTGGCGCAGGCCTATTCCGCCGCCTCGTCCGCCACGCCCAGCGGCAGCTCCCGGGCCGGGTCCGTGGCAGCCCCGATCTTGACGGCGTAGCTGGTCTGCCGGGCAATGTCGTCGTCAGTGAGGATCTGTACGTCCAGCAAGTCCGTGCTGCGGTAACCAGTCCGGAAGTAGTTCATCTCCCCGAGCGCGCGGCTCCAGCCCTCGAACCACTGCTCGAGATCTCGGCGCTGCTCATCCGTGCCGGCGAAATGCACCAGCAGGTCAATGTCGCTCGTCGGTCCGGCGGTGGCGTTCTTGGTGCTGCCGATCAGGTATACGGCCTTTACGCCGAAACGCCCGGGCTCCAAATGCGCGGCGATGCTCTCGGCCATGCGGGCGCGCCAGCGCCAGTCCGGGCCGTCGGCGACCGCCGCCGCCACGCACTCATCGACCGTCTGCTGCAGCGGCGTGGACTGGTCTACGAGCACTGCCACGGCCTCCTCGAGATCGGCGTTCATCAATACGGACAGAGTCTTACCGTTGGTCGCCTGCGGGACGTCGATGACGCGCACGGTTTCGTCCAGGTGGGCATACTCCGGTGCGAGCCGGGTCAGGAGGTTAGGTGATTCACTCAGGAAGGCCGTGTCGAAAGCGACGCCGTCCTCGTCGGGATAGAGCGGCAGGTAGCGAATCCCCGCTTCGACCAGGTCCTGGAAGAAGTGGGTGCCGAAGGACACGTCCGGCGTGTAATCACCGGTCTTGCGCGCGATCTCTATCAGTATGGCCGTGTTGCTGATATCCGAGTAGGTCACGGGCACGCCCAGCTTGATGTCGCCGCGACTGCCCCAGCGACCCGGCCCCATCAGGATGAACTGCCGCTTGGGCAGCAGCTTGTTGAGGCGCCCGACCGCCCGCCCGACGGCGATGAGCTCCTCGCGCGTGCCTAGGCGGCCGTACTGCTCCGGATCCACGTACACGATGTGGGTGATGTTCGGCACCGTTCCGTTGGAGATGTGCCGGCGGGCCGAAAAGACCAGGCGGTCGCGCGGGATGTCCCGCGGGATGGGTGCCGGCCGGGCATGCCGGGCTGGGGCTTGGGCCCGGCACTGCAGCAGGTAGAGGTCCTGTCCGTCGAAGGCGAATTCGATATCCGCGGGGTAGCCCAGCTCGCGCTCCAGGAGCGTCAGCAGGGCGTGAATCTGCTTGATGAAGGGCGTCCTGGTCAACAGGCCTTCGAACGTAACGACCAAGTCGTCCTTGGCGAAGTCGATGTTCCCGGGCAGCGCCGCCCGCAACTGGCCGTCGCTGTACGCCGAAACCAACTGGGCCA
>CAZYGM010000046.1:0-18336 GCA_964647015.1 uncultured Planctomycetales bacterium | reverse complement strand
GCGCGGCTACGGATACCGACGCGCTCCTGCTGATCGGCGACAAGGTCGTCGCACCCGGCCGGAACGGCTACGCCCATCAAATCGATCTGGGCGCGGCCTGGCGGGAACTGACCGGCCTGCCCTTTGTGTTCGCCGTCTGGGCCTGCCCGGCGGACACCGCGTTGGCACATTCCGCCGACGATCTGGCACATTTGGCCACGCTGCTGTCAGAGGCCCGTGACCGCGGCGTCCGCCGCGCGGCCGAAATCGCCGCCGCCGAAGGACCCCGCCGCGGCTGGCCGGTCGCCACGGCCCATACCTACCTGACGCAGTGCATGCGCTACACGCTCGACGAGCGTGCCATTGCCGGCGCTAACCGCTTCGCCCGGCACTGTGCCGAACTCGGGCTCGCGCCGCCGGAGGCTGCCCTGTCGTGGGCCGCGCCGCTGCACGCGCAGGAATGCGGTTGACGCCATGAGCACAGGCGGCACGAGTACCGCGCGCCTCACGGACGCCGCCGCGCTCGACTTGTATACCCGGGCCTCCATCCACGAACTGGGCCGCCTGGCCCACGCCCGCACGACTGAGCTGCGCCCGGAGCCGTATCGCACCTACGTCGTCGATCGCAACATCAACTACGCCAACGTCTGCACGGCCTGCTGCACGTTCTGCAATTTCCACGCCCGCCCCGCCGACCAGGACGCCTACGTCCTGACCCACGCGGAAATCGGCCGCAAGATCGATGAGCTGCTGGCGATCGGCGGCACGCAGGTCCTGATGCAGGGCGGCCTCCTGCCCGACGAAAGCCACCCCAGCGGCCACGGGCGACCGTTCGAATGGTACCTTGAACTGCTGCGCTTCATCCGGCAACACTACCCCACCATCCACATCCACGCCTTCAGCCCGCCGGAAATCTGGCACTTCCACCAGACCTTCGGCCTGCCGCTCCGCGATGTCCTGCTGCGCTTGCAGGACGCCGGCCTGGCGACCATCCCCGGCGGCGGCGGCGAAATCCTCGTTGACCGCGTCCGCCGCAAAATCGGCGCCGGCAAAGCCAACACGGAGCAATGGCTCGCGGTCATGCGCACCGCCCACCAACTCGGCATGCAGACCAGTTGCACGATGATGTTCGGCCACATCGAGACCATCCCCGAGCGCATCGAGCACCTCCGCCGCCTGCGCGACTTACAGGACGAGACCGGCGGATTCGTGGCCTTTATCCACTGGCCCTTCCAGCCGGAAAACACGCCGCTGGGCCGCTGGAAGCCGCCGCCGGAGGACTACACCGGCCCACCGGACGGCGAACACCTGTTTCTCGCCGACGCGCACGAGTACTTGCGACTGCTCGCGCTGGCCCGGCTGTATCTCGACAACATCCCCAACATCCAGGCGAGCTGGGTGACGATGGGCCCGAAGATCGGCCAGTTGGCCCTGTTCTTCGGCGCCAACGACCTGGGTTCCGTGATGATGGAGGAGAACGTCGTCTCCGCGGCCGGCACGACCTTCCGCCTGAACGAGGAGCAATTGCGGCGCCTGATCACGGACGCCGGCTGGACGCCGCAGCAACGCGACCAGTACTACCGCCCGGTGCCCGGGTCGCGCCCGGCCTCCTCGTCAGCAACCCGATAGCAGCCTGGCTCAGGAAATCGGCTCGGGCAGGTAGCGCCGCGCCCAGGTGGCCAGGACCTCGGCCACGAACCGGGCGTCATGCTCGCGGGCAATCAGCAGGTGATCCGCTCCATCGAGCGCTACGAACGACTTGGGGTGCCGGGCGGCCGCGAAGATGCGGTGCGCATGCGCGATGTCCACGATGTCGTCATCCGGTGAGTGAAAAACCAGCAGCGCCCGGCCCAGGTTGGTCGCGGCGGCCAGGAAATCCTGCTGCAACAGATCATCAAGCATCTGCCGCTTGATGCGCACGCGTCGCCCCAGCACGTCCACCTCGGCCACGCCCGCCGTCTCGAGTTGCGGCGCCGTGCTTACCAGTATGTCGCGCAGGTGACCGGTGTCACTCGGAGCCGCGATGGTCGCCACCGCGACGGACTCCGGGACTAGCGGCGCGGCGGCCAGGGCGGCCGCCCCGCCCAGGCTGTGGCCGACCAGAATTTGCGGCGCGCGGCGCTGGGCCCGCAAGTAGTCTGCCGCCGCCAGCAGGTCCCCCACGTTCGAAGAGAAATTCGTCTCGGCGAACTCGCCCGCGCTCTCGCCCACCCCCGTGAAATCGAAACGCAGGACGCCGATGCCGCGCTCGACCAGCTCGCGACTGATCCAGTTGGCCGCCTTGAGGTCCTTGCCGCACGTGAAGCAGTGGGCGAACAAGGCGTAGGCCCGCGGCCTGGCAGCCGGCTCGTCCAGGCGGGCCGCGATACGGTGCCCATCGTGTCCGGAGAACTCAACGCGGCTTCGGCGTGGCAACATGGCTGTGGCACCCATCGTGTTGGCGCTGCGGCGCCGGCAACTGTAGCGTGCGGTCCGGCGGCGGTCGCGCCGCGTGCGTCCGCCGGCCGGGCTCAGATCACCCAGTCGGCTCCGTCAACGCTGGGCGCATGCCCGCCGAGCTCGACCTTGACCGTCAGCTCCAGCCCGGAGCCGATCGGAATCAGCGTGCTGCGCAACTGCGGATGTTGCCGCAGGTGACTGATGAACTCGTGCAGCTCGCGCTCGTGCGACGTCACGTTGTCCGTCACGATCGTCGCCCGCTGGGCGAGCTTGGGCCAGAGCAGCTCGAACTGGCGCAGGGCCCCCGGCTTGTCGGCGTCGATGAAGGCGAAGTCGAACGGCCCTTCCAGTCCGGGCAGCACCTGCTCGGCCGCACCCAGCACGACGCGCACGATATGCGCCAGCCCGGCGCGCTCGAACGCCGCGCGGGCCGGTCCCGTCTTGTTCTCGTCGCGGTCGATCGTCACGAGCGTTCCGCCGTTGTGTCGCAGGGCCGTGGCCAGCCACGTGCCGCTGTACCCGAAGCTGGTCCCGATCTCGACCGCCCGCCGGAATCCGCCCGCCAGGACCAGCGTGTGCAGAAACTCGGCCGACTGCCGCGGGATGAAGCGGGCGTCGTCCCGGCGGCGCACGACCTGCTCGAATCGCTCGATTTCCGCTTGTGCCAGAGCATCTATCGTCTGTGCGAACATGGCATGCTTCCCAGGGCTGCTTGTTTGTTCACGGAGATTGTAGACGCAGCGCTGCCGTCCGGCTGCACCTCCGACCCCGAGCGCCAGGGCATAAAAAAAGATGGAAGGTCTAGCCGTGGCGCACTCGGGACCTTCCATCGTAGCGAGCAACTCGATGGGCGAGTTGCCGATAATCGTGCGCGGTGCGCCGCAAGCGCCCGCACAACAACTATGTATATCATGCCACCGTGGTCTTTACAGTAGCGCGCCGGAAATTTTTTCGCAAATTCTTCCGCGCTGCTCCGTCAGCGGCGCGCCCGCGCCGCCGCTCGGCGACGCGTCACCCGACCCCCGGCGCCAACGCCGCCATGCGCCGTCTCGCCGCGCGGCGCTGCGCCCCACCCGTTCCACCCCGGCGCGCCGACCCGCCCAATGCGCCGTTCTAGATTACATACAATACATAGATCACGCCGGCCGCGCTGCGCGCGCCACCGCCGCTCCCCATCGGTCAACGCTCACTTGCGACGCCGCCACCCTGCCGCGCGCTATCACACCACGGTGACCCCCGCCGATCATACTGCCCGGCCCAACCCCCCGCACACCACCGCCCGAACCGCGCCGCCACGCACACAGCCGATGGTGGGAGTTGAACCCACAACCCCGGCTTTACGAAAGCCGTGCTCTGCCATTGAGCTACATCGGCGACCCGACGCCCAAGCGCCGAACTCTCAGATTAGGCCCGTTCGACCCTGGAATCAAGCGCCGGAAATCAACAGACGGCCCATCCTCACCGCCCCGAGCACGCCCATTCCCACAAAAACTGCCCCCAATCCCGAAATACGCTCCCGCAGCGCCCTTCACTCGCCACCCCGCGGCTGTTATAATCAACTCGACCGTAGCGGAGCAGGCATTCGAGAGCGACGCCCCCCTCCCTTCGGCCCGAACACCCCGGTCGTCGCCGCCTGCTCCGTACTTTTTTCTCGTGCCGGCCAACGCCGTGCGACGAGAAATTCACCCCTCGAAGCATGCTTGTCACCCTCACCGCTAACGCCCCATAATCGGCATCACCATGAACGCTTGGGCATACGAAAGCGAAATCGTCCTGCTCGCCCGCCGGTGCCACACAATGGCCGGCGATACTTCCCGGACACAAGCCGTCGCCATCAAGCGCGGACACATCGTCGATCTCGGCACGCGCCGCCGATTAATGGCCCACGCCGGACCCCGCACGCGCATTGTCGATCTGGGTGACGCAACGCTCACGCCCGGACTGATCGACGCCCACACGCACTTCGTGTGGTGGGCCCTGCAACGCATCCTCGCCATCGACGTTACTTGCCTGCCAACCCTGGCGGCCACGCTCGACCGCCTGCGCCGCCAGGCGCCGCGCACCCACGGCGATTGGATCATCGCCGCCAGTTTCGACCACAACCTCTGGGGATCGGGCTTTCCGACGGCGCAGGACCTCGACCAGGCCATCCGCGATCGTCCCGTGCTGGTGCGCAGCCGTGACGCCCACTCCGTCTGGCTCAATAGCGCCGGCCTGCGCCGCGCCGGCATCGGCCCGCGCACCCCCGATCCGCCCGGCGGACGCTACCTGCGCGACCAGCGCGGCCGCCCCACCGGCATAGTCCAGGAAGCGGCCATCGCGACATTGCCCGATCCGGTACACGACTTCGCCGCCCGTCAGGATCGGGCGGCGTTGCGCGTGATCGACCGGGCTCTGGAACAGGCCTATGCCGCGGCCTGGGCGCTCGGCCTAGTGGGCGTGCACACCATGGACGGGGCCGCCTCGCTGTTTCACTTGCAGCGACACCACCGGGCCGGTCGCCTCGGAATCCGCGTCGTGCACGCCGTCCCGCAGGCCAACCTGACACACGCCGCAGCGCTGGGCCTGCGCAGCGGAGTAGGCGACGAATGGCTGCGCCTCGGGGCCGTCAAGCTATTCTGCGACGGCGCACTCGGCTCGCAAACCGCGTACATGTTCACGGACTACCCCAAGCGGCCCAAGTACCGCGGTGTCCCGGTGCTGGCCGGGGCCGCCCTGCAAGACGCTGTCGTCGCGGCGGCACGCGCCGGCTGGCCCGTGTGGATACACGCTATTGGCGACCGGGCCGTGCACGAAGCGCTGGCGGCCATCGCCGCGGCACGGCGCGTTGAGGAAACACCCCTGCCGCACCGCATCGAGCACGCCCAGTGCGTGCGCCCGGCCGATATCCGGCGCATGGCGCGTCTGGGCGTCGCCGCCTCGGTGCAGCCCTGCCACTTGCCCGGTGACATTGCCACCGCCGACCGGCACTGGCCGCGCGCCCGCCGAAACGCGTACCCGCTGCGCAGTCTGCTCGCCGCCGGCGTGACGCTGGCGGCCGGCTCGGACGTGCCCATCGAGTCGCTGGACCCCCGGCGCGGCCTCTTCGCCGCCACCGGTCGCACGGATGAGGCCGGTCGGCCGGCCAGCGGCTGGTTTCCGAGGCAGGCACTGACCACAGATGCCGCACTGCGTGCTTACACTGTCGGTCCGCGCCGCTCAGTAGGTGAAGCCGCGCCGGCCGGCACGCTCGCGATCGGCGCCCCGGCCGACGTGACGATCTGGGCCGCCGATCCGCTCAGTGCGCCGCCCGAGAGATTGCGCGATGTCCCCATTCTCGGGTGCGTCGTTGGTGGACACGTGCATCTGACCAACGCCTGATTCCGGCAGAAGTGCCGCCCGTAGAACCGGGCACCATTGGAGAACCGGCGGAGCTTGCATGTACACGATCGGCATAGATCTCGGCGGCACCAGTATCAAGGGCGGCGTGTGCGACGAACACGGCACGCTGCTGGGCCAGGACACCATCGCCACCGAGGCGCAGCGCGGCGTCGAGCACGTGCTGGCACGCCTCGCCGCACTCATCAACGACTTGCCCCCGCGGGCCGCGCTGGACAGTAGCGAGATCGCCGCGGTCGGCGTGGGCGCGCCCGGCCCCCTCTCGCAGGAAACCGGCGTCATTCACAACGCGCCCAATCTTCCCGGCTGGGTGAACATCCCCCTGCGGCAGCGGCTCTCGGCCATGACCGGTCATCCGGTCGTGCTTGAGAACGATGCCAACGCTGCCGCGTTCGGTGAGTTCATCGCCGGCGCCGGCCGAAACGTCGGCAGTCTCGTGCTGCTGACGCTGGGCACCGGCATCGGCGGCGGCATCGTGCTGGACGGACGCGTCTGGCGCGGCTGCGACGGTGCCGGCGCGGAAATCGGACACCTGGTGCTCGTGCCCGGCGGGCGCCCCTGTCCCTGCGGCCAGGCGGGGTGTTTCGAACGCTATGCCTCGGCTAGCGCCGTCGCGGAACGCCTGGCCGAGGCCATCCAGGCGGGGGCGCCGTGCCGGCTGAAGGCGGATATCGATGCGGGCCGCACGCTGGACGCCCGGGACGTACTGCAAGCCGCGGCCAATGACGCCCTGGCTCGTCGCATCTGGGACGAGACCTGCCACTACCTCGCGTTGGGCTGCGTGAGCCTGGAGCGCATCATCAGTCCGGAGCAGATCGTGCTGGCGGGCGGCTTAAGCAACGCGGGGGAGCAACTGCTGGCGCCGGTGCGCAGCGAGTTCCAGCGGCTGCGCTGGCATCTGACCCCCGTGCGCATGGAGATTGTGTTGGCCACCCTAGGCACGGACGCCGGCACGATTGGCGCGGCGGCGCTGGCCCGTGCGGCAGTTACCGGACTCAGCCATCAACCAGAGCGCCCGCCCCATGGGTAGCCGGGAGGAACTGCCGGCCGTCGTCCTCGTCCAGAATCTCGAGCAGCAGAGCCACCAGGCCGGCGTCCAGGTCGCCCCGCTCAGCAGCCACCGTCAGCATGGAGCGGCAGCGCTCGGGCGGGAAGGCCGGCCGATACGCGCGCGCCGTACTGATGGCGTCGAACACGTCCGCCACCGCGACAATGCGCGGCAGTAGCGGCAACTCATCGCCGCACAGGCCGTCCGGATAACCCAAGCCGTTCGGCCGCTCGTGGTGCCAGCGGACAATCGGGAGAACGTCCTGGAACGTGCGCAGGGGTTTGAGAATGTCGTATCCGACGACCGGATGACGCTTGATGATGTCGAACTCCTCATCCGTAAGCGGGCCGGGCTTGTTCAGAATCTGGTCCGGAACGGCGACCTTGCCGATGTCGTGAACCACGCCGCCGGTGCGCAGCGTGGCGAACGACTCAACGCCCAGACCGACGCGGCGTCCCAGCTCAAGACAGTAGGCACTGACGCGTTCGACGTGTCCCCGGGTGTATACGTCGCGGCCCTCGATGGCATTGGCGAGCGATGACACTACGAAGGTGGCGTCCTCCAGCGAGTCCGTGGCGCGCTTTAAGCGCGAGGCGTTGGACAGCCGCAGCGTGATCTCGGCCGGTGGGGCAGGCAACTCGATGCAGTCATCGGCTCCGCAGGCGTACACGTCCGCGCGCGACAACTCGCTGTCAGGCAGCAGGGCGAATATGATCGAGAGGAACGCCGTCCGGGCGTCGAATTTCACGTCGCGACACAACTCCGTATACGGCCGGCAAGGCGGCTCTGGACAGAGCAAGACGACGTCGATATCGGTCTCGCGCCGCAAGCGCCGCAGCACCCCGGCGGTCGAGTCTACCTGCGTCACCCGCCAGGCACCCTTGTCGGCCAGTTGCCGCAGCTCAGGCGGCGGCACGCCGCCGCACACCATCAATACGTGACCAGCCGTCAGCTTGCCAGCGCTCATTGTGAACATGCTCCGACCACGCGAAACGGCGCAGGGTCCGGCCACGGGAGTGCGGCACCCCCCGTAATGTGGCCAGGGGACGTATCGGTGCATACGGCGCCCTGCTTGAACTGGTCTGCCCGCCGCGGGGATTGAAGCCGTGCCGGATGGCGGTCGATGAACGGAACTGAGGTCCGCTGCCATCCGGACGGAGCGCGTGCGCCGCCGGAGACTGAAGCTCCGGCCGTAACAGGGGAGGCGACCGCAAAATGGCCCAACCAGCCGCCGCCATCGAAACTGACCGCAGTCCGGATAGTCTCGAACGCGAGATTCGGGCCCGGATTGGATCGCTGTCGTACCTGCCGACCACGGTGGCGGTGGCGATGAAGTTCGTCCGACTAGGCAAGGACCCGGACGCCGACGCGTCCGAATATGCGAAGGTTATCAGCGCTGACGCCTCGCTCAGCAGCAAGCTGCTGGCCCTCTCGAACTCCTCGTGGGCCGGGGTGCGCAACAAGGTCTCGAACGTCAAGATGGCGGTCAACCTGCTGGGGCTGGGGACGGTGCGCACACTCGCCATCAGCTACTGCATGACCGGACTGCACAACGAGCTGCGGCTCTCACCACAGGAGTCGCAGAGCTTCTGGGAATCCTCAGTGGCCAAGGCGGTGTCGGCCCGCAAGTACGCCGCCATCCTGAACGCCAAGTTGACCGATGAGGCCTTCGTCGCCGGTCTGTTCGAGGACCTGGCCCTAACCGTGATGTACTCCGTGGTGCGCGAGCCGTACATGGCCGTGCTGCACGATCCGCAGTCCAGCGCGCGCGTACAACTCGAACGCGAGCGCGCCATGTTCGGCATGGACCACACGGAAGTGGGCCGGCTGCTGGCCCAGAAGCTGGAGTTGCCGGATGCGTTCATCGACATGATCGCGTTTCACCACAACTTCGAGCGGCTCGACGAGTTCATCGACGAGCCGGCCCTGCGCGACGCCACCTATGTGGCCGGCTTGCTGCCACACGCGCTTAACAGTTGGAACCAGGAGGATGCCGAACTCCTGGCGGCGTTCCTCACCAAGCGCCGGCCCGACATGGATGTTTCTTCGTTTGTGGCCGACGTCCAGGCCGAGTTCATCGAGCTGTATACGTTCTTCAACGAGGGTGACGCCCCTGAAGCACAGTTGCCCGAGCTGCTCGCCGCCGCGGCCCGCGAGGCCGCCGACAACACGACCATGCTGGTCGGTCGCGTGGCCGAGTTCGTGCAGCGCGCCGCTGAGAATGGCGGCGACCTCAGTAAGCTGGGTGAGCCCGCGCAAGCGGATGTCAGCGCGACAGAACTGAACGGAGCCCTGGAGCGTGCCGCGTTCCTCACGCAGGCCGAAGGGCATCTGGCCACTGCCGCCCGGCGCGGCAAAGGCTTCGCGCTCTGCATTGTCGGCGTCGACAATTTCAAGACCGCCAATGAGATGCTTGGACAGGCCGTCGGCCGCGAGGTCCTGAAGACCGTTCTCGCCACCCTGCGCGACGCGCTTCCGCCGCAAACCCTGATCGGCCGCTTCAACTCGGACGAGTTCGCACTCCTGCTCGACAACTGCGCCGAACGTGAAGCGCGCGCCGCCCTGGGCCAGGCCGTCCTGCAGGCGGCCGCCTGCCAGACCAGTAAGTCAGGTCCGGCAGTTCAAGCCACGGTGAGTGCCGGCCTGCTGTACGTTCGCCCCAGCAATCACCGCCAGGCGTTGGACGTACTGCTCATGGCCGCCCAGAAACTCATGGCCGACGCCCGCACTGCCGGCGGCAACCAAGCCTATACCCGCATCGTCTGAGCCGACGTCGCGCGCCACCCTCGGCGTGAGCCGCCGGTCTAGGCGCTCAGCCCAGCGCGACGTCCAGCGACATCATCAGCGCAAAACCCAGCAACGCGCCACCGGTTGCGAAGTCAGTGTGGCCCGCCCGCTGCGCTTCAGGAATCAACTCCTCGACAACCACGAAGATCATCGCGCCGGCCGCGAACGCCAGGGCGTACGGCAGCAGCGGAGCCGCCGCCAGCACCGCCCAGGCCCCCAACACACCGGCCACCGGCTCAACGACTCCCGAGGCTTGACCGACGAGGAACGCCTTAACGCGCCCCATCCCCTCACGTCGCAGCGGCATTGCCACGGCCAGCCCCTCCGGGCAGTTCTGGATGCCGATGCCAATCGCCAGCGCGACGCCCCCCATGATCGCCTCGCGCGCCACGCCGACGTCGGCGGCGTGGGCCACCACCCCAAACGCCACGCCCACCGCCAGCCCCTCCGGTATGTTGTGCAGAGTGATGGCCAGCACCAGCAGTGTGCTGCGCTGCCAGCTCGTCGAGACCCCCTCCGCCTCGGCCAGGTCGAAGCCCAAGTGCAGGTGTGGCAGAACCCTGTCAATGGCGAACAAGAGCAACCCGCCCGCCAGGAAGCCGATCACTGCCGGTCGCCAATCCCCGTCGGATAGCTCGATGGCCGGCGCCAGCAGCGACCAATAGCTGGCCGCGATCATCACGCCCGCCGCCAGCCCCAGCATACCGTCCATGAACCGCTGGTTGACCTGCCGAGCGAAGAACACCGGTGCCGCGCCCGCGGCCGTCATGAACCACGTGAACAGCGTGGCCACGAGCGCCATGGTCACCGGATGCAGCGGCTCAAACAGCGCGTATAGACCATCCTGCATGGAACACCTGTTGCCTGCCCATTGGTGCCAGTTACGTCCGGACTGGCGGATTCTAGCCGGTCCGCAGCACGGCGTCTTCGTCCCCCCGGCACGCGTACGGGCCGACCCTCGCCGGGCCAGTGCGTGGGCCGGAGCGCCGCCTTCTCGGTCACGGCCAACACATTCGCGTTGCCGGCCGCGTGACGTTATGCTGGTCGCTTGGTTCACGCCAGCGCGCCGGTATGGGCCGCGCGCAGAGCCCCGGACTGCAAGCAGGGGAGCCTTACTCATGACCGTGCTGGCCATCTTGCTACTCGTTGTCCTCTGGTTAATCGTGATGCAGAACTTCGCTGATGCCGTCACCGCCCAGACCCACCCGTTCTGCGCCCGCGATCTGTGGGACATGACCCGGGTCGGCGCACCCCAGGTTGCCCCCGACGGCGAAACCGTCGTCTTCACCTGCCGCGTAACCGATTTCGAGGCCAACAAGGGCCGCGATGACCTCTGGCTCATCAACGCCGACGGCACGCTGCCGCGCCGGCTGACCAGCCATCCCGCCGGCAGCAACAGCCCGCAATGGGCCGCCGACGGAAAAACGATCTACTTCCTCTCCAAACGCACCGACAGCACGCAAGTCTGGCGGATCCGGCCCGACGGCGGCGAGGCCGAACAGGTTACTAACCTACCGCTTGACGTCGGTTGCTTCCGGCTCTCGCCGAACGGCCAACATCTGGCCGTCAGCCTCGAAGTCTTCCCAGACGCAGACGGCATCGAAGACACCAAGCAGCGGCTGGAAGAACTCGAGCGCCGCCCGGCCACCGGGCGCGTCTACGACCGCCTGTTCATCCGCCATTGGGACACCTGGAAGGACGGCCGCCGCAGCCACCTGTTCGTGCTGCCGCTGGCGGGTGGCACGCCCAGCGACGTCACGAAGGGGCTTGACGCGGACGTGCCCTCCAAGCCCTTCGGGGATGCCAGCGAATTCACGTTCACCCCCGACGGCAAGACGCTCGTCTTCGCCGCCCGCGATGTCGGCCGCGAAGAGGCTTGGTCGACGCGTTTCGACCTGTACAGTGTGCCGATCGACGGCTCCGCCCCGCCAACCGTACTAGTCGATGGACAGGGCGCCACCGTCACCGATCCGGTCTTCGCGCCGAACGGCAAGCTGCTGGCCTATCGCGCCATGGGCCGGGCGGGCTACGAGGCCGACCGCTTCCGCATCGGCCTGCTGCGCTGGCCGCGCGGCAAGCCCACCATCCTCACTGAGAAGTGGGATCGCTCGGCCGGCCCGCTCACGTGGTCACCCGACAGCGAGACGCTCTACACCTGCGCCGACAACGTCGGCCAGCACTCGTTGTTCGCGGTGGATGTCGCCACCGGCGACGTCCGCACCGTCGTCACCGAGGGCCGCGTCAGCGACGTGGTCGTGGCCGGCAAACGCCTGGTCTACGGCCTGCGCCACCTGCGCGGCCCGGTCGAGCTGCATTCGATCAAGCCCAGCGGCGATGACGCCCGCCCCGTCACGAATATCAACGGCCCGCGCCTGGCCGCCATCCGCATGGGCGAGCCCGAGCAGTTCTCTTTCTCCGGCTGGAACGATGAGAAAGTGTATGCCCACGTCGTCAAGCCGGTTGATTTCGACCCGGACCAGAAGTACCCCGTCGCGTTCCTCATCCACGGCGGGCCCCAAGGCTCATTCGGCAACGACTTCCACTACCGCTGGAACCCGCAGGTGTACGCCGGCGCCGGCTACGCCGTCGTGATGGTCGATTTCCACGGCTCGACCGGCTACGGCCAGGCCTTCACCGACGCCATTAACAACCACTGGGGCGACCGCCCGCTGGAAGACCTGCAGAAGGGACTGGCGGCGGCCCTGGGCCGCTACACCTGGATGGACGCGGAGCGCATCGCGGCCCTGGGAGCCTCCTACGGCGGCTACATGGTCAACTGGCTGCACGGTATCTGGCCGGGCCGCTTCCGCTGCCTGGTCTGCCACGACGGCAACATCGACGAGCGCATGGCGTACTACGCAACCGAAGAGCTGTGGTTCCCCGAATGGGAGCGCGGCGGCACACCCTGGGAGCAGCCGGAGGCCTACACCCACCACAACCCCATCGATCACGTCGATAAGTGGAACACGCCCACGCTCGTGATTCACAGCCAACTGGACTATCGCGTCGTCGATACGCAGGGCATCGCGACCTTTACCGCCCTGCAGCGCCGCGGCGTCCCCAGCCGGCTACTCTACTTCCCCAACGAGAATCATTGGGTGCTCAAGCCGGCCAACAGCTTGCAGTGGCATGAGGAGGTGCTGGGCTGGCTGGACCGCTGGACCAAGGCCTGATTCGCTGGCCGGCGCTTTGGCGACGGCCTGCGCCGCCCGGTGTTATGGACAGCCAGAGGTCAGACACAGCACGAACGGGTCAATGTCGAACGTGTTGACCCAGCCGTCCTGGTTAATGTCGCAGCCGCACAGCAGCGGACAGTCGGGATACGCGGCGGCGTACGCGCCGGGGTTCGTCAGCGCCAGCACAAACGCGTCAATATCGAAGACGTTCACCACCCCGTCGCAGTCCGCATCTCCCCGCGCCACCCCCAGACAGCCCACCACCAAGGCGTCGGCCAGCGAGCTGGCGGTGTGAACGGCCGCGCCGGTCAGCCCGTCATCTTCGTCCCCAAAGCCCAGGTAGATCTCCTGCGGCATACTGCTGCCGGCCTTGGTGATGCCGTAGCCGCCGATTCGCAGGAAAATCTCGGCCTCGGCGACGTCCGCCGGGACGGCGACCTCCACGTAGCCCAGCAATGTGGCATCCACTTCGCTACAGTAATGCCCGTCGAATTCGTCCCATGCCGGGTCGTTCTGCACGCCAGAACCGTGCAGGTATGCCAACCCGAAGATGTTGTCCACGCGCGCGCCAGCCGGGTTGAGCACTCCCTGGCTGACTGCATCCCACCGCTGGAACGGACCATTCGCGTAGTCGTAGAACCGCCACGCCCCCAGCAGGCCCCCGCCGCGCACCTCGATATCGAGACTCACGGCGTTCCAGGACTCCGGCCCGTCGAACATCTGCGCCCACAGGTACAACCGCTCGCTCGGGAATACCTCCGGGTTCTCAAGCGCCGGGCTGCCCACCAGCGGTGCCGACTCCGCTGCGCCGCTCTTGGCCAAGAACAGCCGCAGTTGCGCCTGGCTCGCACCTCCGAGTCCGCAGGCCAGCATCACAGCAAGCATCCCACGTCGCATCGAACCACGCTCCCGAAAGTGCCAGAATCCGACAAGACACATTGTCAATCCAGCCCCGCTTCGCCCAGGGCAAAAGTCGGTCGAGCCCGCCAACGCCACCGACGCTTACGAACAAACACCGAACCGGCGGGCCAAACGGCACTACACCGCCACCCTTGTTATCGGCAATCCCGCCGCTTCAGGCTGACGCCCGCCCAATCCGCCAGCATGCCTTGGGTCCGGTCGTTGCACAGCCGGGGTGGACAAGCCCCTATAATGTACTAGCCGCCGGTTTGACGGCCCGGAGGTCTTTTATGCGCCGGGGAGCCACGTCTGTCAGTCCGGAGCGTCCGACCGGCTGGTACCTCTCAAGGGTCGCCGTCCTCCTCGCGTTCGCCTCGTCGGCGCCCGCCGACGTATTCCACCTGACAACCGGTGGACGAATCGAGGGCGAGCTGCTCGCCGAGCAGGAGGATCATTACGAGATCCTGACGACGCTTGGCACCGTGCGTCTGCCGCGTGACAGTGTCGCCCGCGTCGAGGCCGGCCCGACGCCCTTCGCCGAGTACCGCCAGTTGCAACAACAGGCTGACGACACACCGGCAGCCCATGTCGCGCTGGCCGCGTGGTGCGCGGAACACGGCCTCTCGCGCGAGCGCGAGCGGCACCTGCGCCGCGCCCTGGAGATCGACCCCGAATTCACTCCCGCCCGTCGCGCCCTCGGACAGGTTCGCGTCGGAGATGTCTGGATCAACCCACCCCGCCATGCCGGCAGCCGCCCGACCGAAACACCCGCCCCGCCGGACGCCCAGACCCCGGAGGAGTTAGCGCAGCTCGCCTCGGCAATCCAGCTCAGTTGGCAGCGTCAGATCCAGGCGATCAAGTCATCGCTGCTCGACAGCGTACTGCCCACAGGCCCCGCTGAGGGCCGCCGCCGCATTCTCGAAATCCAGGACCCCCTGGCCATCGCGCCATTGGTGCGCGTCCTCGGAATTGGCGACCTTTCCTGTCGCCTTCTGCTGCTGGACGCGTTGCGGCAATTCCCGGATGACGCCGCCACCGCCAACCTCGCCGCGCTCGCCTTGGCCGACACCAGCCGCGACGTGCGCCGCGCTGCGGTCAGCACACTAACCAACCGCCGAGACCCGCGCGTTGTGGTCCAGTTCCGCGCGGCGCTGGAAACCGACGACGACGCGCTGGTTCGGCGGGCCGCCGAAGGGCTCGGCGCCTTGCGAGCGCGCGAAGCCGTTCCAGAGCTGATCGACGCGCTAACTGCGCTCCGGCACCGGATGGTCGAAGTACGGGCCAACACTTATCAGGGCAACTTCAGCCGGGCTTTCACCGGCGGTTATACCCAAATCGGCTCGCTGCGCGTTCCTGTGGGTGTGCACATCGGCGTCGCCTGGCCCGGACCGCCCGTGCCCAACCAGGAAGTACTCATGGAGGTCACTGTCTATCGCTCAGAAGTCCTCGAGGCCCTGCGAAAGATAACCGGCACGGACTTCGGCTTCGATCAGACCGCCTGGGCACGCTGGTATGAGGAGTACGGCTCATGAACAGAACCTTCCTGCTGATCGTGACAACGGCCCTTCTCCTGGCCGCGCGTTCACCGTCATTCGCCGGCAATCCGCCGAGCACGCCCGGTCCAGACACGGCGCCACTCGCCGCGGCCGACCTGGATGCGTTGGAGCAGGCCGCCCGGGCGGAGGCCACCGAGTCACTCGCACGCCTGGAACTCATACAGGCGCGCCAGGCGCTCCGCGACGAGCAATACGAATCAGCCGCCCGAAAGGCACGCAGCGCCCTTGAGTTGCTGCAACAGGTACCGCCGAATCGCGACGTCAGCGTGTTCGAGCTCCAGGCCGAGGGCATACTGGCCCGCGCGGGCCGCTTGGGCGCTGACGCGGCGCCGTCGCACCCCGCTGTGCAGGCCGACGCGCATGCGGCCGCGCGCTCCCGGCCTCCGGATGTGTCGGCGCCACCAGACTGGCGCGTCCAGTATCAGGCTCGCTTGGAGGCGGCCTATCGTGACTCGGAGGCCCGCGCCCTGGTTGAAGCTCACGCGGCCCGCGTGATCCCGCCGCGCGTTGTCACCTACCCAGACGATTGGCTCGAAATCGTCGAGAAACGCTCGCCCTGCGCCAGCGGCCTCGTTGCCCGCACGCCCGGCTGGCGGGACGATCAGGGGCGCGAGTGGTACACCGCGCTCTACGACATTCACGACATCATCCGCATGCCGGCCAACTTCGCCCCGCCGGTCAGCCATCCCGCCTGGTCAGCTATCGCCGCGGACGACCGCAACGCCCTGCGACAGTCCAGCTACATCTTCCGCGGCTCCGCGGACGATTTGGCCGCCGGCGTACCTCTGCTGCGCTACTTCGGCGGCGTCTACGACGCCGACCAGCGCAGCGGCTACAGCAAGGCCGAGTTCGACCGCGTGATTCGCCTGATAGAGGCCTTCAGCGAGCCGCCCGCGCAAACGCCGCGCGTCGTGCCCCTGGCTCCCTAGCCTCAGGGAACTGGCTCGCTGCACTGAACCGGCACGTAACGATTGCCAAAGCGCGGCTCACGTGATACCACTTCCAGCATGCGGCACGATGGGCGACAACCTGATACCCTGCGCCCCGTGGAGTTCCTGCGCGGCTTCACGCAGGCGGCGCCCGGCTCCGTACTGATTCGCATGGGCGGCACACACGTCCTGTGCACGGCTACAATCGAAGAGGAGGTGCCGCCCTGGCGCGCCGCCAGCGGGGCCGGCTGGGTGACGGCCGAATACGACATGCTGCCCGGCGCCACCGGACAACGACGGCCGCGCAGTCGCCAGCGCCTCGACGGCCGCACGCAGGAAATCCAGCGGCTCATCGGTCGGGCCCTGCGGACAGCCGTTGACATGCCGCGGCTTGGCCCACGCACGATCTACCTGGACTGCGACGTGCTGCAGGCCGACGGCGGCACGCGCACCGCCGCCATCACCGGCGCGTACGTAGCCCTCTGCGACGCCGTCAGGGCCGGCCGGCAGCGTGACCTCTGGGGCCCGGACGTCATTGTCGCCGGCGTCGCCGCCGTCAGTGTCGGCATAGTGGACGGCCGGATGCTGCTGGACTTGGACTACACTGAAGACGCCGCCGCCGACGTGGACTGCAACCTGGTCATGACCTCACACGGCCAATGGATCGAGATTCAGGCTACGGCCGAACGGACCCCGCTGAGTGAAGATCAACTGGCGGCGCTGCTGGCCCTCGGCCGATGCGGCATTACGCAGTTGTTAACCCTCCAGGAGCGGGTGCTGCGCTCCGGGCACCCGAGCGACTAACCAATGTGCATCCGTAATCCTCAACAACCGCCGCGCTGGGTTGCCTCCCTGATCCTGTTGGCAGTGTCAGCCTTAGGCTGCGCGGCCGCCCACGGTCGCCAGTCTCGCTCGACAGGCACAGCCGACGAGCCCATGTGGGCCATCCGCTGTGCCACGTTGCGCGGCGCCGATCGGTTCCAGGCTGCGGAGCAGCGTGCGGCGGCCTTGCGGCAAGTCCGTCAGCTCAAGCCCAAGCTCGTACAGGTCCTCAACCTGGAGGACGAGACCGTCGTCTACTACGGGCAATACCGCCGCTCACACGACCCGGTTAAGAATGTCACCCGCTATCGTCCCGACCCGCTCAAAGACCTGGAGTTGATTCGCAGCCTGAGTCTGATGGCACCCGACCCGGCCACCGGCACAGCGCGGCCAATCTGGCCATTCGTATACGCCACGCTCGAAGAGCTGCCGGTCGGTCCCAGCCAACGCCCGGAGTGGGACCTGGAGCAGGCCGAAGGCTGCTGGACGCTGCACGTCGCCGTGTTCTATAACGAAGGCCCGATAACCAACCGCCGCTACCTCGCCGAGGAGTACTGCCGCGAGCTGCGCGAGGAGCAGCGCGTCGAGGCGTACTTCCACCACGGCCCGGTGCGCAGCTCCGTTTACATCGGCCGATTCCCAGAGCGGGCCGTGCAGTCGCTCACCCAGACCGACCCCCTGACCGGCGCGGTCATCGCCAAGAACCAGATCGTCGATCCGGAGTTGCTCGCACTGCAGGAGCGCTTCCCATACAGCTACCAGAACGGCAAACGCGTCAACGAACTCGCCCGCGACCCGAACACCGGCGAGGTTATCCGCCTGCCGTTCAGGTCCTTCATCGTGCGCCTCCCCCGGGCGCCGGCACCGCCGCGCGGCGGCAGGTGAATCCATGCCCGAAGTTCTCCTGGCAACCGAGAACCCACGCAAGCTGCGCGAGCTGCAGGAAATCACCGCCGGATTCCCCCTGCGCTGGCGCACCCTGCTCGAGTTTCCCGACACGCCTCCGGCCATCGAAATCGGCGACACCTTCCCCGAAAACGCCCGGCAGAAAGCCCTGCACTACGCCGCCGCCACCGGCTTGTTCACGTTGGCCGACGATTCCGGACTCGAGGTGGACATCCTTTGCGGCGCCCCCGGCGTTCACTCCGCCCGCTACGCCGGCCTGCCGTCTGACGACGCCGCTAACAACCGCAAACTGCTTGCCGCCCTCGCCGGCACGCCCACCGAACACCGCACCGCCCGCTTCTGCTGCGCCATGGCGTTCGTCCGGCCCGGCGAGGTGCTGGGCGAAAGCGCCGGCAGCGTCGAAGGCTTGATCATCG
>CAZYGM010000045.1:0-18459 GCA_964647015.1 uncultured Planctomycetales bacterium | reverse complement strand
AAGTGGCCGGTCTTCACCTGCCCATCGCCGGTACACTTTGCCCGCCCGCTGACAGGTACATCCTCCTCCTCAGCGCACACGACGACGGTGAGGGTTGTTCACGGCACAACCCACAAAGCCGTTGAGCCACGTGCAACCGCACGCGCGGGCGATGGCTCGCACGTTCCGCGGCGTGGCCCGGTGACGCCGGCCTCGACAGGACACAGAGTGCCCTCTCGACAACGGCCGCGCCTGCGACTGTTATGCGCAACAATCCCGCAGGCGTATCCTCAAGAATGTACGCCGACCAGGCCGCCTGCCGCGGCAACACTTCGCCCTCGCGCGAACCTCATCCGAAACCCCCGTCGCCAACGCGGCGACAGCGCAACCTCACGAACTCGTATCACGTCATGAGAACCTCCCTTCCGGGCCCGCGAACGGGCACGGTCGAACTCGTTTCCTGAGTTGACCGTGCCCAATTCATAGCGGTAGCCCAAATCGAAAACCCTCGACAAGCCGCCGTGCGCAGCACGCACGGCCACTGTCGTCGCTCCGTTGCCGTACGACACCCGCTCGCCAGAGCAGGTCTCGCCCGACCACGCAGCTCTCGTGCCACAAGCCGACCGGGCCCCATCACACACACAACTTCCACTGGCCCGGCCGGCACGTCATCGAGACGGGTTGAACCCGTCACCGCTTTCGTCGTCGCATCCCTGTCCGGCACCACCCGGACGCGCGAACGACTCCGCCACTGCCTTGCAGCGGCTTCGCTCCACCCTTGACACTCGGCGTCAAGGGCGGACTTCTACTTGCGGCACACTCCCACACTGCGGCATTTCAATCACCTGGCTGACCATCCGCGCACACGCACGGAACCAGGCACCGGGCACCACCCCGGCCGCCACAGTGCTTCCCGGATTAGTGTTGGTCTTCGTCCAATCGGTCACGTCGCTAGCGGGTGTTACCCCGCGGGTCATCGTCGCACGTCTCGGGCTCCCGCCCGAGCGCAGTTTCCACGGGCAGCGCGGTAAGTCGCCGTGCTGCTTCGTGATTTCAGCAGGCCGAAACGAGAAGCGCCCGCTTACCCACCGACGATGATCTTTCGCAGTTCGGCACCGTCTCCGACTGGACTGACTGGCAAGCCCTTGCGGGCCTTTCATGGTTGAGCTTTTCACCGTCCGCCGTTTGGGCGGATCGCCGAACCCGGTCACAGGTCCGGTCGCGCGCGTCGCCGCGTCGCGAGCTCCCCACGCCAGCCGAGGTTGAACGAGCCTGACGAGCTTTGCACCCGAAATGGTCCGCGCGCACGCGGACTATGGCCCGAGCCCCCTGGACAGGATTCCCACCTGCTTTGACCAACACAGCCTCGCCGCCGACCGCTGCTACACGATCGCCGGCGAGGTCTGTCTCCGTCGCCCCATTTCGAAATGGGAAGGAGCCATCGGATAGAACGCCGGGATTGGGCCTGCCTGGTGGGCAGGGTTTACTCCGACGAGCCTCCGTCGAGCCGGACAAGCCACTCTCATGGCATCCGGCTCTACGGGTCGACGCGCTGGCGGATGGTGAATCTCGCCGCCTTAGCCGAGGTGGTGAACCCCGGTTTACCGGCTTGCGCCGCCCGTCTCGATGACGTCAGCCACGTTTTCCGTCGCTGACGACCGCAGGGCCGAAGCCCCGCGAAACCAATCCTACCACAACTTCTCAATGTCTGCCTGGCACCTGCGTGATCGCTCGCACTGACGAGGCCCATTAGCCGCGCGAATCATGCAAACACCCGCCACAATCTCTCACAACTCTCAGGCGAATGTGCCCGCGTACAGATCGAGTATCTTATCGTTAAGAACTGCGATCAACGTTCGCTCACCGTCCAGTATGCCGGACAGCTCTGCATCATTCACGAATACCAACGGCCTCGGTTTCTTTGACGCGATATTCGAATTGAACCCCGACATGCTCACCAACACACCGACCGCGTTTCTGGCACCGGACTCCACTTTCACGTAGAGTGCGTCGGCCGCAGGCTTACCCACGGGCGCCGATTCCCACTTCGCGTCCAGCAACACATACTGGTGATCTACCATGAACAGGCCGTCTAGTTCCCTACCTTCCCTGTTCCGGAATCGCTTCCGGCAGTTTGCCCCACCCTGAATGTGTGCCAGCGCCAGCAGAAACTGCTCAAATGCGAATCCACGCTCCGTGGCATCCTTCATCTTTTTGAGGCGTTCCAGTTGCGCTCGCCACCACCTTAGGTACGGTCTTCCTGGTGCTGTCGGCTCCCGCCCAGCGGGTAATAAATCATGATTCCTGAAATTAACGCGCTGCCATGTCCTCCCGCGTGACGATAATCGACTCACGCCTTGGTCGAACGCATTGTCTGAATTATCGTGGACCATCGTGTCCAGCCAGGCTCTGGCAGAATCGGAGCACCAGATTCCATCAGCCTTGAGCTGCTCCTCGTCTTGAAGAAGTCTGCGCAGCTCCAGAGCAGCAGCGACATCGTCAGAAACTGTCCCGCACAAGTCGATCACGGCTCGCAGCCCGGAGTTCTTGACTCGCCCTCGGAAAGGTGTGAACTGCAAAAATGCTACTTGGTCACAGAAGCGTCGCAGCATTCTTAGGTCTTTGGCGTCTTCGGGAAACACCACAATGTTTTCTCTCAGGTCGACGACCTTCTCAGTCCTTGCTTCATCATGCCGTCTTGGATATTCCACACGGAGCATCTCAAATACGTGGTCAAACAGCTCGCCCCGTTCATCTGGCGCGAATTCTGATGCGTTGACATAGTCAAAAAGGACAACTGGCCTTTGGACACGTAGTTTCTGATCGCGCAACTCCTCCGGAGCAACAAGTTCTCCTTCTACACCTGCAGGAGCGATACGCGAACTAGGTGTAACCAATGCGGCGGAAAGTGCCCACAGCGTCTTGGGATCAAGTAATGCCTCTTCCAGGTTTGTATCCTGGTATGCTGGACGATCCAACGGGTGCGGCGCGTCTGTTGACATCGGGCCTAGCAATCCGCTCCGAGCTGATTGTCACTTAGCCAGGAAAGTAGTGGCTGTTCGAGGCCAGCCGGATTGGCTTGAACGAACTGAATATACAAGTGGCCAGCCCAGTCAGATGGCAACTTCTCCAAGCTCTTGTCCTTAAGGATGGCCAGGGGCTTCCCCTGTGCCATCAGCCAGCCGGCTTCCATAGCCACGTTGGGATTGTTCGCCTTGTGTGGGATGAAGTTGTCAAACACTGCGATGCCCGCTTTGCATCCTGCGAGATAGACCTGTAGATTCCCAAAAAGAGTTGGGTGATAGCGCTTGTCAGTCGTGATGAAGCCGTTAAGTCCGCGTGCGGCGAGTGCCTTTCGGATGACGTTGAGCGTTTCCGAATAGTGCTCTCCGACGTCTGGATCGTTAAACGCGAACGTCATCATGATGAGTACGTTCTTCTCGTAGGGAGAGTCACTCAAGAACCTATCGATTTCCACGCGGTAGGTGCTAGGGATTTTTGTTGCCCTGTCTAGCTCAAGCTGCAGCTTCTTCGTGCGGTCCACGAGGTGCTCTACAGCACTCATCAGTGATGGGGCGACCCCAACCAGGTTGTCTCGGAGATCACGGCTCGGTTCTCGGATTCCTTGCGATCGAAAGTAATAGTTGCCGGCGATCAGGGCACGCAGCAGCATCTGCAGGAACGCGCTGTCGCTCGCGCGCTCGCGGTATTCTAGAATGCGCGGAGGGATCTTATCTGCATCGTGGTCCAAAGCGTATAGCCCCGACAAGGCCCGTGCAGCAGCCTCCAAATGGGGCGCTGAAGAACTACCGCAGGCGAGCAAATCGTACGCGACAAACGCAGTCTCCAGCGGGTCATTCTTCCAAAGTCCGCTCTGTACATCTTGGGATTCCAGAAGAAAGGCCGAAAGACGAGCAACAGTGGCGGGGAGGGACTCTATCTCTAGGCCGATATTGGATAATAAGAGCAGGAGGTATCCGGCGTGCGACGGCGAGCGCAGAAAGACGTCGATGTCCTCGGCGCATCTGTGAGCGGCCGTTTCGATGACGGCATCGTATTGGGGGGACCAATACTGCAGGATCTTGATGCCCCACAGTGTCGAGAAGTGGTCGCCGCCGTGAAGGTACGCCGTGTAGAACGAGAGCAGGCCGCTTGGGAGTTGGGCATCGGACAGCGACTGCGCTATTGCCTCAAGCTGCTTGTCCTTGACGCCGCTTGCCAACAACGAATCAAGCGTGAAAGGGTCGTGAGGCAGAGAGTTGTTTGCCACCATCCACTGAAGGGCTCGGTGCCGAATACCGGCAAGGGAATCGTCGCCGCAGCTTAGCGTCCACTCGACGAGATGATGCGTCGCGACTGGATCCTCAAATGAACGATCGTCGTCACTTCTGGCGATTACAGCGCCTTTGTCGGACAGCTGACGGAGAAGCAGCTCCGACAATGCGAGGTAGTGCTTCCTGAGACGTACAAGGCGGATTTCGCCCAGTGTGTCGGCCATCATCGTTCACCTATGCCGTCGGCGGCGAACCGGGCTTGAGCTACCGCCTCCTGTCGGCATCTAGCTCTAGCAACACGCTCTCGAACCGGATTCGTGTCCCTAATCGATTATTGTACGGGCAATCAGCCTGGCGCGAACCCCACAAGACGTTCAAAGCTCACGAGTCGGCCGCAGCCGCTCTGTACCAAGCCGAAGTGGATACTCGGCGTCCCGCATTGAAGGGCGGTGAGTCGGTCCGGGGCCTCTATCCGTCGAGCCGGACAAGCCACTCTCATGGCATCCGGCTCTACGGGTCGACGCGCTGGCGGATGGTGAATCCCGCCGCCTTAGCCGAGGTGGTGAGCCCCGGTTTACCGGCTCGCGCCGCCCGTCTCGATGACGTCAGCCACGTTTTTCGTCGCTGACGACCGCAGGGCCGCAGCCCCGCGAAACCAGCCTACCGTACTCAGGAATGCCGGTCATCAGGCCGGCCGGCAGTTTTCCGCCAAGACGGGCTTGACATCCGGCGCAAGGTTGTTAGCATATAGGCGAACAGATGGAGATTCAGCCCATGGCACCCCAAAAGCCCGCTACCGACCCGCCGACCATCGGCGAGATCCTCAGGGCCCGCCGCGTGGACGTGCTCAAGAAGGGCCTCCGCGAGATGGCCAAGCTGTTGAGCATCGCCCCGGCCCACCTGACCGACATCGAGAAAGGCCGGCGGTCGCCGTCGGACGCCCTGCTGATGCGTATCGCTGAGCAATACCAGGTTGACCAGGCCGATCTGCGGACAGCTTGGGCCAAGGCCGAGGACATCGTCGGCGAGATTGCGACGCAGGACGGCACGACGGCCCGCAAGGTGCCCGAGTTCCTCCGCACCGCCCGCAACCTGTCCTCTGAGCAGTGGGACAAGCTCATCAGTCAGGCCAAGCGCATGTCCGGCACCGATCAGAAGGGGAAGGGCTGAGCAATGTCGGCCGATGTGCCATCCAAGCTGCTGGAGCCACGGCGCGGAGGGCGGGTGACCGACCGCCGGGCGTGGACTTCACTGGAGCGTTGCCGCCGAAATCTCGGCCTGGAGCGCATGCCCCTGCCCATCCCGGTCGAGGATTGGATCGAGTCCCCGCTCGGAATCCGTTTCGGTTTCGCCGATCTATCCTATCTTGGTGACAACGTGCTTGGAGCCGCGTTCATCCAGGAGCGCGAAATCCTGGTCGACGAGCGAGTCCTTGAACACGACGGTCGTTTCCGCTTCACGTGTGCCCATGAACTGGGCCACATGACATTGCACCGTTCGATCGACAGGCCGTTCCTGGAACGTGGCCTTGACGTCACGTTCTCGACGGACCGCTACGAACGGCAGGCCGACCGCTTCGCTGCCGCCTTCCTGATGCCGCTACCGAGTTTGGAGCGGACCATCATCGAAGCGCTTGACGAGCGCAAGCTGAAGCGAGCCGTCTGCGTGTACGAGCTAATGCACGCCACGGCCGAGTCCGAATGGTTGTGGCGCTATCGAGTGCTGCCCAAGCTGACGAAGAGCTACGGCGTATCGCTTTCTGCCGCCATCTATCGGTGCGCCGATTTGCAGACGAAGATCAGCGTGCCGCAGCAGCTCCTGCCACGAACGCTGATTCCGAGACTACTGCAACGAGCCGGCAAAGGCGACGCGGTGGCCTTCGTGGAGGTGGACAACGGTGTTCCCAGGTATCGCAGCCTGTTTTCCGACGCGGCGTCGGGCAACGGCACCTGACGTGCGTTTTTTTTGCCCCGCGTGTTCGCATGTACGCGAACATACAACGCAATTGCAGGAGATTCGAGATGAAATCGAGCAATGGTCGGCCGAGTCGGGAGTTTCGGGCGGGTCCGCTTTTCGCCGCCGTGTGGACCGAATCCCGCAAGGTGGGCAACGGCGAGGGACTGATGCACTCGATCAGGATACAGAAGCGATACCGCGATGAGCCCTCCGGGGAGTGGAGGTCCACCGGTTACTTACGGCCGGACGACCTTCCGAAGTTGGCGCTCCTTGCCAATCGTATCTACGAGGATCTTTTCCTCCGAGCAGGAGAACCGAAGCAATGAAGCGTTCACTGGCCGCCCATTTCTCATCGGAGACGGTCGAGTGGAGCACCCCACATGATCTGTTTGCTGAGTTGAACGCGGTGTTCCGATTCGATCTTGATGCATGCGCGACGGCGGCGAACGCCAAGTGCCCGCGATACTTCACCAAATCCGACAACGCACTTGCCCAGCCATGGAGTGGAACGGTCTGGATGAATCCGCCATACGGGCGCGAGATCGAAGCGTTCATGCGCAAGGCGTACGAAGAATCCTTAGCTGGAGCAACCGTCGTTAGTCTTGTGCCAGCTCGCACGGACACAAGTTGGTGGCATCGCTACGCGCGAAAGGGCCAAGTGATCTTCCTGCGCGGGCGGCTTCGTTTTGGGGGGAGCACGTCGTCGGCTCCGTTCCCATCAGCAATCGTGATCTTCTGGAGCGGCAAACTGGGCGCAGCTATTCGTCCGGCATGAAGAAGGAGGTGGCCATGCGACTGCAGCCAAGGGAAGTGAGCGAGATCCTGACCGGCTCTCACGTGGAGGTGCTGCCTGATGCTGGGTTTCGATCTGTCTTCTACACCGCTTGCGACGTGTGATGAATTGGGCCCCGTGCCGACAGACTGCGAGCTCTGCGCGATCCTCAACGCGCTCCTGGTTGTTGAGCGGTGCTCGTTTCAATCCCTCCGCCATCGTGCCCTCGTGCTCGATGCCCGGAACATCGAAGACGTAGCACGACTAACGCACTCCCAGTTTCCCCTGTTGTTTCCGCGTGCCAGCGAACTCCACGCCATCCGCGCGGTCCTAGACTGGTACGTCGGCCTAGTCGTCTTTCGCGCATGCGACGAGGCCAGCTAAACCGATGAGCGACTCCGGCAAGGACAACACGGAACTGAGCGAGGTGGTTGCCGACCTCGTAGAGATTCTCCGGGATCTTCGGAGTGTCATTGATCCTGCCGGTGCTGTTCGGCCATTGAACATCGCGGAAGCTGCCCGGGCCATGCGGTGCCGCCGGAGCGACGTGCAGAGCCTCATCGACAGGGGTGCCATACCTTGCATCAGACGCAACGGCCGCCGTTACATTCTCCCGTCTGACATCAGTCAGTGGCTGAGGAAGGAATCCGTAAGAAAGTCCTCCAAGAGGACGCGAACGGCAAGGATGTCACAGATTGACAACGAAGACATCGACCCTGGCCTAAGGGAGTTTTTTGACTGACTTCTTCTTCGGCTTCTTCTGCCACGCATTCAAGTCCTTCGAGTCGAGCATCGCGTTGATCCACTCCACGACTCGTTTCGTTTCCGGCGTCAGGGGTCTCAGATACTCGTCCGCGGCGTCGGACTTGCCGTGCCCCAGATACGTCCGTAACTGGGCGATGCCAGTTCCCGGCAGGCTCGCGTAGGCCGTAGCGCCGAGATGTCGCCAAACATAGAAGCCCTCTGACCATCCCTCAACACCTGCCCGCATCTTCAGCTTCCGCCAAGCCTGCGCCACGCTATCCGCCCGTTTGAATGGGGTCTTCGCGGGCCCCCTCGTGCTGGTGCCATTGACCATCTCGTCCTTGGTCTTGGCCGTTACCCACACGAGCGGCCTGCCTGTCCGCGTGACGAAGAGGAGGTCATCCGCTTCCCTTGGGTTCTCCTTCAGGTACTGGCGAATATGTTGCCACACCAGCGGCCTCATCACTCCGTAGCGTGGCAAGCCTGTCTTACCCCGGCTCATGTCGTAGCTGTCGGCGTCGAAGTGGACAGCGCGGGTACGCGCGAGGTCGTCGTTGCCGAAGCCCAGGCCGAGCCCCATCCAGATCCACAGTCGCTCCCGGAGCGTCGCCGCCTTGAGGATCGCCTGGATCATTTCGACCGTCGGAATGTTCCGCGTCTTCCGGCGTTCGGTGCCGCCGAAGTTCCTGACGTCATCCGGGCCGAACGGCAACCGAACGCCGATGGGCGCCCTTTTCCCAAAGCGTGCGATCTCCCAGAAACGCTGACGGTGCTTGTTAACCTGTGAATCACCGAGGCGGGTCGAAAAGGACAGCATCATCGACTCGTAGTCCGTCGCGGACACGAGCTGGTCGAAAGGCGTGCGACCGAGCCGGGGGCCGTACCGCTCCTTGCACCACCGCAGGATGCTGATTACCTGCCGGCGATTGTCGTCGAAGACCCGCAGGCTGATGGTGCCCCTCGCCCGGCGGCCACCCTCCGGCCGTACCCGCCGCTTCTCGTGCTGGATGTAGGCGTTGGCGATCGCCGGGAGGCTCTGGCTGATGTTCCCCTTGCCCAGGTCGGGGTTCGCTGCGATAATGAGGGCCGATTGGTCGTAGTTCTCGACGATCCACCGATGGTAGGCCAGTTCGGATTCGGTGCGATCGGCCGAGAACCGCTTCCGCCTTGGCTTGCCGGTGGAATCCCGGTAGGATGCGTAGTACCGGCCCGTGCCAGGCTCAGGCTTCTTGGAGAGACGTGGAATGCGCCGTTTCCGTGGTCGCCCTTGCTCGTTCATGCCAGCCATGGTACCGGTGCCCCTGGCAACTGGCAACATTTCGGTCAAGAATGGCCGATCAGGGGCGATTTCTGGCAACAATGCAAAAGGCGCGATCGACTGTAAGTCGTTGAATATAAACTACTTGCGGGCGTAATTCAGTGGTAGAATGCCAGCTTCCCAAGCTGGACGTCGTGGGTTCGAATCCCATCGCCCGCTATACTCGTAAACTTGGCCGCCCCGCAGACTTGCGGTGACCTGCCGATGGTCGGCAGCGCGGCCTGGGACGCGAAAACGCGCGGTGTTACGCCGCGCAAAGCGTCTTGGAGCCACGCAAGCCGACGCAAAGTTCACAATCTCTAAGAGTGCGTGCTTACCGCCAGCGGTCGGGCTACACGCAGGCGATCGCCACGTTGACCGACGCCGAAACCCGCCAGCGGCGCGACTACTGGCTCGGCGAGTTTGACTCGCCTGAAAGCCGCGAGCGCTACCGCCGCATCGTCGCCGAGTGGGAGCGTCGCGGGCGACACCTCCCGCCGCCCGACTTTGACGCCGCTACGACACGCCGACCCGCCGCGATCACGATCGTCTAAATCACCGTGCGCAATTGCGCGGCGCTCTCTAACCATATGTCGTTGCATGACTTATGTCTACACGCAGTTCGGCAGGCCGGGTCTTGCCTAACGAGGCTAAAACGCCTGGGGCATCAGCGGCCTGAGCGCTTCGCAAGGTGCGCCCCATGATCGCGCACGGTGATTCAGGTCGTTCGAGACTACTGGCGCTGGGCTGTGGACTACTACCGCCCCAAGCACGCGCAGGCTCTCGATGGGGCGCTTACGTTGCTCCGGCACTTCTACGGGCGGACGCCGGCGGCGGAGTTCGGCCCGAAGAAGCTCCGGCTGCTGCGTGACCACATGATTCGCGGTGGCGGGTCGTGCCGAAAGCCTTGGTCGCGGAAGTACATCAACTCGCAGGTGCAGCGCATCCGCCACATGTTCAAATGGGCCGCCGGTCACGAACTCGTGCCGACGTCGGTGCATCAGTCCCTCTGCACACTCGAGCCCCGACGGCGTGGACGCTGCGACGCCCGCGAGGGCCGGAAGTCCTCCGGCCGCAGATCGCCAACGCCGCGCTCTTTCCCAACCGACCGCACGAAATCGATCACGATCTCGCGGCAATCCTCGAACCAGCGGGCACCGATCTCGCCGGTCTCGAGCTTGTCCTTCTACCAGCCGAGGAAGTTGTTGCAGACATCCTTGACCGTTAAGCCGGAGTGCGATAGCGTCGATGCCAATGGTGTCCGGCCGGCGTGAAGGTCGGCAGCCTCCGCATGATACCGATCGAGAGCGCCCTCAGCATCGGCCCACACGCCGAAGAAGTGCACTCGGCCGCGGATCTTCTTGCACCATTGGCCGTTCGGATGCGCCGTCACGGGGAACGACGGATGCGGTTTCTTGGGCTTAACACCCGGGATCTTCGCCATGGCGACAACCTCCAGCAGGCTGAAAAACGTCCAGCCGACCGAGAGAATAGCGTCGGCCGGTTGTCGTGAAGGTTGTCGCTCACGGAATCACCGATTACAGAACGTCACGTAAGTATATGTATAATAATCACTTGGAGAGGTGGCCGAGTGGCTCAAGGCGCCGGTCTTGAAAACCGGTGAGGCGCAAGCCTCCGGGGGTTCGAATCCCCCCCTCTCCGATTGCCTGCCGCATCTCGAAATGCCCGGCGACGGCCAGCCGGCGTACTTCGGCCAGCCGGACGCACAGCCGCGCACCGGAACCAGGCGCAGCCTTCGGCCGCCCAATCCAACCCGCGCCGCGCTCCATCCGTTCCGCTACAGCTCTCGGAAGCGCGCGGTGAAATGCCGCAACGACGGCGGCTCCCACGTGATTTCCAGGCCGCGCAACTGGGCGCGCTGTCCGTACAGTTCCGTCAACGCCTCGATCACGTAGTCCACGTGGCTTTGCGTGTACACGCGCCGCGGTATCGCCAACCGCACCAACTCCATCGGCGGCTCCGCCCCTTTCCCGAACATCAGGCTGCCGATCTCCACCGCCCGAATGCCCGCGTGCCGATACAGACCCACCACCAGCGCCTGCCCGGGGAATTGCGCCGGCGGGATGTGCGGGCAGAACGCCTTGGCATCGATGTAAATCGCGTGTCCGCCCGGCGGCTCCACTATCTGGATACCCGCCGCTAGCAGCCTCTCACCCAGGTACTCCGTGCTGCGCACGCGGTATTGCAGGTAATCCTCGTCCACCACCTCGTCGAAGCCCTGCGCCATGGCCTCCAGGTCGCGGCCGGCCAGGCCGCCGTACGTTATGAACCCCTCCGTCAGAATAAGCAGCTCATCAGCCCGTCGCGCCAGGCCATCGTCGCGCAGCAGCAGCAGGCCGCCGATGTTCACCAGCCCATCCTTCTTGGCCGAGATCGTCGCGCCGTCCGCCAGCCCGAACATGTCCTTCACGATCGCACGAACGCTGCGCTCCTGCTGCCCCGGCTCACGCTGCTTGATAAACCACGCGTTTTCTGCAAAGCGGCAGGCATCCAGGAACAGCGGCAGCTTGTGCCGATCGCACAGCTTGCGCACCGCCCGCAGGTTCTCCAGGCTCACTGGCTGGCCGCCCCCGCTGTTGTTGGTCACCGTCACCATGACCAGCGGAATGCGCTCGACGCCTTCCTCCGCGATGAGCCGCTCCAGCTTCGCCAGGTCGATATTGCCCTTGAACGGATGCCGCGTGGCCGGCTGCCGCCCCTCGTCAATCACCAGGTCAACCGCCTTGGCCCCGGTGTGCTCGATGTTCGCGCGCGTGGTGTCGAAATGGCTGTTGTTCGGCACCACCTTGCCCGGACCGCCCACCAGCTCGAACAGGATCCGCTCGCTGGCCCGGCCCTGGTGCGTCGGCAGGATGTGCGGGAAACCCGTGATCTCCCGGATGCGCTCCTGCAGCACGAACCAGCTCTTGGCGCCGGCGTACGACTCGTCGCCGCGCATGACGCCAGACCATTGCAGGCTGCTCATGGCGCCCGTGCCGCTGTCCGTCAGCAGGTCGATCAGGACATCCTCGGCCCGGATCAGGAACAGGTTGTACCCGGCCTCCCGCAGGATTGCCTCGCGCTGCTCACGCGTCGTCATGCGGATCGGCTCGACTACCTTGATACGAAACGGCTCTATGATCGTCTTCATCGTTCTTCCCACATACAACTCATCTTCATATACCGGCAGAATCCGGTATTATGGGTGCCACGCCCGCAGGTCAGCAAGCCATTGCTCGGCTTGCGCGCCCGCCAGCGCGGCATACGTACCCCCGTCCTCAGCAGCGGTATATGCCTTCAGGGCGCCCGCCGCCAGTCCCACTCCGGCCAGCAGCACGCCCGCGAGCAATAGCCAGCTCATCAGTCCCAGCAGCGCTGTGCGGGCGTATCGCGGAGTGTGGTCCCCCCGGATCGCCAGACCGACCCCGGCAGCCACCAGTGCCGCGGCCGCCGCTACAATCGCCACGATCGGCAACCGGGCCGTGCCCGCCTGCGCGTCGCCCAGCCGGCGCAGATCTTCATGGCACCAGGCCGGCGCGAGCGCCGCCAACAGCCAGCCCGCCGCGGCAACCACGGCCACCGTCAGTACGGCCGCCAGTGCATACGTTCTGCGGGGCGGGTTTCGCAGCACCCCCGTCAGCCCCAACGCCATGCCGATGACCGTGACGGCCGCCACGCCGCACGCCGCACCCGCCAACCAGGCCAGCCAGTACACGGCACCGGCCAGCCGCGCATGGCCGGCCGGGTCACTGTCGGGCTCCTGCCGCAGGCTCAGCAGCGGCAGCGGCACGGGCCGCACTTCGGCGACCTCACGATATGCCCGCCGCCACGCCCGCAGCCGTTCGGCCAGGCCCGCCTCGGTCGTCTCCAGCCGGGCAGCCAGCAAGTCTGCCGCCAGCAGCCGTAAGCCGGCCGGACCCGCTTCCAGCACCCATTCACGCAGCAGCCGCCGCTGCACCGCGTGACACGCTTCGGCCGAGCCGTCGTCCGCATCAGCCCGCGCCGCGGCCACCTCGTCCAATGCCGCCACCAGGTGCTGCAACAGCGGCCCGTGCGGCTGGCGGACAAGCAGGTCGGCATAGGCCCGCGCGGTCGCCGGGTCGTACGCCAGTGGCGGCGCCCGCAGTGCCGCCGCGTAGTGGGCCATCGCGGCATCCAATGAGTGTGCCAGTGTCGCTTGGTCCAGGCCCTTGAGCAGCGGCTCAATGACCGGCCAGCGGTCCTCCGCCGGCGTGCCGGCCTGCTCCGCTTCCAGCAGCGCAAAGGCCGCCAGTTGAACGCGACCAAGCTGCGTTTGGCGCAACGTGGCGACCCATTGCCGGGCCTCAGCGCGGCCAGTGGTCAGACTGTCGGCATCGCGCCACGCGGCGGTAAAAAGTTCGCTGATGCGGGCCGCCGCCAGGCCCTCGCGCGCCGCCGCCGGCATGCTGCGCTGGGCCTGCTCCAGCACCTGCCGCATGGCCACCGGTGCCGTCCTGTGAACATACACCCCGGGCAGGCGCAGCCAGAACGCCCGCAGTTGCACCCCGGCCATCAGGCTGACGCCCACCGCAGCCACAAGCAGCACGACCACCAGCCAAGGCCGGGGGACTCTGGTGGCGGGGAGTGTTCTGGTGCGCATGGCCGAGAACCTACGCCGCAGGCGCTACTCCGGCAAGCCACGCCCGCGCGGATGCCGCGTGTCGCTTGCTCATAGGCCTTCTGGGGCTTGTCAGGGTATCCGGCGGCAGGGGCGACTAGTGGGCGAACGCCCGCGCGACCGTCCACCCCACATAGACCCCATACAGTACCAGCAGAAACAGGCCTTCTCCCCGTGTGACGCGCTGGCCGGAGCGTACGACCAGCAGGAACAGAACCGCGGCAGCGAGCATCGCCGGTCCGTCCTGGAGCATCGTCTCGCGGCTGACCACCACGGGCTCCGCCACTGCTGACAACCCAAGCACGAAAAGGATATTACAGATGTTGCTCCCCACGATATTGCCGATCGCGATGTCCGGCTGGTTCTGACGGATCGCCGCAATCGACGCGGCCAGCTCCGGCAGGCTGGTGCCGACGGCCACGATTGTCAGGCCGATGAACGCCTGACCGATCCCGAGGTGGGCGGCCACGCCGACGGCCCCGTGAACGATCATCTGTCCGCCGACGATGAGCGCAGCTATGCCGATCAGTATCAGCAGCACGTTAACGGTCCGCGAGCCGTGCTTCTTCAGAGCGGCGCTGTACTCATCGACGACGGCCACGGGTTCGCGCCGCGCCATGTAGTACGTCAGCCACCCATAGAACACCAGCCCCGCCAGTAGTGCGGCGCCCTCCCAACGTCCAATCGTGCCGGACCCGTGCTGCCGCAGGCCCAGCAGCATGAACACGCCCGTCACCAGCACCATGATGGGCCCGTCGGTCCTCAGCACGTTAAGCGCTACGCTGAAGGTCCGCACCGCCGCCCCCAGGCCCAGGATCAGCAGGATGTTGGCGATGTTGCTGCCGACAATGTTGCCGACCGCGATGTCAACCTCGCCCTTGAGCGTGGCCTGGACGGACACGGCCGCCTCCGGTGCCGACGTCCCATAGGCTACGATCGTCAGCCCAACCAGCAGCGCCGATACTCCCAGGCTGCGAGCCAAATTGGCCGCCCCGCGCACCAGCAACTCGCCCCCCACGCCCAGCACCGCCAGGCCTGCGGCCAGCAACACCAACTGTCCCACGATCGCCATCGAGGTCTTCCACCTTCGCTCACCCGGCGGCTCGCCCGCGCGCTGCCGGCCGGATACACTTCGCACCGTCACCAGAGCATCGGCTCTGCGCGTTGCCGCCGCAAGACCTGAATCCAAAAACCCACGGCGTTAGCGCGGGCTTGTTGTTTCTGGTGCTACGCGGCGTGGTTGGGCGTTGCGGCCGCCCCACGCACTGCTGGTACAAGGCTGGCCCGACGCGAACCCCGGAACCGACGATCCCCCATGTTTACTATTACGGCCTCGCGCAAACTCTTGTTAGAACGCCTGCTCATCGCGGCCCTGGCCCTGGCGCTCGTGGCGACGCTGCCCGTGTTCCTCTATCGCGCGCTCAACGACACCGGCGGCACGGACTTCCCCGAGTTCCATGATGCCGGCCGCTATGTCCTCGATCATGCCGCCCGGCAGCCAGACTCAATCCTGCATCGCTACTTGCCCTCCGTGGACGTAGCTTGGGCGCTCTTCGGCTGGCTGCCGCTTCCGGCCGCAGCGACCATTTACTACGCCTTCAGCTTCCTGACGTGGGTCGGGTTGCTTAACGCGATCCGCCGCCACCTGCTGCCCGCCACGCCGGCCACGGATCGCCACATCGTTCTGTTGACCGCCGCGCTGCTGACGCTGGTCTTCACAATTGACCACCTGCTGCTGGGGGCCTTCCACCTGCTCATGCTGTGGCTGATGGTGGCCGGCCTGGGCCGCGTAATGCGCGGGCACACCGTCACGGGCAGCCTGCTGCTGGGCCTGGCTGTCTGGCTCAAGCTGCTGCCGCTGCTCGGCGTCGGCTACCTGCTGGTGAAACGAAAGTGGCTGGCCGCGCTGGCCGCCGTGGGCGTTGCGCTCCTGCTCAACACGACGCTCTCCCTCGCGGCCTACGGCCCGCAAGCCGCCTGGTCGGCCCATGTGCGCTGGTGGCACACGCGCGCCGTCGGCGACCTCAACACCATCCTGACTGCCGAGAGATTCACCGCCCAGCAGCGCGACCGCAACCAGTCCACCGCCGCCGTCCTGCGCCGCCTGCTGCGGCCGGCCCCGATACTGCCGCCCGGGTTTGACCACCCGGACGTGTCAGTCGCCAATCTGACCGCGCGACAACTCAACGTGGCCTACTACGGCACCGCGGCCATATTGGTCGGCGCCCTCCTATGGACTTGGCGCCGCAGTGCGTCCGCCTCCAGCCCCCCGCGAATCGCGGCCGAAATCGCCCTGGCCGCCTTGGCCACGATGTGGTTCTCACCCATTGTGTTCAGCTATCACCCGACGGCAGCCCTGCCCGCCCTGGCCGTCGTCCTGGGATCGCGCTGGGAGCGCTCCCGACTCAAGATATTCACCCTGGTGGCCTGGCTACTTGCGATGGTCTTGCTCGCCTTCCCCGCCGCCCGCGCAGCCGGCGAACTGCTCTGGGCGTCTCTGCTACTGGGCCTGACCGTCGGCGCTATCGCCCAGACCGCCGGCCGAACAGAGCAAACAAATACAGCCGCCACAGATGCCGCAGGTAACGTAGCTGCTCCCCCAGGTTGAGCTTGGTTTGCCCCGCCGCCCGGTCGGCGAACGTGATCGGCACCTCGACCACGTTCCGCCACCGATGCCGAACGATCAGCTCCAGCGCGATCTTGTAGCCAATCGGCCGCAGACCATCCAGACACAGACTGGCCCGCCTCACGCAGAAAAACCCCGCCATCATGTCGCGTACCGGCGTCAGCGGCCGCGCCAGCATCCGGGCCACGAAGCTGTTCAACCGCCGATGCAGCGGCCAGTCCAGGTCCACCTGGCCGCCGGCGACAAACCGACTGCCGATCACCATCTCCACCGCCGGATCACGCAACGCCTCCAGCAGGTCCGGAATCGCCTCCGGCGGATGCGACCGGTCCGCGTCCATCGACACGATCAACTCTCCCCGCGCCGCCCGCAGTCCGGCTATCACCGCCGTCGCCAGGCCCCGCTCACCCCGCCGCACCACGCAGCGCACCGGCCACGTTGCCGCCAACTCCGCCGCCTCCGCGGCCGTCCCGTCCGGCGAGTCATCATCGACTATCAGCAGCTCGCTGCGTGCGGGTGAGAGCGCGGCAAAGATCCGTTCGGCGAGCGGCCGCAGATTCGCACGCTCGCAGTAGGTCGGTACCACCACACTGACGAAAGCGGCTGGTTCGTACATTGAAGCAGCTTGCTCCGCCGGCCGGTCTGCCGCGACGGCCCATTGACATCCGCCGAAGAAACCGGCCCCACAGCCGGCCCGGCTCCCGGCCTAGTCCGTAAACGCAAAGCGCACAATGGCGAGAATCGCCTTGCACCCGTCGCGCCAAGTGATCTTCTTGCCCTCGCCGTAGCTGCGCCCCGAGTAGCTGATACCCACCTCGTACACGCGCCAGCCACCACGGGCAATCTTCGCCGTCACCTCCGGCTCGATCCCGAAACGGTCACACTTGAGCGTCAGGCCCTTGATCACCTCGGCCCGGAAGACCTTGTAGCAGGTCTCCATGTCCGTGAGGTTCAGATTGGTGAACATGTTGCTCAGCAGCGTGAGGAAACGGTTCCCGACCGTGTGCCAGAAACTCAGTACGCGGTGGGCGCCTCCGCCGGCGAAGCGCGACCCGTACACCACGTCCGCCTTGCCATCCAGGATCGGCTGGAGCAGCTTCGGGTAGTCGTTCGGGTCATACTCCAGGTCGGCATCCTGCACGATGATGATGTCCCCCGCAGCCGCCGCGAAGCCCGTCCGCAAAGCCGCCCCCTTCCCCTGGTTCACGTTCTTCTCAATCACGCGAATCCGCGCGCCCGGGAACTTCTCCCCAAGCTGCGGATACAAAGCCCGCGTCCCGTCCGTCGAGCAATCATCGACCAGCACCAGCTCACGCTCAATCCCGATCGGCGACGCCAGCACCTGCCGAATAATCTCGAACAGCGTTCCTTTCTCGTTGTATACGGGGATTACGATCGACAGCAGCATGCCGGCTTGTGTTCCTCCGCCGGCCGCTCAGACCGGCACCGTCAACAGGGAGTGCAGCTCGACGCCCGGCGTTAAGACTGCCTCGCGAATCTGTCCCCGCAATGTCTTGATCGGCAGCCGCCACAAACCCCGTGCCACCGGCGAAACCAGCCGCAAACCGCCTTCCGGCTCTGCAAAACCATCCAGCAGCACCCGCTCCGCCGGCCGGCGGTCGAACTCCGGACGCCGAAACTCCTCCCAGGTCTCCAGCAGCACCGGCAATAGCCGCGCCCCGCGCGCGCTCACCCACTTGAGCCCGGCAAAAACCAGCAGCGCCGCCGACTCGAACTGCGGCTCACCGTGGTGGGCCACCATCATATGCCGCACCGCCGCGGCCGATCGCCCCCGATCGAAGCACTGGCAGCCCAACAGGAAGCGCGCCACCGGGCACCCCGGCCGCGCCGCCACGTCCGCCCGCAGCCGGTCCCATAGAAACTCGGCCGGACAGCTCGCGTACGTCCTGACGATTCGTTTCAGGGCCCGCTGGTTCATGGCTCGGATACTCGTGCGCAGCTACTGATCGGCAGTCACGCTACTTGCATGGTCCCCGGTCGTCAACTGTCCTGTTACCCTGACCCGCATCCCCGCTATACTGCACCCGGCGGCCCGCGGCACGACCAGAACACCCGCTCCAACGCCAATGAGCATCCGCAACGACACCTCCACCACACCACTCGCCCCCTGGGAGTTCGCCGGCCTGCTGCTCACCAACTGGTGCAGCGCCC
>CAZYGM010000044.1:0-18631 GCA_964647015.1 uncultured Planctomycetales bacterium | reverse complement strand
ATGACCGTTGACATAGATCATCTGCTGGCGGTCGATGCGCGGCGGCGGGCGCTGGAAACCGAGTTCAACGAGCTGCGCCACGAGCAGAAGACTACCGGCGAGCGGATTGCCCAGGCGCCGGCGGCGGAGAAAGCCGAGTTGAGCAAAGCCATGGGCAAGCTTAAGGCGCGGCTGAAGGAGATCGACGAGGAGCGCGGCGGGGTCGACGTAGAGTTGCAGGAGCTAATGCTGCTAGTGCCGCAGATTCCCGATCCGGCGGCGCCGGTGGGGCGCGATGAGAGCGGCAACGTCGAGGTGCGGCGTGTCGGCGCGCCGAAGCGGCAGGCGGATTTTGGGTTTAAGTTCAAGGATCATATGGAGTTAGGGGAGGCGCTGGGGCTGGTGGATGTTGAGCGCGGGGTGCGGATCGCCGGGTCGCGTAACTACGTGCTGGTGGGCGAGGGGGCGCGGTTGCACGAGGCGGTTCTGCACCTGGCGTGGGACATCATGTTGGGGCGGCGTTTCGGCCGGCCGGGCACGGCGGGGCAGGAGGTTGGCTTCGTGCCGTTGACGGTGCCGCCGCTGGTGAGCGATCGGCTGATGTACGGCACGGGGTTCTTCCCGCTGCATCGGGACGAGGTGTACCTGTGCGAGCGTGACGAGCAGAGCCTGGTGGGCACGGCGGAGGTGCCGGTGACGGGGCTGCACAGCGACGAGATTCTGGAGGCGGGCGAATTGCCGAAGCTGTATTTCGCGCGGACGACGTGCTTTCGGCGGGAGGCCGGGGCGGGGGGGAAGGACACGCGCGGGCTGTATCGGATCCACTACTTCGACAAGATCGAGCAGGTGGTGGTGTGCCGGGCGGATGCGCAGGAGTCGGCCTACTGGCACGACGCGATCATCTCGAATTCCGAGGCGGTGTTGCAGGCGTTGGAGCTGCCGTACCGGGTGGTGGAGGTGTGCACCGGCGACATGGGGCAGGGCAAGGTGCGGATGTTCGACCTGGAGACGTGGATGCCGAGTCGGGAGTGCTTCAGCGAGACGCACTCGGCCAGCCGTTTTCACGACTTCCAGGCGCGCCGGCTGAATCTGCGCTATCGCGACGAGCGGAGCGGCAAGCCGGAGTTCTGCCATACGCTGAACAACACGGTGGTGGCCTCGCCGCGGATCCTAATTCCGCTGCTGGAGTTGAATCAGAACGCGGATGGGAGCGTGACGATTCCGGCGCGGCTGCGTCCGTACCTGGGCGGGCAGGAGCGCATCGGGGTGCGGTAATTCGGCGCCCTTTGAAGCGATCGCCAAAGGTTGAACGGCGCGGCGCGGCGGTTGCCGCACCACGCCGTTCGTTGTCATGCCCCGCATGCCGGGGAGACGTGTCGCGCGATTCCGCGACAGTGATTAGTCCGGGCAGTCACAATCGCCGGTCGTCAGGCACAGGACGAACGGATCGATGTCGAAGGAGTTGACCAGGCCGTCGCAGTTCATGTCGCCCGGCAGGCGGCAATCGAGGTTGACGAAGACGGAGGTCATGTAGTCCGTGTAGTGTCTGTCGCCGCTGCTGCAACCGATCTCCGCCTGGTCGTAGACGCGCAGCCGGAGCGTGTAGGCGCAGGTTGGCAGCCCGGTGGTGTCCCAGACGGCCAGCACGTCGTCAACAACTGCGGCGCTGCCCTGCGCGATCATCTGCCAGCCGGGGCTGCCGCCGCCGGTGTATTGCAGTACCCAGCGGTGCAGGTTCACGTCGTAGGCCGTGCCGATGATGGGCACGAGGCCTTCGACGAACTGGCAGTCGGCGGGGCTGTCGATCTCGGCGGTCGGCCAGGTGTTGTCGATGATGACGCTGATCGAGGTTGTCTTGAGCACGCCGCAGTCATTCCAGGCGCGGACGCGCAGTCCGCACTGGCCGTTCGCCACCATGGTCGTGTCCCACCAGGCGAAGGGCTCATTGACGGCGGTGCCGGCGTAGGTCGGTTGAGTGGGATCCACGGGCAGCCACAAGGGTGCACCGCTGGGGCGGTAGCTCACGCTGTATTCCGATCCGCACCAGCTTTCGAAGACCGTGCCATCGATGCAGACGTTTCCGGCGATAACGTGGCCGGTCGGCGGATAGTCGATCGTTACGGTGTCATAGCCCTGGTCGACGAAGACGGGGCGCTCGACTACGGCCGTCAGGCCGCAGATGTTGACCGCCACCAACCGCAGCATGTAGTAGCCCTGGGTCAGGCCGGTCGTGTCCCATTCGCCCAGCGGGCCGTCGATAACGGGGATGTCGCTGTCCGTGATGACGGTCCACGTGGGCGTGCCGATGCGGCGGTAGGCGAGCGTGTAATGCGAGAAGGTGCCGTCGGGGTCGTTGGCCGTGCCTTTGACTTCCACGAGGCCACAGGCGCAGCCGGCGCCGAGTTCCGGCGGGTCGGTAATCTGGACTACTGGGGCGGTGGTCTCGTCAGCACACACACAGTCGAGGCAGTTCAGGTCCTGGGCGGCGTGCTGGGCGCAGATGCTGTCCCAGTAGTAATTGCAGCAGTAGGAGTCGTACTCGCAGACTGATGCGCAGCAGACGGCATCGTCGCAGCCGGGCGTCATGTTGGCCGTGCAGCAGCTTCCGGCGCCCGGATCGCCGCAGACGTCGTAGCAGGCGCACATGTTGCAGATCAGCAGGGGCCAGTCGCCGGAGCCGTAGGTGTTGCCGGTGTTGCCGGCGGAGTAGTAGACGGCGCGGTCGGGTCGCCAGGCCACGGAGATGTAGCTGTTGGAGCCCTCTGAAAGCGTGCCGTCGCTGAGTGCGCCCGGGTTCAGGACGCAGTGGTCAAGGTAGGATGTGCCGTAGGCGCTAACCTGGTTGTGCACGCAGTCAGTGCCGTCGCCGGCGTAGTTGCCCGACTTGTAGCTGGTGAGGGTGGTTACGGGGCAGTAAGCCGGTGTGATGATCCGACCGCTCAGGCTGTTGCCCTGGTCAGACGGATAGCACCACTGGCCGAGGATGACCTTGCCGCCGTAGTCGACGTAGTCCGCCAGCACGTTGCCGAAGGCCTCCGCGTCGTCGCAGGCGTAGTTGATCCAGACGAAGACACAATCGTACTGCATCAGGAGGCCGAGCGACGGTGTTTCGACGCGGGCGTCGAAGTAGTCGCAGGGCTTACCGGTGCACTCGGCGACCGCGATGCGGAAGCTGGGGTTGTCCGGGTTGGTGGGGGCGTAGAGGATGCCACCGGAGAGGGGGCACTGGATCATGTTGGCGGTTAGGTCGGCCCACTCGCCGCTGCCAGCGTGGTATCCGGTGTTGCCGGCGGAGTAGTAGACGCGGCGATCCGGGCGCCAGGCCACTGAGAGGAAGCCGTCTGTGTACGTGCCGTCGGTTAGATTGCCGGTGCGCAGCGTGCAGTCGTCACGGTACTGGGTCTGGTAGGCGCCGACGAAGGGGGGGCCGTCGTGAACACAGTTCACACCGTCACCGGCGTAGCTGCGCGACTCGCGCGTGTCGTCTTCGGCATCGACGGGGCAGTAGCCCGGCTGCATGATGCGGCCTTCCAGCCAGTAAATCTGAGTCGGCAGACACCACTGGCCGAGGATGACGGTGCCGCAGCCGACATCAACGTAGTCGGCCAGCCGGTCGCCGAAGGCGACTGCGTCAGCGTAGCTCCAGTTCGGCCAGGTGAAGACGGCGTCATAGGTGCATAGCAGGGCGAGGCTGGGAGTGTCTACGCGGGCGTCGTAGTAGTCGACCGGCACGCCGAGCAGGGCGCCGAGGGCGGCGCGAAAGGCCGGCGCGTCAGCATGAGCGGGAGCGTACAGCACGCCGCCGGCGCCCCGGCCGACGGTCAGTGCGTGGCCGGTGTACTGAGGCGTTGCGAGCTCGCCGTGGTTGGTGGTCTGCGGCTGCGCTGTGCTGGCGGCCGTCCGGGCCTGCGACGCGCCCAGCTCGACGGCTTGCTGGCGGAGCTGCGTGACCGCTTCCGCTGAGGGCTTGGCGCAGGGCTGGCCGCGCAGCCGGTGGCCCTCGAAGATGACCGGTAGTTCCTCGCCGGTGTTCGTCATAATCGTAACGATGTTCCCGGCACTACCGGCCGGTGCGGTGCTGGGCTGGTCGGCGGCGAAAGCCGGCAGCCCGATTAGTAGCCCGATAACAAGTGCGCAGATTCCGATGTGTTTCATGCCGCTTACCTCCTTAAGAAGTCTCATTGCTCCCGATGCGCAGGAGAAGTCAACAAACAGAACAAACTTGACTTTGGATACGCGACGAAAGCCGGCACGGAGCGCAGTCGTTTTGTTGGCAGGAAACTACGAAATGCCCGGTGGATGCTGCCCGTTCCGCGGCGGCGTCTGCCGGGGCGGGCGCGGCCATGCTCTGATGGCACTTGGGGCGTGGTTCGGAATGAGCGGGCAAAGCTCGCCGACAGAGACGGCGTATGCCACGGGGAGCGCGGTCATGCTCGTAATGAGTTCGGCAGCCACCGCCTGCGCTTCAGGCGCCCGTGGTCTCAACGCGCGGTCAACAACTCCACGAACGGGTCTATGTCGAAAGCGTTCACGAGGCCGTCCTGGTTGATGTCGCCGTTCATGATGTCGCAGTCGGGGAAGTCGGCGGCGTAGGCGTCCGGATCGGCCAAGGCGAGAACAAACGGGTCAATGTCGAACGCATTGACGAGGCCGTCGCAGTTCATGTCGCCGGTTGGAGCAGTCGGGGCCGTGCCCCAGATTTCGATATCGTCGATGTTCCAGCCAGAGTAGGGCCAGGCCGCCCAGCCAATCTGGTATCCCCAGCGGACGTATACGGTAGCCGCATCATCCGCGACCGCCGAAAGGTCGCATTGCCGCAGTGACCAGGAGTTGTCCGTGATGGTTGAGGAGCCGTTGTCCCAGACGGTGACCCAGTTCGACCCGTTGTTCGAGACGGCGACGGTGGCGTACACGAAGGGCTGGCTGTCGCTGTTGAGCCAGCGCTGGAACCTGAGACTGACATCATAGACGCCGGTCAGATCAAGCGGTCCGAGTGTGAGGTGATAGGGGCCGCCGGTGGAAGTGGAGTAGTCGCCGTTGAGGTTTACGCCGTAGACGTTGCTGCCGGTGGCGCCGGCCGTCGGATCCGGATAGCCGTGCGAGGCGCCGCCGAGGCCGGCGGGCTGTCCAAAGGCCCATTGGCCGGCGGTGGACCAACCGGGGCTGGTGTCGAGTGAGAAAATGAACAGCGGTTGCGGTCCGGGGAGCGTGCGGAATGTGTAGCAGTTGCCGTCGCTGTCATCGAGTGTCACGTTACCGGCGGCGTCGGTGAGTTCGAGGGCGTAGAAGTAGGGGGTGTCCTGGGTGAGTCCTATAAGCGGCACGGCGTGGCTGGTGGCCAGACTGCTGACGCCGGCGTGCTGCACGAGGGCGGCGCAGTCCAAGCCATAGTGCACGGTGGCCCGCACGGGCTCATCGGCCGTGATGTGAATCTTGGCCGAAGTCGAGGTGATGTCCTCGGCCGCTAAGCCGAGCACTGTTGGGGGCGTGCAGTCAACAGCGGCGGTGGCGGTAACCACGACATCCGTGCCACCCTGGCCGTCGTCGGCGTCGATGTACGTCGCGGTGATCGTGTCGCCGTCGCTGACGGGCAGCGCGCCGGGCTCGCCTGACGCGCTCAGGACAATGCTGCCGACGAATTCGGCGGAATCGGAGGCAGTTTCGGTGAGGGTGACCGGTTGGCCCGCGGGGGCGGAGTCTGACGCTATGGTGATGGTGACTTGCTCGATGAGCTGGTTATCGGTGTTCAGGCCGCAGTCGCTGACAACGATCTGGGCGACATCCGCGCACAAGTAGGCGGGGCGGTTGAGGTAGACGAGCCCGGCCTCGGGGCAATTGCTGTACGCTGAGAGGGCGTCGACGATGCCGTAGCCGTAGACGTACATCGGATCATAGGTTCCGTGCGCGACGAAGTAGTCGGCCGTCTCGAACAGATGCTCGCGCATCTGGTCCACGGTCCAGTACGGCCGGGCCTGGATGAGGCAGGCGACGGCGGAGGCAACGAGCGGCGTGGAGAGCGACGTGCCGTCGGCCGTGGTGTAGGCGTCGCTCGAGTACGGGCTGACCGTGTGGGTGCTCACGCCGCGGGCGCAGACCTCGGGCTTGACGCGGCCGTCGGCGGTGGGGCCGTCAGAACTGAAGGAGGCGATGGTGCCGGAACTGTTGACCGCGCCGCAGGTGATGCCCTGGAAGGCGTCGGCGGGCGCGATGAGCGAAGACGTGCTGGGGCTGCTGTCGTGATACTCGTTGCCGGCGGCGTTGCAGTGGTGGACGCCGAGGGCGGTCGAGATGTTGACGGCGATCGTGGTGACGGCCGTCTGGCCGTCGAGTTGTGACTGAGTGTACCAGTCGATGTAGCCGAGCGAGGCGGTGGACATGTCGCCGCCGTGGGCTTCGATGAACTCCAGTCCGGCGACGTAGTTGTCCTCCTCGGCGGGGTACTCGGCGGTGACGTCCTCAGTTTTGCAGAGGATGAACTTGGCGTTGTAGGCGCCGCCGACGAGTAGGCCGGGCCGGTAGGCGCCGATGCAGCCGAGGATCATTGTGCCGTGGTCGTGCTGGCTGGAGGGGTCTCCGGGTTCGATCTGGGTATCGGGGTCGTCGTCCACGAAGTCGTATTCGGCGACGACCTGGAGCTTGTGCAGGCCGAAGTCGAAGGCCTGATGCGAGCGTTCGAAGCCGGTGTCCAGGATACCGATGATGACATTCTGGCCGGTGTAGCCGGCCTGGTGCAGGGCGATGAGGTTCATCTGCTCGAGTTGGGCGGTGGCGGCGCCGTAGTCGAGGCGGCTGCCGTCGCGGTCTCCGGCGGGTGTTGCGTGTGAGGTTGGGCTGATGTCGACCGGGTAGTTGCCGCGTGAGCGGCCGACGGCCTCGAGGCGCGCGACGAACGGCAGGGCGGCGATCCGCTCGGCCTGGGCGCGCGTGGTGTACACGCTGATGGCATTGAGCCAGCGACTGGTGACGTGCCGGCGGGCGCCGGTGGCCTCCACTGCGGCGATGTAGTTCGGCGCGACGGGCAGGTCGTGGACGTTGAAGAGGGGCTCTCCGTGGGCGCCGGGGCCGCGGAGGGCGCGGCGCTGGGTGGCGCGGGGGTTGTATTTGGCGGCGAGGTCGTCCAAGGCGGCGTCGCGGGCCGCGGCGGAGCCGACGTTTTTATCGGTGAAGAAGACCCAGGCCTTGGCCAGGTCGTCTTCATCGGCCAGGCGTTGGACGAGGGCGGGGTGCAGTTTCGCCGGGGCGGCGGCGGTGTCGGATGCGGTCGGGTGGGGCGGAGCGGCCGGCGCGAGGTGGGTGGAGATTGCGAGCAGCACGGCGGCGGCGAACCAGTGAGCTTGTCGGTACATTGTGGTCATCCCAGGATTGTTACTCGTCGAGGGTCGCCGCCGGGCGGCGACCGTGATCCAACTCCCCATCTGCCACTATAGCGGGTCGGGCGTGGTGAAAGAAGGCTAACTGGCGGTTCGTCGTCAGGAAGGCATGGTCGCACGGGGCTGCGGTTGGTGGGGCGATGTGGCGTGGCGGGCTCGCGGTTTCGGCAGCGGGCGCTATAATCGACCCCGCGGTTTGGATCCTTGATGGAGATTGGTTGGCGTGGCCCAGGACTGGCAAATGCCGCGACCCGGCTCGGGGTGCTGCACGTGCGCACGTGAATTCGGGACTGGAGAAGCATTTCGGGTGTGCCTGCACGAGACGCCGGCGGGTTATGAGCGGCGGGATTACTGTGCGACTTGCTCGCCGGCGGGCGGTGCTGAGGTTATTGCGACCTGGAAGACGCGTCGGCCGCCGCCGGCGCCCAAGAAGGGTCCGAGCTTTGATCCGGCGGCCATCTTCCGGTTTTTTCAGCGGTTGGAAGGTGCTGACGGGCCCGGGCAGGTACAGTTGCGTTTCGTCCTGGCGTTGCTGCTGTGGCGTAAGAAGATCCTGCGGCTGGAGCGCAGCGTCGCTGGGGGCGCGCGGGAGGAGTGGGAGTTCAGTGAGCGCGGTTCGGATGCGACGCATCGCGTGATCCGGCCGGAGCTGGCGGATGATGAGCTTGAGCGGCTAAGTGGGCAGCTCGAGCTGTTGCTGGCCGGCGCGCCGCTGGAATTGGAAGCAGTCGCGACCGAGCAGGAGGAGCAGGCTGATGACCGGCGGCTGGCGGATGAATCCTGACGGCGCGTTGGGGGAGGGACGCGGCGGCCCGATAAGTCGGGCGAAGCTGAGCGTGCTAGGCGGTGCCGGGTTGGCGGGCCTGCTGCTGCTCGTGACGGGGTGTCCGCCGGCGAGTAGGTCCATCGCGCCGCGTGATGAGCACGAGGCCCTGGCGCGTGTGAACGATAACCTGGGGGCGATTGACCGGCCGGTGCAGTACCAGGCGCTGGTATCGTTCCGATTTCGCGATGCGAACGGCCGAGACCGCCGGTTCATCGGCCACGAAGCTTCCCTGCTGTACGCGCCGCCGCAGTGTTTGCGGTTTGACATCCGCTCGCTGGCCGGCGTTGTGGCACAGTTCGGATCGGATGGGGAGCGTTACTGGATCTGGATTGAGCCGGAGGTGCGCAAGTTGTGGTGGGGGCGCTGGGAGCGGCTGGGCCAGCCGCAGACGACGCGGCTCATCATCGCTCCGGATGATCTGTTGGACGCACTCATGCTGCGGCCGCTGTATGCGTTGCGGGCCGGTGGGCTCAGTCCGGTGCTGCGGACGGAGGCGGACGACCACCGGCTGATCTACATGCGGCTGGGGGAGGATGGTCAGCCGAGCGGCTTGCGTGAGATCCGGCTGGACGCGCGCGAGCCGTACCAGCCGCGCGAGGTGATAGACCGGCTGGCTGACGGACGTGTGGAGATGCACGCCCATCTGAGTGGGTATGCGCGCATCGGGCCGGCCGGGCCGTACGTGGCGCGGAAGTACGTGGTTCACTGGCCGCTGGATGAGGCTGAGATGCGGCTGGATGTGCGGCGGGCGCGATTTCGCCCGGAGCTGCCGGCGGAGGTCTTCGCGTTTCCGTCGGAATGGGAAGGGGAGATTGAGCCGATCGACGCGGGTGAGTTGCCGTGAGCCGCGTGCCGCGAGCAGATGGGAGTCGGCCGACGACGCGGGTCGAGGTGTGCGGCGTGTTTTGGCGGCGGCTGGCGGTTATGGTCGGTCTGCTGACGGTTGGGGCGGGGCGGCCGGCGGCGGCGCAGTTGTCGGTGGAGGCTGCGCCGGCAGCGGGGCGCCGCGTTCTGATGGCGGCCACTGAGGATCGGCTGTGGCTGGCGCGCATGGAGCATGGGCGGGGTGTATTGTCGTTCCGCACGCCTAGCGGGCCGGCGGTCAGCAGCGCGCCTTTTGACCGCGTGATTGTGTCGCTGGCGGCAGTTGACCGCCAGGCGTATGCGTTCCATGAGAACGGCGAGTTCTATCGATATGTTCCGGGGGGATCGGAGGGAGCTGAGGGTGGCCGGTGGACGCCGGAGTTGAATCTGCCCGGGCGGAAGGTGCCGCTGGAGGTGGTTGACGTCGCGGGCGGGTTGTACGCGCTGGTGCCGACTGCGTTGACCGACGGGATGGCCATGCTGGAGGGGCCGGTGGCGCCGGCGACGACGCGGCCGTTCGAGCCCGGGCCGGGGTTGTTGACGCTGGTGCGTTACACGCCGGCGGGCTGGTTTGCCGTGGCCACCTGTCCGCCGCCGGTGACGGCCGAGGCGCTGCCGCGGGCGTGCTGCGTTAGTCAGCGGTTGCTGCTGTTCTGGCGGAATCCGGAGGGGGCGGAGATCAGCTACGTGCAGCTTGACCCGGCGGTCGGCGTGTGGGAGTTGGGTGGTACGCTGGGCGTGCCGGGGCTGCGCGACTACTGGGTGGCGGTGGTGAACCGGGCGGCGACGATCGTGGCCGAAGTGGAGGCGCGCGACGGGCGTGCGGCCGTGCAGATGTATACGCTGCTGGGCGAGGCGGGGGAGTCGGCCGAGCAGAGCTGGCAGCGCAGCGAGTTTGAATTGTCCCCGCTGCCAGACGAGTACCAAGCCGCGCGGGTGAAGGCGGCCTGTGGGTTCAACCAGCACCTCGCGCTGTTGGTGACGACGGTGGACGGGGGCTTCTACCTGCGTTTTGGCCGACGGGACGGCGCGCCTACGATGGCGACGCAGGATGTCTTCGCGGAGCCGCTGGTGAAGACGGCGCCGGTGAGCTTCCACCTGTTCCGCACGGCGGCGATGCTGACGATTCTGGTGGCGCTGTTTGTTTTCAGGCGTCAGAGTGTGGTCATGCCGGCGGCGCTGCCGGCGGGCTACGTGCCCGCGTTCATCCTGCAGCGGCTGGCGGCGTTTGTTATCGACGCGCTACCGTTCTCCGTGGCGGCGGCGCTGGTGCTGCGTGTTTCCTGGATTGAGGCTGGCGGGCAGATCGTGGCCTGGGCGGTGGACCCGCAGATCAACGAAAGCGGTCTGCCCGGCTTGTCTTACGTGCTGTGGTGGTTCCTGGCGGCCGGGGGGTATACGGTCTACAGCTTCGTGATGGAGTTGGTCGCGGGGCGGACGGTGGGGAAGGTGTTGCTGCGTCTGCGCATCATGACGGACACGGGGCGGCCGCCGGTCAGGTGGCAACTGGTGGTGCGCAATTTGATGCGGATCGTGGAGGTCATGCCGCCGTTCTGGATACTGAACTTCCTGGTGCTGCTGTCGCGGAATCGGCAGCGGGCGGGCGACATTTTCGCGGGGACGGTGATGGTGCGCTGGGTCGGTCCGGAGCCGGGCGAGCGCAGCGCCGGCGATGAGTCCGGGGAGCAGTAGTTCGGGCGGCGCGTGCGGCGCTGCGACTTGACCGGCGTGGGGATTCGTGTGACCATGCCGGACCGCGCGAATAGCCTGCAGTTGGTGCAGTGTGCGGCCCCCGTTGGTGGTCGCCGCGCAGGGTTTGTAGGTAGGCGACTTAATGGAAAGGAACGGGCGATGGGCAGCCTGCACTGGCCGGCGAAGTCTCCCTTCGGGCCGCTGGCCGCACACATGGAGCGTGTGCGCACCTGCGTCAGTCATGTCCTGCCGATGTTCGAGTGCGCGCGGGAGCGCGACTATGGGCGTTTGACGGCGCTCACGAACGCGGTGTTTGCGACGGAGCACGAGGCGGACAAGGTCAAGGAGGATATTCGGCGCACGATTCCGAAGGTGTTTGCGCTGCCGGTCTTCCGCGGCGACTTGCTGGCCTTCGTGCACATTCAGGACGAGATGGCCGACCTGGCCGAGGACCTGGCGGTACAACTCACGATCAAGAAGCTGGTGATGCCGCCGGCGCTGGCGGACGACATCATCGCCTACGTTCGGCAGGTCCTGATGGTCTGCGACCAGGTGTTCGAGGCGGTGACGCTGCTGAAGGACATGACGGAGGCGGATCTGGCCGGTCACCGGGGTGCGCAGGTCATGGGGCTGGTCGGCAAGGCGGAGCACGAGGAGTGGGTGGCGGACAAGGCGCAGTACGTGCTGGCGCAGCGGTTGTTCGCCCTGGAGGATGAGCTCAAGGCGGTGGACATATTCCTGTGGTCGGGCATCTTCCAGAATCTGGGCGCCCTGGCCAACTCCGCCGACAAGACCGCTGAGCGTTTGCGTCGTATGCTGGCCCGCTGATTCTGTTACCCGGTACACAGGGGTCCTGGCCGTCATGTGGATCCTGCTGCTGGCCTCCTCTACGAGCGCAACCGGCCCGTGGACGTCAGAGATGCCGTTCCTGGTCGGCGCCACGATCGTTGCGCTGGGGATGCTGATGTGGGATACGGTCGAGGTCGGCCGCAACGACGCCGCGAATTTGGTGAACGCGGTGTTTGGGGCGCGCGTGCTGACGCGGCGGACGGCCGTGCTGCTGGCCGGGGTGGCGGTAGTGTTGGGGGCGGCGGCATCCTCGCCGGTCATCGACACGGCCCGCAAGGGCATCTTTGACCCGACCATGCTGACGATCGAGAAGGCCCTGGCGGTCTACGTGGCCGTCTACATCGTCGACACGGTGCTTCTATATGGTTACTCCGCTTTTGGCATGCCGGTCAGCACGACCGCGTGCCTGATATTCGAGTTGCTGGGGGCGGCCTTCGCGCTGGGCGGCGTGGAGGTGGTGCGCTGGCCGCAGGCCGGCACCGTCATTGCCGCCATCGTCTGCTCGATTGTCATTACCGGCGTGGCGGCCTTCATCATGCAGCGCATCGTGCGCGGCGCGATACGCGACCGGACCAGCAGTCTGTCCGTGATGCTGGCGCATGGCAGTTGGATCGGGGGCGGCATGCTGGCTGGACTCACCTACTTCATGCTGGTCAAGGGCATGCGCCAGCTTGATTTCGTGCAACGGCTGCGCTCGGAGGTGTTTCAGGAATACGGGCCGTTCGTGACGCTGCTGGCACTGTGGCTGGTGTTCGGCGTCGTAATCCATTTTCTGCTGGCGGCCTTTGGCAAGCGCGTCGCGCGGCGGCTGTTTCCCACGCTGGCTATTATCGGAACTTTCGCGATGGCGTTCGCGTTCGGCCAGAATGATTTGGCCAACTGCGCCGCGCCGGGGCTGGCGGCCCTGAACTTGATCCAGCACTGGGAGGACGGGGTGGTGCACGCGACCGGCATTCCCATCGCCATCTGGGCCCTGGTGGGTTGCGGGTTGTTGATGGCGCTGGGGATGACCACGCGCAACGCCCAGCGGGTCACCAGTGCGGCGGTGCACGCCGGCAGCATGGCCCACCAGGTGCGGTTGTGGGCGCCGAACTGGTGCGTCGCGCTGGCGCAACTGATGTTGCGGCTGCGGCCCCGGCGACCGGTGCTGGCGCCCTTGCCGGAGGTCACAGAAGCGGGCAAGAGCATGCACTATGATGTGTTGCGGGCCTGCGTGATCCTGTGTGTGTCGGCCAGCGTGATCGCTACTGCGTCCGGGCTGGGATTGCCGGTTTCGACGACCTACGTCTCGTTTGCCGCCATCGTTGCCACCGGCATGGCCGACCGCATTTTCCAGCGTGGCGACGCGGAACTGAAGCTGGCCCGCACGATTTGGGTGATCTTCAGTTGGTTCGCGGCGGCAGGCGTCGCGGCCGTTTGCGGCGGGCTGGTGGCATTACTGGTGTACCACGGCGGGGCGCTGGGCATTGTGCTGGGGGTAGGGGGCAACCTGCTGGTGCGGCAAGTGCTCAAGCGGCGGGCCGACGCGCAGGAGCGGCGCGTGCGCGAAGCGGCGCACGAGCGCAAGTACCCCGACCGCTACGCCGAGGAATACGAAGACTGATCCCCCTGTGTGGTTTGGCGGGGCGATTTGGCGGCGGCAGCGGGCCGCGGCCCGGCAGGCTGCTATGCTGCCGGACCGTGGCCGTTGGCGGCCGAATCAGCGGCGTCGCGGCAGCGTGGCACCCAGGACGAGCACCAGCAGGAGGCTGCTCGGCTCCGGGATGAAGCTCACATCGTCGAACTGGCTCGATATGAGGCCGGTGTCACTGGCGTACTTGTAGAGGCCGACAGCCAGCGCGCCGAAGGCGAAGCTGTTATCGGTCGTAATGAGCTGCGCCGTGTCCGGCTCGGGATCGCCATCGGCCCAGACTTTCAGCGAGAGCGTGTCACCCAGCGCGCCGGCTTCCATCCAGTACCAAGCGCCCGGCGTGATGGGGAAGGTTGTCGCCACGAGGTCTTCTGAATCCAGCAGGCCGGTTACGCGGGTGATGCCGATCGTCCCGGCGCCCGAGGGCCGCGCATAGAAGCAGTAGTAATCTCCCGACAGCGGGTTGAGCCGCATAGTGCCGAACGGATTGGAAATCACGTTGTCCGCGCTGAAGCGCATGCGCATGTAGCCGTCGCTGAAGTACGGATCCGTGGCCGAATCCGTCCAGAAGCTGCCCGTGCCCACGAAGATGGGCGGCAACGCTCCGCTGGAAGAGATCTGGTAAGTTCCGCCGCTGGCGTCATAGACGGTGTAGCCCAGGCCGAACATGCTCAGCACGTCCATATGGGTCCAGCCGGCATCAGTGCCGTCAGAGAAGTCGTCCAGCAGTGCGGCGGGGGCGCTGGCGACGCACGACACGGCCAGCAGCACGGCAAAAGCGCACGAGAGACGGAACCCGACAATCTGTGATGAAAACATGCTCCTCACTCCTCGATTTGATTCAGGGCAAACTGATCAGGACCCTCTGCGTCCTTCAGTATGGCACTTCGGGGCGGCGATTACAAGGCAAAAATCCCGGCGGGGCACCGGAGTTGTTCGCGCCCGGTCAACCCCCGGGGGTGGTGCCACGGGCGTGTCCTGCCGTGAGTGGTGCGAATGCGGCGAACACGGGCAGGTCAGCACAGCGCCTTCAAGGCTTCCTCGCGCGTGGAGTACACCTCGAAGAAGGCGTCCAGCTTGGTCGTTTCGAGAACGCCCGCGATATACGGCGACGGGTTGGCGAGGAGCACGCGGGCTTCCTGCACGTTGGCCTGGGCCACGGTGCGGACCAGCTCGCTCAAACCGGCGGAGTTCATGAACTCCACGCCGGCCAAGTCGATGATGATGCGGGCGTGCGGCGTGGTGAGCAATTCGCCGAAAGTGTCGGCCAGCGCGTCCTGGGCTTCGCCGGTCAGGTCGCCCTGCAAGCGGACCACCTTCACGCCATCGCAGTCTTGCACGTCGGTTTGCATCGGCGCCTCGCATTCGAGTGCTGTGTGTTTCGCGGGAGCACGCGCAGTCAGCGTAGGGGAAAGGGCGGCGGCGGACAAGCAATCTGAGGGTTGGGGTTGGGGTTCGGCCGGGTGAAGGCGTGGAGCGCGCGCTTGGTGGCCAGCACGAGTGTGTCCCCGATCCACGTGAACTGCGTGGGCGGGTCAGGGCAATCGAGCTGATAGCTTGGCGCCCGCAGTTCCGGCAGGGGTCCGGCCATGTCCGGCAGCGTGGCGACTGTCAGCGTTGGGCGCGCCGGCTGCTTCGGCGCGCTGATGCTCAGAAGGCTCACTGCCGGCCCGTCCGCGTGGACTGCCAGGAGGTCGGCCGCACGCGATTCGAAGCGGAATGCGCGGTGCCCAGTTGTGATCGCACGAGCCTCGGCTACGCGCGCCGTCGTGGTGATCAAGAGGTCGTCGGTTACGTGGGTTGCGACCCAGGCGGTCGGGTGCGGCGGCGGCTCCTGGATCGTCCAGCGTGACGCGCCGGTTTCCAGATCGAGGGCCTGCCAGCGGCCGGCGGCGGTCGCGAAGATCAGGCCGTCATGGGGCGGCTTGAGCTGGTCGGCAGACGGGAACCGGCAGCGGCTGAGGCTCGCCAGCCGGATGGGTTGATGCTCGTCCGCCGTGTACAGCACGGTGGTGCCGCTGAGGTCGCTCAGCGTGATGCGGTCCGGATACGCGCAGACCAGGCCGCGGGTGACCAGCCCGCTCCAGAGGGGCCAGGGTGTCTCCTCCGGCAGGCCCAACGACTCCCACTCGCCGTCAGCCAAGTCAAGCAGTTTCGCGCCGATCTCGGGGCCGCGTCGCCAGAGGAGCGCCGCGTGTCGTCCGGCGACGCGAAGCTGGACGTCGGTCAGGTTGCCGAGGCGGTGTTGCCAGCGCAGGGTGCCGGAGTCCAACTCAAGGCAGCCGACGCGGCCGTCGTCACGGACAATCAGCACGCCGTCCGGCGTGGCTTGAGCGGCGAGCAGGCGGCGCAGGTCTTCCGGATCGCCGCGTTGGGCCTGTGGAGCATCTGCTTCGCCGACCTGCCAGGCGTCTACCTGCCAGCGCAGGTGGGCCGGCGATTCGAGCTCGATTGCGTACACGCTCAGGCGGTCATGGCAGCAGGCCAAGTCCTGTTCCGGAGCGGCACCGGCATAGGCCACGCCGGGCCGGGCTGCCAGCGGCGGAGCCGGATGGTTTGCGCCGCTGCGCGCGTTGAGCACGTGGACGTGGCCGGTGGCCGTGGCGACGAGCAGGAGCGCATGGGTTGGTACGGGCTCAATCCACTCAATGTCGGCCGGCGCGGTCCAGGTCCAGGTTGGCGGCAGCGGGTCGGCGATGGCCGGGCCGATCAGGCAGCAGGCGGCCAGTGCCGCTGCCGGCAGGGCGCGCGGGCGTCTGATGGACCGCACCGCTGAGTGTTGACAGCGGCGTCCGGGAGGGGTTTCGGTCATAAGCGCTGCACCGGGCGGATTCTGCCGCACCTCGGGAACTACTCCGCGGCTGCGTAGTCCAATATGCTATGTAGGCGGCCGCCGCGTGTCACGGCCGTTCGGGATGATCTCGTGCTCGTTGCAGGAGTTGCCGTATGAAACCTCGGGCTGTCGCAGTTCTGAGCGTGATGTTGCTGGCTGTCACGGTTGGCGCACAGGAAACAGTGGACCTGGATGTTACGCGTGTGGCGTTGTTCAGCAGCGGCGTGGGGTATTTCGAGTGTACGGCGGAGGTCAGCGGGACGACGACAGCGGAGTTGCGGTTCCGCACCGACCAGATCAACGACATTCTTAAGTCGTTGGTGGTGGAGGATTTCGGCGGCGGGACCATTGGGGCCGTGAGTTATGCCGCGCGTGATCCGGTGGAGAAGACGCTGCGCAGCTTCGCGGTTGATATCACCGGCAAGCCGACGCTGGGGGAACTGCTGGATCAACTGCGCGGCGAGGTCGTCGAGATTGGCGGTCCGCGGGCTCTTCGCGGTGCGATCGTCGGCGTGGAAACCCAGCTCACGGTCGTTGGTGACCATGTTGTCGAGCGCGACGTGCTGAACCTGCTGACGGAGTCCGGGCTGGAGCAGATGCCGTTGGCGGAGCTGCGCGGGATTCGGCTGCTGGACGAGAAGGTGGACGGGGAGTTGCGGAAGGCGCTGGCAACGCTGGCGGAAGCGCACGATGCGGACAAGAAGAGCGTAGTGCTGCGCTTCGACGGGGCCGGGCGGCGGAAGGTGCGGGCGGCGTATCTGCTCGAAGCGCCGATCTGGAAGACGAGCTATCGATTGGTGCTGTCAGAGAATGAGCCGCCGTTCATGCAGGGGTGGGCGACCGTTGAGAACGCGACGGAGAAGGACTGGCGGGATGTCGAGTTGTCGCTGGTATCCGGCCGGCCGATCTCGTTCCGGATGGACCTGTATACGCCGCTCTACGTGCCGCGGCCGCTTGAGGAGCTCGAGTTGTACGCTTCGCTGCGCGCGCCGCAGTACGAAGGCGGGATGGAGTCCAAGGCTGCTGAGGCGCTGTATGGGCGGCAGATGGCCCGGGCGCGAGCTCCGATGGCGGCGGCGGACGCGTATGTCGGCGAGGCGCCGGCGCCGCTGATGGCGGAGGCGCGCGAAGAGCTGGACCTGAGTGGCCGCGGGGTGGCGTCGGTGGCGGCGGCACAGCAGGCCGGCGAGCTGTTCGAGTATGTCATCCAGACGCCGGTTTCGATTCCGCGCCAGCACTCGGCCATGCTGCCGATCGTGAACGCGGCAGTCGCGGGGGAGAAGGTCAGCATCTACAACCCGAGCACGCATGAGAAGTACCCGCTGAACGGGCTGGAACTGGTCAACGCGACCGACCTGCACCTGATGCAGGGGCCGGTGACGGTGTTTGACGGCAACGTCTACGCCGGCGACGCGAAGCTCCCGGACATGAAGCCCGGCGAGAAGCGCATGATCGCATATGCACTGGACCTGGCGACGGAGGTGGCGGTGGAGCGCATGCCGCGGCCGGAAGAGCTGATGAGCCTGCGGATCGCCAAGGGCGTGCTGTGGTACGGGCACAAGTATCTGGACGAGCGCAAGTACGTGATCAAGAACAAGGCGGAGCGGGAGCGGGCCGTCATACTCGAGCAGCCGTACACGCCCGACTGGACGCTGGTTGAGCCGCGCGAGCCGTACGAGCGCACGCCGCGCCTGTTGCGGCTGCGCGTGGAGGTGCCGGCCGGCCAGAGCGTGTCGTACCCGGTGAAGCTGGAGCGGCAGGCGGAGCAGTCGCTGCGGCTGCTGGACTGCCGGCTCGACACGATTGAGTTCTATCTGCGGTCGCGGGTGATATCGCCCGCGGTGCGGCAGGCGCTCGAACGCCTCGTGGCGCTGCGGACGGAGCTGACGGACGTGTCCCGGCAGTGCGAGAAGCTGGAGCAGGAGCTGAACGAGGTTGTGGCCGACCAGGTTCGCGTGCGCGACAACCTGCGGACGCTGCCGCAGGGCACCGACGTCTACGCACGCCAGTTGCGCAAGTTCGACGAGCTGGAGACGCGCATCGGACAGCTTCGGGCGCAGATCGAGACTGCCCGGCAAGCCCGCGAGCAGAAGCGCACGGCGTTGGAAGAGTACCTGTTGGCGCTGGACGTTTCGTAGGCTGCGCCGCGCTGTGCGATCCGGCGGCCTAGTTCTCGGACGGCGCGGACGGTGGGGGCTGCGGCGGCTGGCGTGGGGCGCGCTGGAGCACCTGGAAGCGGCGGCGACCGAGGATCTCGTCGGCACAGCAGATTTCGAAGGCGTACTGGCCGGGTGCGGTCAGGCGGATGCCGTGCATGGCGAAGAGCAGGTCCACCGTGGCCAGCGGGTTGGGGGCCTCGATCGGCCCGTGCGTGTGGAACAGGACGCTGTTGTCCGCATCGCGCACCAGCCGCAGTTCGATGGTGGTATTGGCGCCGATCTCGGTGAGCGAGGCCAGGACGACGATTTGCGGGATGGTCGTGGGCAATTGCGGCACCAGCACGGTGTTGAACAGTCCGATGGCGCTCTTCTTGTTCGTGATCTTGTCGTCAATGACCTGGTCACAAATCAGCAGCGAAACGAGCGTCG
>CAZYGM010000043.1:0-18643 GCA_964647015.1 uncultured Planctomycetales bacterium | reverse complement strand
CTGCGTGAGCAATTGATATATGGCGCGTGAATGGGGTGGGGTCAAAGTGTTGGGGTGGGATTGGTAATGGCTGGCGGGTTTTGGCGGGGGATTGGCGGGTTCTGCGCAGTGAGAGTGAGCAGCAAGGAAGATACCGCCAAGCGAGCCGCCAATGGCACCTGGCGTTGATCGTTGTCAATGACGAGGGGAGTTAACCTCTTGCCCGCCAGTTGTTGCGCAGCTTATTGGCGTCGTTCTTGACGCCCGCCGGCACGTAATACCGATAGCGATCTTGCGCTTCCGTCGTGATTGGCTGCAGGCGCGGCAGAAGCTCGGAAATCTCGACCGGCGTGGATTGCCCGTCCACGCGGATTCGGATCGCGTTCTTGGCGCTTTGCTCGTCGCTTTCCTTTTCTGGGAAATAGGGTTGGTGGTACTTCGCTTTCAGCGTATCAAGGAGACAATAGGCTTCAACCGGTTCGTATCCCGCGCGCTTCACAACCTGGCACAGCGCTTCCAGCCATTCCTCCGCGCGATCGTCGAGTCCAGCTTCGAATTCCGGTGGTTCAATCATGGCAAATCGGTCGCGGCGAAGAAGCCGGCGAGCCAGGTCGCTCAGTGCCTTATCGGCGTGCTCCTCCCACCGTTGAATCTGCTGAAGGACCGTGAATTCCTCGATGCGGAGAAAGTGCTCCACGCTTGGTTCCTTCTCCTTCCAGTAATCCGAAATGGCAGACTCCAGGAACACGTTCGTGCCGTTGCTACGGAGGTCCTTGGCTCGCGTCCACAACGCCTCCAGCATCTTCTCAAAGCCGCGGGTCGTCTTGTGCAGATAGACATTGTGATACATGTAGAAGCGAGCAAAAATATACTCCTCGATGGCGAACTTCGCCTTCTCCGGCCAGACAATGTCCCGCTGGTCGTCAGGGCCATCGTGAAGTTCAAGGGTGTTGATCAACCGGTACCAGTCGAAGTGGCCGTATCCGGCGCCGGTGAACAGGCTGTCGCGCCGCAGATAGTCCATCCGGTCAACATCGAGCTGGCTCGACAGCAGGAGCTTCTGCCACTGTGGGAGTTCGTAGTTGTCCTTCTCGATCAGTTGCGCAACGGTCCGGGGAAGCGTGGGATCCAGCCTGGCAAGAATGGGGCACACGGTGCCCTGTTCGTTCTGGATGATCCTGACCGACCACTCCTCGTGGTCAATTCCCGGACAGGGTTCGAATGAATGGGAGAACGGGCCGTGGCCCACGTCGTGGAGCACGGCGGCTGCAAGTAATCGCGCCCGGCACGCGTGCACTTGCTCGTCCTCGTTCGTGCGCTCGAGGTGCTGGTATGCCTGCTGCATCAAGTGCAGCACTCCGAGCGTGTGGGCCAAGCGTGTGTGACCGGCGCCAGGGTAGGTGAAGTCACTGAAGCCGAGCTGATGGATGCGCCGCAGCCGCTGGACTTCCGGGCAATCCAGGAGTTCGAGCAACCAACCGTCTCGACCCCGGTCGATTGCGATGTAGTTATAGAGCGGATCCCGGATGATCTTTGGTGGCATCAGCCATGGCACCCCTTGCCCACGATGTCGCGCGCCAACTGCTCAGCTTCACGCATGGCTGGGTCGCTTGGCGTGTGACCCTTGAACTTCGCGGCCGCCTCGCGGGCGTGATCCCAACTCTCGTTGGGCTCGCGGGCGTGGAAATACGCGACTGTCGCGGCGAACTCGAGTTTCCGCACTTCCTCGACGTTCAGAAGGCGTTGGGCGAGTTCCTCGTAATCGCCCAAGTGGCCCAGGCGCCGCCTGGAATCGGGATCCTGCGCCAACCGGTCCAACTCATCCTGCACGTGCTGCGGCAGCGTGTAGGAATAAGACCTGCCCCCCACCGGGTTCATGGACGCTTGCTCATGCAGCAGTCCCGCCCGGAGCATCTCGTCGGTCAGGCTGGCCACATCGGGCGAGTACGGACCGTAATGGTGCAGCGTGTAGCCGACCTCCAACTCGCAGCCAGCGGCCTGGAGCAGATAAACGACTTTCTGCAGCCGTTTTCGCGTGTGGAGCGTTCCCGCCCACTTCACGAGCGTTGCCAGTTGGTACCGGTTCATGCTGCGTGCCTCCTTGCGCAATATGCAAACAGAATGCTAACATCCGGTGCCAGACCGGTCAAGTCCACCGGTGCCTGAATGTTAAATAATCCACGGTACTTCCCGTCCGCGCGGCTGTCGAGTGCCGCTCGCCAAATCGTTAGATGACCCATCCCGAGGACGACGACGAATAGATGGTTGGCTGACCCCGCCGAAGACCCGCCGAGCTTGACAACGGCACGCTCATAGATGGCACACGGGCAGTGCTATGCGGGGAAGACGTCGAGAGGTTCGACAGTGGCACCCGGCCAACACGGGCACCCGGCATGGCTTGACACTGCGCTGTGATGACCTACAATGAACCTAACATTACTCAGGTTCCTAACGGGAGGAATGGGTATGGACCTAGCCCGCATCCCGGGGCGCTGCGCAAGTGCCGAAGCTCTGCAATCGGCCGCCAGCACCGTCGGCCACGCCGGCGTGCGCCCGCCCTTCGAGAGGCCGGGCGCCCCGCAGCGCCGACGCGTTCGTGGGCACTGTCATGTCGTGCAGTGTCACGAGCGCGGCGATGAGCCAGCCTCAGCCCATCCCGCCTCCGGACGTGTCACGGCGGGGCACGCTGGGGGTTCCAGCAACTGGCACACGCGATCCGCACTCCGGCGTCCCCTATCGGCCGGGGCCCGGCGAAGAAGCGGTCAAGCACGAGAATGTAGGCGTAGCAGCGTGTCCTGCTCAGCCGTACGTTCATCATATCCTCAGAAACCGAGCATTCGTAAGCACACGTTCGCAGGGAAGTACACGTCCAAGGGCACCTTGACACCCCCTCCTGCCCTCGTGGTCCCTATGGCGATAAGCATTTTGCTACTCCTGCTACCAGCGGCAATAGCGCAGGAAGCTCCTTCTCGCATCAAGTCCTCGGTTGGGTTGGAGTTTGCCCTGATACATGGGGGGAGATTTCAGATGGGGTTGCGCTGGACGCCTGAAGAGGATAAGCAGCGAACCGGCAGGAAGAACCCGCCGCCCGGCGTATATCCGCTACACGAGGTCGAGCTTGATACGTTCTATCTCTCCACAACGCAAGTGACCGTGCGTCAGTGGCGTGATTTTGTGCGCGACACGAAGTACCAAACGACGGCCGAGCAGCGAAAGGCCAGGTACTGCTGGCGTCGGCCAGAATTCAAACAGAGGGCTTCACATCCGGTAGTCTACATTAGTTATCACGACGCAGTGGCGTTCGCCGATTGGCTCTCTCAGAAAGACAATGCGTCTTACCGATTACCCACGGAGGCCGAGTGGGAATACGCCTGTCGCGCCGGCGCAGATACGGAGCTGCCCTGGGGACAAGGCATGCCAGGCGGGGGAGACTACGCGAACTTGGTTGGCGACGAAGACGGCTATCCCCATACCTCGCCCGTCGCGAGTTTCGAGCCAAACGCGTGGGGGCTTTACGATATGATCGGCAATGTCTGGGAATGGTGCGCAGACTGGGTATCGGACGATTACTATGCATCGTCGCCAAAGAGGAATCCTGTGGGGCCGGACCACGGCACCACGAAAGCGTACCGAGGCGGATCGTGGGAAGACCCATTGTGGAACGCTTTGCCGGGACTTCGCAATCGGCAGCCGCCTGGCAGCTTCTACCGCAACTCCGGATTCCGCCTTGTGCGTGAAACTCCAATACGCCGTTGGGAGCGAATCAGAGGCGTGGAACTCGTCATTGTTGGGAAGATAGGGCAAGATGTTGTAGTCGACGGCGTACGTTGGAAGGTCAAGAGCGCCGCCGACCTTGGCAACCGGCTCCAGCGGCGCGGCCATCTGGATGCAAAGACAACTCCCGGGCGCTTCATTCGCGTCGATATTGAAGTCGAGAACCTGCGAAAGGAACCTGCAACCTTTCTCTCTCGCGACCTCTTTGATGCAAAGGGACGGCGCTACAACACGTTATCAGATGCCATGTGGTACTTCGACGAGAACACGGTCTTTCTGTTGGAGAATATCAACCCCAATATTCCCACGAGCTTCATACAGGTGTACGAAGTCGCGGCGGATGCTAAGGGCTTCGGTGTCGAGATCAGCAGTCTCCGCTTCTGGGGGCGCCTAGAGGCGGTTGTTGAGTTGGGGTTCTGAGGTGGGACGAATGACCCATTATTACTCCGGCCATCAAAAAAAGTTGGTAACACTTCACCCGTCTGCAAGATTCTCTGATTCGCAGGGCGGCGGGGCTGTCGAACCCGCGCGCCGATGACCTGGCGGCGGTGTTGGAGGGGCGGGCCGAGGCGGACGTGCTCGAAGGCTGGGAGCGCTGGCGGGAGGGGTAGATGGCAACGTTTCTCGCGAGAAGAAGTTGCCGGGAGTGATCGACTTGATCGACTGGATTCACGGCAATCCGGTGCCGGCCGCAATGGCCCCCAGCACGACCAAGAGCTGTCCGGACCGCCACGAGATTGGACGCACGTGAACAACCACCCTTAACCGGCCGCAGAGGCAGATCGGGCTGGGATTGTGCCTGTCATTCTCGACCACACCGCCAAGCCGACGATGCTGGCGAAGAAGAGCATGGCGAATGCCTGATCGGCGGCGGCCCACCCCCAGTGCAGGGGGTAGAGGATCGACAGTCCGCCGATCAACGCCGTCGCGACCAACAAGAGCAGCGAAACGACGCAGTACAGACACAGCCGGGCCGACACGCGGGCAGCGCAGGCGATCAGCGCCAGCATCGTTACCAGTGTCAGTAGCGCCAGCAGGCGATGGGACCATTCCCAGAATACCAGAGGCGTCATCTCCGGCACTAGCTGCCCGAAGGCCAGCGGCCAGTCGGGTATCGAGTCGCTGGCGCCGGTGACGCGGACGATCTTGCCGAAAACGATGACCACGAACGTCTCAACGGTGACAATGGCCGAGAGCAGTCTTACAGTTCGCATAATACCCTCGCGACGGTGATGCGGGTTTTTGCGCCGCCGCAGGCCTGGCCGGCCTGCGCTACGTTCTGTTTGCGCCGGAGTGCTTCGGGGTCGGCCTGGTTCCGGCAGCGTTGGGGGCGCTTGGTGTGCCCGGGCGCACAGGGTTTACTTCCTTTCGCCTTCGGGCCGGTCGCTGGGGCGGGGTCCAGCAGCTTGACCACCTCCGCCCGCCACGTGGCGAGGGTTTTCTCGTTCAGACGGTAATGGACGAAATTGCCCCGCTTTTCGGCTACCACAAGGGCGGCGTCACGCATAATCCGCAGGTGCTGTGATACCGCGCCCTGCGTGACGCTCAGGCGCGCCGCCAGGGCGTTGACGCACAGTACCCGGCCTTTCAGGAGGCGCAGGATCTCCACGCGGGTGCCGACGGAGAGCACCTTCAGGATGCGGGCCAGCCTGGTCGTCTTGCTCATCCCGGGCTCCGGGTGTATAAGCGTCCACTAATATACTCAGACAGGCAGCCCGGTCAATCGGCTGTCGGCGCCGCACGTGAAGTGGGATGCGAACGGCCGGCGACTCCCGAGCGAGGCCGAGTGGGGGAAGGCGGACCGGCGGCGGTGGCGGCGGGGCTGGTTACCATGCGTCGTGACGGGGGTGGGAGTTTCGGCGGGCGGTGAGGCCTTCGATGCGGGTGCAGGCGCGGGCGGCGCGGGCGAGCTCGATGCCCATCGCGCAGACGTCCGGGGCGTCGTCGTGGCGGGCCTTGGGGAAATGGAGGAATTGGCTTTCGATGTCGGGACTCAGGCCGGGGGGCAGGCGAAAGGTGCCGTTCTCGTAGAAGACGCTGGAGCCTTCGATGCGGGCGCGTTTGTTGGCGAGGGTCTGGATGGCCACGATGGGCATGTAGACGTGGTTCGTGCGGCTGTAGTCTTCGAGGATGTCCTTGAGGGCGACCTGGTAGGCAGTGGTTTCGATGCCGATCTTGATGGGCCGCCAGCGTTCGAAGGCGGCGACGATGCGTTTGACCTGCTGGACGACGCCGATGCGCTCGAGGTTCAGTTCGCGGGTGTAGATGATGCCGGAGGAGATATCGACCTGTCCGACCCAGAGGGCGAAGAAGTCGCCGCCGGTAGTGCCGGTGGCGGGGTCGATGGCCATGAGGGTGACGAGGCGTTCGCGAATGGCGTCGAGGTCGGCGTGGTAGGGTTGGAGCCACTCGGGGCGGAAGACGCGGACGGAGTCGTCGATGGGGTTGGCCATGTACTCCTGCTCGAAGGCGAGCGTGCCGACGCGTTGGCGTTCGTGGTCGAGGCGGGCGAGGGGCCAGCGGGCGGGCCAGAGGGCGACGCGGCAGTACTGGCCGTCGGCGCGGAGTTCGGCTTCGAGCGCGCGGTAGACCTTGTAGTCCCAGCCGGGGAAGCGCTGGCGGTCGCGCAGGTTCGCGAGGAGGGAGTCGTAGTGGATGATGGAGCCGAGCAGGATGAGGCGGCCGTCGGGGGCGAGAGCGGGGAGCACGATGCGGCGCAGCCAATATTCGAGCTTGCGGCGGCCTTCGGGGGAGGCGACGTGCTCGTCCTTCTCGATGTCGTCGCAGATGATGAGGTCGGGGCGGTGCGGGCCGACGCGTGCGCCGCGGAAACTGGCGCCGGAGCCCTTGGCCTGGACGCTGATGCCGGTGGTGGTGGTGAAGAGCTCCTGCGTCCACTTGGTGTGGGAGGGTTTTTTGGGGGCGGAGGTGCGTGAGGCGCGCTGGGGCGCTGGGGATGCGCTGGTGTCGGCGGATGAGTCGTGCGGCGCGGTGGTGGCTGTGCAGAGGTCGCCGTATTCGGCCAGGAGGCGCTCGTTGGATTCGAGCTCGTGGCGGATGTCGCGTACGAACTGGGTGGCGAGGGAGGCTTCGTGGGTGATGATGACGATGTTGCGGCGTTGCTGGTGGCAGATGCACCAGAGAGGGTAGGCGAAGGCGGCGCAGGTGCTCTTGGCGTGTCCGCGGGGGGCGACGCGGGCGAGCAGGCGGCGGTCGGCGTCGCGCAGGTCGCGCAGCAGTTCGTGGTGAAACGGGGCCGGGGGGTCGCTGAAGTAGTCGGCGAGGTATGCGCGGCTCCAGGCCAGGACGTCCGGCAAATCCGAGGGGTGTTGTGGCTGTGGTTTTCGGGTCATAGGGCACTCGCGGAACGATAGGCGGGGTTGTATAGGAGTTCTAGCCGGCGGGCCGTCGATAGCGTTGTTCTGGCGGGTACTGCGCTGGGTTGCGCGTTTTTGGGCGGGGAGGGTGACAGGCGGGGGTCGACTGCGGGCCGCTCGGATGTCATAATCAGGCGTGCGGCAGTGCATTTCTGTACGTCCGAAGTGATCCGATCAGCGGCCTTCCGCTTAAGCCGCCCGGGCGCCGGGCCGCGGCGAGCGCGACAAGGAGGTCTGCATGTCCGGCGTGGAGCGATCCAGCGACGACCTGATTGTCGAGCAGCGCAGCATGCGTGGCCGGTCAACGGGTCGAGCGATGAATGCGGGGGCGGGGCCGCAGGGCAAGGTTAGCGAGGATCGGCAGCAGGCGTATGTCCACTTTCTGGAGAGCCTGGAGCGGGTGGACGACGTGATCCGCGCGACTACGGACGTGGAGGAGATGCTGCGGCGGGCGATGGACGTGGTGCAGGCGATCTTCGACACGGATCGGGCGTGGCTGTTCCATCCCTGCGATCCGGAGGCGACATCTTTCCGGGTGCCGGTTGAGGCGACGCGTCCGGAGTATCCCGGAGCATTGGCGCTGGGCCGGGATGTAGCCATGGCGGCGAGCACGGCCGAGGACTGCCGTATGGCGCTGGCCGCGGGTGGCCCGGTGATGTGTACGAACGGTACGGATCAGCCGGTGTCGGCGGCGACGTCCGAGTTGTTCTCCGTGCAGGCGCAGATGTTCACCGCGCTGCGGCCGAAGGTGGGCAAGCCCTGGCTATTCGGGCTGCATCAGTGCGCTTACGCGCGGGTCTGGACCGCGGATGAGCAGCGTTTGTTCACGGAAATTGGGCGGCGTATTGCGGATGGGCTTAGCACGTTGCTCATCCTGCGCGACTTGCGTGAGAGCGAGGAGCGTTTTCGGCAGTTGGTTGAGAACATTCGGCAGGTCTTCTGGATGGAGAACGCGGACGGATCGGAAGTGCTGTATGTCAGCCCGGCGGTTGAGCAGATCTGGGGGCGGAGCTGCGCTGAAATGAGCGGACCGGCGAGTCGCTGGCTGGACACGATCCACCCCGCCGACCGGGGGCGCGCTGCGGCCGCCAACCTACGGACACGAGAAACCGGCTCGTACTCTGAGGAATTCCGGATCATCCGGCCGGACGGATCGGTGCGGTGGATCTGGGATCGCGGCGTGCCGATCCGCGACGCGGCCGGCCACATCACGCGGATGGTCGGCATTGCCGAGGATATCACGGAGCGCAAGCAGGCGGAGGAGGAGCGGCAGGCACTTGAAGCGCAACTGCGGCAGTCGCAGAAGATGGAGGCGATCGGGCAACTGGCCGGGGGGATAGCGCACGACTTCAACAACATTCTCACGGCGATACTTGGCAACGTGGAGCTCTTGCAGCACGGGCTGGCGGACCGGCTGGCGCCGGACGACCTGCTGATGGAGGGTCTGGCACATATCGAGCGGGCCGGCCGGCGGGCGGCCGACCTGACGCGGCAGTTGCTGGCCTTCAGCCGCAAGCAGTTGATCAAGCCGCGCGTGCTTGACCTGCACCAGTTGCTGGGCGGCATGCAGAAGATGCTGCGCCGGCTGATACGCGAAGATATCGAGCTTGAGATTGACTGCGCCCCGGACGTGTGGCGTATCCGGGCTGATCCCAGCCAAGTTGAGCAGGTGATCATGAATCTCGTGGTCAACGCGCGTGATGCCATGCCGGACGGCGGCCGGGTGTCCATCCGCGTTGCGAACGTGCGGCCGGACACGCGCCATGGCGTGTGGCCTGCGGAGGAGGCGCGGGAGGGCCACGTGCTGATTGCGGTGAGCGACACGGGCACGGGAATCGCGGAGGAGATCCGGCAGCACATCTTCGAGCCGTTTTTTACGACGAAGCAGCCGGGCGAGGGGACCGGGCTGGGGCTGGCGACGGTGCACGGCATCGTGCGGCAAGCTGACGGGCACGTTACCGTGGAAAGCGTGGTAGGGCGCGGCACGACCTTCAACGTGTACCTTCCGGGGATCCAGTCCGAAGTGGACGACGAGCCAGCCCGGGAAGGGACTGACGATGAGCTGTGCGGCAGCGAGACGGTGCTGATCTGTGAGGACGATGAGGCGGTGCGCGAACTGGCGGCCCAGGCGTTGGGCCGGCGCGGCTACCGCGTGCTGGCAGCCCAGAACGCGGACAGGGCGCTGGAGCTGGCCCGCGCGCATACGGGGCCGATCGATATTCTGGTTACGGACGTGATCATGCCCGGGATGAATGGACGTGAACTGGCCGGCCGGCTGGTGATGGAGCACGCTGATTTGCGCGTGCTGTTCGTTTCGGGCTACACGGCGGACGTGATCGGGCGGCAGGGCGCGCTGGAAGAGGGTCTCAACTTCCTGGAGAAGCCGTACAAACTCAAGACGCTGCTGGCGCGCGTGCGTGAGCTACTGGATGCGTGAACGTGGGGCAGGTCGCCCATGCGGCTGAACCGGGGGCGACAGCGCTCAGGCCACCTACGATTCAGTGCGGGGTAGAGATGGGGGAGCTGATTAGCCATCCGGCAACAGCGCTGCCGCCACGTGCTCGATCAGGTGCAGCGCCTGAACGCCGGTGTGATGGGCGATGTGTTGGCGGCAGGAGAAGCCGGTGATGACGACGTCGGCCGTCCCGCGGGCGCGCACGGCGGGGAAGAGGCGTTGCTCGCCGATCGCGCGGGCGATTTCGTAATGCTCGTGCTCATGGCCGAAGATGCCGGCCATGCCGCAACAGCCCGTGTTCAGCTCGCGGGCCTGGCCGGCTGTGCAGGCGGTCAGGAGTTGCAGCGCCGCGGCCGTGCCGGTCAGGGCTTTCTGGTGGCAATGGCCGTGAAATATGGCGGCTTGGGCGGCGGGCGCGAAGCGCAGCGCGTGCGGATCGCGCGCCAGCGCCGCGGCGACGAAGACGTCGATGGGCGTGGCCAGGGCGGCGATGCGCCGCGCGGCGGGCGTGCGGACCAGTTGCGGCAACTCGTCGGTCAGCACTGACACGCAACTCGGTTCGGTGCCGATGATGGGGATTTCGCGTTCGGCGAAGGGTGCGAGGGCGGCGACGTTTTGCCGGGCCAGCGCCTGGGCTTCGTCGAGCAGGCCGGTGCTGATGAGCGGACGGCCGCAGCAGACCGTCGGCGGCACAATGACCTCGCAGCCAAGCGCTTCAAGCACCTTGACAGTCGCCTGCCCGACCGCCGGCGTGAAGTAGTTCGTCCAGGTATCAACGAAGTAGACGACGGGCGTTGCCGCGCGGGCGGAGGGCGCGCGGGTCGGCCGGTGGGCAGCGAACCATTGCCGGAACGTTTGTCGGGCGAAGGGTGGGAAAGGGACGCGGCGATCCAGGCCGTACCAGTATTGGAGCAAAGCGCGCACGGGCTCGGCGTGCAGCAGCCAGTTGCTGAGTGACGCGAACTTCTGACCCCACGCGGCCAGGCGGATGGTGCGGGCAACGAAGCGGCTGCGGCGCGGGACCCCCTGCCGCTGACAGCGCTGGTAGAGCCACTCGGCCTTGAGCTTGCCGACGTCCGTGCCGGTGGGGCACTCGGTCTGGCAGGCCTTGCAGCCCAGGCACAAATCGAAGACCTCGTTCAGAGCCGGATCGGCCAGGCCATCCAGCAGGCTACGATTCGAGAGCGCCAGGCGCAGGGCGTTGGCGCGGGCGCGGGTGGTGTGGGTCTCGTCGCCGGTAGCCATGTAGGAGGGGCACATCGTGCCGGCCAGGCGCTGCCGGCATTCGCCGATGCCGCTGCACATGTCGGCCAAGCCGGCCGGGCCGCCGTGCGTGGAGAAGTCCAGCATGGTGGCGGGCTGCGTGGATGTGAAGCCGGCACCGTAGCGCAGGTTGGCATCCATGGGCAGCGGGTTGACGATTTTGCCCGGGTTGAAGATACCCTGCGGATCGAAGGCGTTCTTGACGGTGTGGAAGGCCTGCGTGAGCCGCGGGCCGAAGAGGCGCGCGACCCATTCCGACCTTGACAGCCCCTCGCCGTGCTCGCCGGTCATGGCCCCCGCGAACTCGCGGACGAGCTGGCTGGTGCGCTCGGAGATGCGCCGCAGCTTGCGAACGCCGTCGGCCGTCTTGAGGTTCAGCGCGGGGCGTACGTGCAACAGGCCGACGCTGGCATGACCGTAGAAGGCGGCCTGCGGGATGCCCTCGTCTGCCAGGATCTGCTGAAGCCGGGCGATGTAGTCCGCCAGGCGGGCGGGGTCCACGGCGCAGTCTTCGATGAAGTCATGCGGCTGCGTGTCGCCGGGCTGCGAGAGGACCAGGCCGGTGCCGGCCTTGCGAATGGCCCAGACGTCGGCCTGGTGGGCCGCGTCGGTCAGTATCGGGCGGGCGTAGCCGATGGAGGCTGATTCGAGTTCCGCCGCCAGCGTTTGCAGGCGGCGTTGCAGGTGCTCGCCGTCGTCGTCGTACAGCTCGACGATGAGGAGTGCGGCCGGGTCGCCGGTCAGGACATGCCGGCGGGCGCGTGTGCTGGGGTTACGCTGAGCGCGTTCCAGGATGAGGCGGTCGAGCAGTTCGACGGCGGCCGGGTTGTGCTGAAGAATCGCCGGCACAGCCCGAAGGGCGGGCCGCAATTCGTCGAAGTGCACGAGGCACAAGCCCTGGTGTCGTGGGCGCGGCGTGAGGTTCAGCGTCGCGGCGACGACGATGCCGAGCGTGCCCTCGCTGCCGACGATGACCTGGGTGGGATCGAGCCGGCCATCAGCACGGCGGAGGCGATCCAGGGCGTAGGCGCCGTTGCAACGGAAGACGCGCGGGAAGCGGGCGGCTATCTCGTCGGCGTAGTCGCGGCTGATCTCCGCCAGGACATCCTCGCAGCGCTGGGCCAGCGCGTTGTCAGCGTTGTTGCCACCGGCCCCCCAGCAGGCCAGCGAGCCATCCGAAAGCACGACTTCTACGCACAACACGTGGTCGCAGGTGCGTCCGACGGCAAGCGAATGTGCCCCGGCCGAGTTGTTCCCGATCATGCCGCCGATCGTGGCGCGGCTGGCCGTGGCGACATCCGGGGGGAAATGCAGGCCATGCGGCTGCAAGGCGGCGTTAAGCTCGTCCAGGACGACGCCGGCCTGCACGCGCGCGGCGCGGCCGGCCGGATCGATGCTGATGATTGAGTTCAGGTGGCGCGAGAGGTCGAGCTGGACGCCACGGTTGAGGCAGTTGCCGGCCAGGCCGGTGCCGGCGCCGCGCGGCGTGACGGGCAGGCCGTGAGCAGCGCAGCTCCGCACTACCGCCTGGACGTCCGCGACGGAGCGCGGGCAAACCACGGCGTCCGGAATGATCTCGTAGATGCTGGCGTCGGTCGCGTAGAGGCCGCGCGCCAGACGGTCAGTGCGCACGTCCGCCGAGGTTTCGGAGCGTATGGCGGCGACAACGGCCGCAACGGCGGCGGCTGAAGGCGGCGCGGGGACTGGCGAGCCGGTCTGCATGCGATCCTGCGGGCTCCTGCTGTCTGGACCGCGGCGGCCACGCAATTGCCCGGCCCGCGCGGGACACCTATTGTACCGCACTGAAAGGCCGCCACACTGTCGGCGGACACTCACACATGCGGGTTGTTCAGACACCAGTTCGCCGCCTGCTGGGCCGCGGCGCGATAGGATTGCACGGCGGCGCGCTGGCGGCCGTGCTGGCCGTGCCGGCCGTGGCGGTGCTGGCGGCGCTGCGCGGGCTGCCGGAGCTGGGCGACGAGTCCACGACCGGCGTAATCCGGCGTGTGCTGCTGCTGTTGGGCAACACGGCGGTTGTGAGCGCCATTGCGACCGGCGTGGCGACGGCGTTGGGCGGCGTGCTGGGGTTACTGATAGCGCGGACGGACATGCCCGGCCGCAGGTTGGTGGCGGCGGCCATGGTGCTGGCGGCGTGCCTGCCGGTCTATGTCAGCGTGGTGTTCGTGTTCGCCGCGGTTCCCATCTGGACGTGGACCGGCTCAGCGGTGGCCTGCGGGCTGCTGCACGGGCTGATCTGCACGCCCTTGGCCACGCTGATCCTGGCGGTCGCGTATCGCAGCGCTGACCGGGAGTTGGAGGACCTGGCGCGACTCGACGCCGGCGAGTGGTCGGTGTTGTGGCGGGTTACTATCCCGCAGGCGACGTGGGGGTTTGTGACGGTGGCGCTGCTGGTCATCGTGATTGTCGCGACTGACTACACGATCGCGGACCTGCTGGTAGTGCGCACGTTCGCGGAGGAGGTCTACACGCAGTACCTGCTGAGTCGCTCGGCGGCCGGCCCAGTGGCAACGGGGATGCCAGTGCTGGTGCTGTTGGTGGGGCTGTTGATTGTCGTGCAGGTCCGCTACGGGCTGTTTGGGGAGCAATCGCCGTGGCGGCTGGGTGGGCGGCCGCGCACGGTGCGGCTGGGACGTTGGCGCTGGCCGACGACGGCGTTGTGTCTGGGTGGCGTTCTGGCCCTCGCCGGCCCGCCGGCCGTAGCCTTGCTGAAGCGGATTGAGTCGGCGGACGGATTGACGTCAGCGGTGGGCGGCCTATGGCCGGAGCTGCTGGTATCGGCCGGCTGCGCGAGCGTCGGCGCGACGATCGCGGTGGCTCTGAGCGTGGGTCTGGCGTGGACGCTGCTGCGGGCGCGCCGGCTGCGCTGGGTCGTGGCGACGGCGGTCGTCTTGCTGCTGGCGATGCCGGCGCCGGTGGCCGGAATCAGCCTGATTACGATTCTGAATCAGCCGCTGTGGGGGGCGTGGTTGTACGACACGCCGGCGGCGATTGTCGCCGGGTACGTGGTGCGGTTTCTGCCGATCGGCGTGCTGCTGTTGCTGCCGGGTATCAAGCGTGTGCCGATCGAGCACGAGCTGGCGGCGCGGGTGGACGGGTGCGACTGGCTCGGCGTGCAGTGGCACGTGTACTGGCCGGCAGTTGTCCGCGACGCGCTGGTGGCCTGGCTGGTCGTGATGATCCTCTGTTTCGGCGAGGTGGGTAGCACGGTATTGCTGGCGCCGCCGGGGTGGCCGCCCGCGGCAGTGCGGGCGTTCACGCTGCTGCACTTCGGCGTGTACCGAGACCTGGCAGTGCTGGCGCTGGCCCTGGTGCTATGTGTGGCGGTGCCGTGGTTGGCGCTGCTGGCGGTGCTGGGCGGCCGCTTGCGCCGGGCGCAGGACTGAGGTAGGATTGGCCGCCGGTTCGGCCGTGGCGCGGCCAGGCGATCATGAGGGAGTCGGCGATGAAAGCGGTTTACCGGATTTGTGCGTTGGCCGTGCTGGCGGGGGCGGTCGGTCTGTGCGGCTGTGAGCGTCAGGGTGAAGCGGAGAAGGCGGCCGTCGTGGTGTACACGGCGCTCGACCGGCAGTTTTCCGAGCCGATCCTGGCGGAGTTCACGGCGAAGACCGGCATCAAGGTGGACGCGGTTTACGACACTGAGGCGACCAAGACGGTGGGGCTGGTCAACCGCATCCGGGCGGAAGCCGGGCGGCCGCGCTGCGACGTCTTCTGGAATAATGAGATTCTGAACACGCTGCGGCTGAAGAAGGAAGGGCTACTCCAGCCGTGTCAGCCCGAGCAGGCCCGGCATTATGCGGCTGAATACCGTGACCCGGAGGGGTACTGGTACGGTTTCGCGGCGCGGGCGCGGGTGATCATCGTTAATACCGACCTGGTGGCGCCGGCCGACCGACCGAGCATGATCACGGACCTGGCTGATCCGCGCTGGCGTGGGCAGGTGGGGATTGCCAAGCCACTGTTCGGCACGACGGCGTCGCACGTAGCCTGTCTCTTCGCGACGATGGGCGACAAGGGTGCCAAGGCCCTGCTGGCTACTCTGCGGGCCAACGAGGTGCGGGTGGTTGCGGGGAACAAGACGTGTGCGGAGATGGTGGCGGCCGGGCGGTTGGCGTTTGGGCTGACGGACACGGACGACGCCATCATCGAGCTTGACGCCGGCCGGCCGGTGGCGATGGTGTATCCGGATGCCGGCAAGGGGCAGATGGGCGCGCTGCTGCTGCCCAACACGCTGGCGCTGGTCAAGGGCTGCCGTAACCCGCAAGGCGGTGTGCGGCTGATAGACTACCTGCTGTCGGCGGAAGTTGAGGACCAGTTGGCGGTCGGTCCGTCGGCGCAGATTCCGTTGCACGCGGAGAGCAAGGCGCATTCGCGGGCGGGGCGGCTGAGCGACATCCGGTCGATGCGGGTTGACTTCGCGGAGGCGGCCCAGGCATTCGAGCGGGCGGCGAAGTACATCGAGGAAGAGTTCCTGGCGCCGTGAAGCTGGTGACGGGAACATGTCCGGCCGGACCGTGGGGAGAGCCGGTCTGTTAAGAATTCACGAAGACCTAACAATTTCTGCTGAGCACGTTGACGGGTCCACCGCCTTCTGCGCAGAATCCCGCCATTGGCGCGGCACATTGGCTGCATCAGGCGCCGCTGGCGCGGGCGCTGCATGAGTCAGCAATGCCGCTGGAATTGGCAATCCTTCGGCTGGATAGTAGGGAGACTACGATGAAACGCAGACTGCTCGGCACATCTTTTGGCATTGTGCTGGTGGCTGGGTTGCTGGGTCAATTAGCCCTGGCGCAGGGACCCAGTAACACCGGATTGAGCCCAGATGAGCAGCGGCTCGCCGAACTGCACGCCGCCATAGCAGCGCAGCAGGAGCGGATTGGCGTGCTGGAGCAGGAGGTGGCGGTGACCGGGGCGCGCGGCGCGCAGGATGAGCGACCGGAGCTCATCCGCGAGCAGATTCGCGCGTTGTTGAGCGAGCAGGAGTTTCGCGAGAGCCTCGCGCCGGCCATGCTGCAAGCCGGCTACGACGGCGGTTTCTTCATCCGCAGCAGCGACGACCTGTTCCTGATGAAGGTCAAGTCCTGCATGCAGTTCCGCTGGACGCACTACGACACCAGCTCGCGGAACAAGTACCGCTCGCCGCGGCTGGAGCGCGACGACCGCACGGGCTTCGACATCCAGAGGTTGCGGCCGTCGTTTCGGGGCCATGTCTACTCGCCGGACCTGACGTACGAAATCCAGTTCGACATGAGTTCCGACGGGGGTTACGACGCCACGGCATACTACAGCTACGTCAACTACCGCTTCGCCGAAGAGTTCCAGGTCATGCTGGGCTTGTTCAAGCTGGCGGGCACGCGCGGGCAGATGATCTCGAGCGGGAGCTTCCAGTTTGTCGACCTGCCCCTGACAGACGAGGTGTTCCAGCTTGGGCGCGGCGTGGGTGTGCGTTTCTGGGGGCGGATGTTTGACAAGCGGCTGCGCTGGTACGTGGATGTGGTCAATTCGCTGCGCGGGCAGAACAACCGGACCATTACGACGGATGAGGCGCGCGAGCTGGACAATAACCCGGCCATCGTCACGCACCTGTTGTGGCACGTGCTGGGTGACAAGCCGGGCAGCACTTGGCGCTCGCAGAGCGACATGCCGATGCACGAGATGCCCGCGCTGGAGTTGGGCGTGCACTATGCCTTTAACGATGACGCCGGCGACCGGGGCACGCTGCGGATTCCTTTCCGGCGCAACAGCGTGATGCCGGGTGCCTACGGCCTGACCACCTCGAACGGGATGCAGATTCACCAGCTCGGAACCGATCTGGCTTTCCGTTGGCAAGGGTTCTCCATCAACGCGGAGTACATCTGGCGCTTCATTGATCCGCGCCGGGCGAACCGCACGCCGTTTACGCCTTACACGCTGCTGACGGGTATCGGAGACACCGAGAATTACCACGGCGGCTACATGCAGATGGGCTACTTCCTGCCGATCCCCGGGCTCGAGAACCAGGTTGAGGTGGTTGGCCGCTTCGGCGGCGTGGCGGGCATCGACCCCGGCAATGAGGGCTCCTGGGAGTACGGCGGCGGCCTGAACTACTACATCAAGGGCCACGACGTCAAGCTGCAGGCCGACATGGTCAAGGTTTACGAGTGGCCGAACAGAACGGCTTCGGGCAGCCTGGCCAACTGCAACGACGATGCGCTGGTCTTCCGCGTGCAACTGCAAGTGCAGTTCTAGTTGATCGAGCGCAGGTAATACCAACGGGGCCCGCGGGCATGCCGCTGCGGGCCCCGTTTCTATTGGCACACGCGCCGATGACGACGCGTTGGGGCGTGCGTCCGCCATGCCGCCATTGTTCCCACCCTGCTCCGCGCACGGTGGCGATCCGCCCGTCTGGGTGGTACATTTCTGCACGGCATTCTGACGCCTCGTGACACCACACAACTCTGACGAGGAAGAAAGCATGACAGGCAAAACGAAGAACGGCGGCTGGAACCCATACCTGGCCGGCGGCTTGGTGGGTCTGCTGGCGATCGCATCCGCCCTGGCGACAACGAAGCTTCTGGACAGAACCAGCTATCTGGGGGCATCGACAACGTTTGTGCGGGCGGCCGGCTACGTGGAGCACCTGGTCGCCGCAGACCACGTGGCGGCCAACAAGTACTACACCGAGACGAAAGTGAGGGTGGACTGGCAGTTCATGCTCGTCGCCGGGATCTTCGTGGGCGCCTTCCTGGCCGCCCTATCCGATGGCAGCTTCAAGTGGGAGAGCGTACCACCCACCTGGCAACAGCGCTTCGGCGGCTCGATAGCCAAACGCGCGGTGGGAGCCCTGGTCGGCGGGGCCGTTGCCATGATGGGCGCCCGGCTGGCGGACGGCTGCCCGAGCGGAAACGGCCTGAGCGGCATGATGCAGTTGTCGGTCAGTGGCTTCGTGGCCCTGGCCATGTTCTTCGGCGTCGGCGTACTGGTGGCGCGGCTTGTTTATGTGCGGAGGCACTCATGAGCACGGATCAATGGCTGGGTCTGGTCACCGGCATACTCTTCGGGTTCCTGCTCCAGAAGGGCCGGGTACTGCGCTTTGACAAGCAGGTCGGCGCCATGCTGCTGAAGGACATGACGATCCTGAAGTTCATGCTTTCGGCGATTCTGGTGGGCATGGTCGGCATCCACCTGCTGGCGGACCTGGAGATCATCAAGCTGAGCCACAAGCCGATGAACGTCGGGGCCGTCGTGATCGGCGGGGCTCTCTTTGGTTTGGGCTGGGCGGTGATGGGCTTCTGTCCGGGGACGTCGGTGGGCGCGCTGGGCGAGGGGCGCTGGCACGCCGTCTTCGCCATCATCGGCATGATTGCCGGCGCGGCCGTCTACGCGGAGCTCTACCCGTTTCTGGAATCGACGGTCCTGGCCTGGAAGGACTTCGGCAAGATCGGGTTGCCGGCGGCGGTGGGCATATCCCACTGGATCGTCATCCCGATCTTCTGGGTCGTGGTGATCGCCCTGTTCTTCTGGTTCGAGAAGAAGCGCGTGTAGCCGGCCGGCCAGGGCAGCGCAGCAACAGCAGTGTCCGGCGTCCGATCAGGTGGCATCCAGCGCGGTGCCGGTCAACTTGATTGCCCTGCCAGGCGGTCGATTTGTACCTTTCGGCCCCGTACGGTCATCCGTAGCGGCTGGTTAACGGCCACCGGCACCAGCGGCCACACATGGCCGAACGAGCGCGTCCGCACCACGGGCACGCGCCCGCCCGCCGGCAAGTGGAACCGCAGCAGGTCCAGCACCGCCGCCT